>JBLIRF010000066.1:0-8861 GCA_049472175.1 Thermoplasmatota archaeon
GAGGAAGAGTAGTTGGCCGACATCCTGGTTACGGCATCGATAGTACTCGTCGTGATCGGGCTGCTAGTGCTCGGTTACCTGGGGATGAAGTACCCCAGGGGTCGCAGGGACTGGCCTCATGATGGTACAAGGACGCTCCGGTATGTCATCAGCGGGGTATTGTTCTTCCTGATCCTGGGATTGATCTACTGGGTCACTCAGTACTGGGATTATCCGGTATCGGGGAAGGCGGTGGTCTACCTCGCTTTCTTCTCATTTCCGGTACTTGTTGTACTGGGTTTCATTTTTCCCAGAGGGAAGAAGGGACTGCTGGAGTGAACATCCGATCGATCGTCCAAATTATAGAAAGGAGCAAGTTCATTCGATATTGGCCTCGGAAGATCATCCAAGAAAGTTCATTTCAGCTCCTTCGAAAAATACACGACCCTGCCGGGGGTTTCCCCCATTCTGAATGCCCTTAGACCTCCAGAATCGAAGATCATATAGTTGCCCTTGAATCCCACCAGGTCTCCCCTGACGATCGGGCCTTTGTAAGCCCGGGGAACCCCTTTAAGGGGCTCCTTCAGAGGGTAATCCAATCTCACTGCCTCCTCTTCGAACTCATCGGGAGCCATTACCAACTTGATATCCGATGAGCGTCCCTCCACCTTCTCCCAGCCTTTCACCAATCTCTCTTTGAGGGAGAGGAGCTCCTTTCGGACCTCGTCCTCCTTGAGGGAAAGCGACCATCCTTTCATTTTTTCCCTGGAAGAGACGGCCTGAGGGAGCCCGAGGGATCGGGAGATCCTCTCTTCCATCTTCCTTGCTGAATAACGGTCCCCAAGAACAAGAAGAGGCAGTATCATATCGGCCCCCTGCTCCATGCCCCGCTCCCTGTATCTTCTCAATTGTGTCATCCCCACCTTGAACCTGTTCCGGAAAGCTGTCAGGTATACCACATGTTCTATCTGGCAGAACTCTGCCCCGCATGAACCCATTCTGCAGTGAGGTTCGAACACGCATGCGGGGTCCGGGATCTCGAAGGCCATGCAGGAAGGGCACTGAGCGAAAATCGAGACACTTGCCTGGTCCGGGCATTGTATGTATCCGCTCGCCTCGAACCTTCCCACGCAGTATGAGGCCGGTGAGACCCTGAATTCCGGCCTGAAACCGCTGAACAGCTCCAGGTCGAAAGGGTCCGACGAAAGGAAGAGCTTCTCTTGGATATGTTCAAGTGGAAGAAGGGTCCAAAGGGGGCCTTTTTCAGTCCATGAGTATCCGAGGACATGGCAGGCAATATCATGCTCTACCATGTCGAGCGTCATCTCGGGGCACCTATCGTGGGGAATACCTATCCCGGGGGACTGGTTGTTGCTCTCCATCATCAATTTAAAGTAGGGCTCCCTTTATATGCCTACCGTTCAAAGCACCGGGATCTCGTGGTGAAGGCCATGGATGAAAAGCAGCGACTGGAACTGGTCCTCGAAGGGGCCGAGGAGATAGTTACGGAGAAGGAATTGGCCGAATTGCTCAGGGAAAAGGCCGAACCGAAGGCCTACGTTGGGTACGAACCCTCCGGCTACGTTCATATCGGATGGCTCATCATCACGAAGAAGATCGAAAAGCTGATAGAGGCAGGCTTCGTGGTGGACATCCTTCTCGCCGACTGGCATGCCTTCATAAACGACAAGTTCGGAGGGGACCTGGAGAAGATCAAGGCCTGCGGAGAATATTTCGTGGACTGCTACAGGGCGTACGGTATGGAGGAACGGATCGAGGAGGGCAAGCTCAACTTCAAATGGGCCAGCGAGATTGCAAACTCGGCAGATTACTGGGAGAAGGTGCTGAGGATCGCCAAATCAGCCTCTCTTTCAAGAATAAAGAGGGCAATGACCGTCATGGGGAGGAAGGAGAACGAGGGAGACCTTGATTCCTCGAAGTTCCTGTATCCCTCCATGCAGGCCGCTGACATCTTCGATCTCGGTGTCGATCTGGCCGTGGGCGGCATGGACCAGAGACACGCCCACATGCTGGCAAGGGATGCAGCCGACAAGCTGGGATGGAAGAAGCCGATCGCTCTCCACACCCCCATGCTGTCAAGCCTTACAAGGAGCGGAAGGATGGAGATGATCACCGGGCCCACGGGGGGTCTTGACCATGATGCCCTGGCAAAACAGATAGATTCCGATCTCGATGTGCTGGTAGGGAACGAAGCCCTCTCCAGCGATACAAGGAACCTCCTCCTGGGTCTGAAGAAGATGACATCGGAGAAGAGGCACAATGCCCTGGAGGTACTGATCGCCGGGAAGAGGCGCGTGGGCGGGAAAACCCCGATATTCGCGGTCATAAACAGAGGGGACAACAACGGTGAACTTGCCTTTGACAGCGACGAACTTAGAAAAATGAACAAGCATCTCAATATCGCAAGGAAGGAGCTTTTCGCCTACCTGGGGATAGACCCGGAAGGGGAACTGTCGTCCAAGATGTCCAAATCCGATCCGGATTCGGGTATCTACCTCCATGACGGAGAGGATGATATAAGGAGGAAGATAAAGAAGGCCTGGTGCCCCGAGGGGGTTCCGGACAACCCGGTAATGGAGATATGCAAGACCATAATCTTCCCCATCAAAGGTGAGCTTCTGATAACGAGGCCGGAGAAGTGGGGGGGGAACATGCACTTCAAGAATTACGAGGGGCTCCGCTCATCCTTCGCCAGAAAACAGCTACATCCCGCAGACCTCAAGAAGGAGGTATCCAACCAGATGATAGAGATACTAAGGCCCTTCCGGGAATATTTCAAGACCCGATCAAAGACCCTCGATACTGTCAAGAAATATTCGAAATACATAGGGAGATAGACGTCGACATATTTTCATATCAAAAGAGATATCCCAGGGAACCCAACCGACCACAGGTGGACCAAATGGCAGGTGAGATCGTCGAGGGCGTCAAACCCACACGTATGGAGCTGCTTTCCGTCCGCAAGAAGAGGATCCTTGCCGAGAAAGGGCACAAGCTCCTGGGGGAGAAGAGGGATGCCCTTGTCGTTCAGTTCTTCGAGGTCCTTAAAAAGCGAGAGAAGCTTAAAAAGGAGGTGGTCGAGACCTTCAGTACCGCGAACACCTCGCTCGAGGAAGCAATGGCCAGGATGGGATACGACACTGTCAAGGCCTTTGCCCACGGAGTAAGGGACTGCGATCCTCCAAGCATTGAATCGCTCAATATCATGGGGGTCCGGGTGCCGGTAATAGACCGTACGGTCGAAGAGGAAGGGTCCATGCCCTGGGGGATTGCCAGAACACCTCAGTCTCTGGATGATTCCACCAGGAATTACAGAAACGCTCTGGAGAGGGTTCTGATGCTTGCCGAGGCAGAAGGCTCCATGGAGCGGCTCGCCGTGGAGATAGAGAAGACAAAGAGAAGGGTGAATGCCCTTGAGCATATCTTCATCCCGCGTTTGAAGAACACGGAGCGGTACATCACCATGCAGCTTCAGGAGAGAGAAAGGGAGGACTTCTTCAGAAGAAAGCGTATAAAGGCACTGATGGAGAACAGAGAGAAGAACCGACCCCCGGAGAGAAAGAAATGAGCCGCGTCAGACGGTCAGCCTATAGGCAGCCGGTCACCCCCAAAGGTCTGGAAGCCATTGAAAAAGGGACGCTCAGCTGGTTCGATACGGAGATGTACTCCAATCTCAACACCGAGGTCCTCGAGGAGTACCTTGACCACAAGAACAGGAGGGAAAGCTTCAACAGGTCCCATTTTTCCTGGGGCAAGCTCCTCATAGTGGTCATCCTCGTCGGGCTCCCGTTCACGGTCATCTCCCAGTACATCGCCCTTAAGATCGGCCTGGTGACTGGAGGTGCTTTCTATGTCTCCTACCTCGTCGGAATGGCGCTAAGATGGAAGCCGAGCCAGGTCAACATCGCCTCTGGCTCTGCCACGGCAACGGACAGGACCGTCACCGGGTTCGTCTTCACCTTTCCGGCCATATACCTTCTGGCATATTCATCCCAGTATGTAATGTCCGACGGGAACCCCTTGATACCCCCCGGGATCATCGAGAGTTCGAATATCGTCCCACTCGCCATGGTCGCAAGCTTCTTTGCCTCGATCATGGGAATGATGTACTTCATCATATTCAGGAGGCTGTGGCAGGTAGAGGATCCTCTGCCAGCTCCCGGTTTTCAGGCTTTCGTCAAGCTGCTTGACATCTCCAACCACCTTTCGGCGGGCGGGGTCAAGCAGGCGGTGCGTTCGATCAAGCTCGTTTTCAAATCGTTCCTGGCAATGTTCATCTTTGCCATCTTCAGGGATTTTCCCGTTGGAAAGGACCAGACACCCATCCTGACCAAACTAATGAACTCCATCGGACTTTCGGACATCTACAGCCACGGCAGGATACACACCCCTTACATGAGTCCGAGCTGGACGCATATTTCGTACGAGTTCACAGGCATTGGATTTGCCATTGGATGGTTCCTGAAGTCCAGAGCATCACTGATAGTCGCAGGCGGCTCCTTCGTCACATGGTTCTTCATAATCCCTCTTTCCGTCTGGATGGACGTTCCGATCTACATTCCGATACTCGAGAAGTACGCCGAATCCGGCTACATCTCCACCCATATCCTGCCGATCGGGAACAACGAGATGGCCCAGTACATACCGTATGCTTCTCCAGCTTTTGGGGCTGCTCAGGGGATAGCAAAGATCATAGCCATAGGAGCCATCCTTGGTGGTGGAACCACGGCCCTGATCAAGATGCTACCGACCTTCAGGAGCGTACTCACCGACATAACGAAGACGGGCGGGGCCCAGAAAAAGGAGTGGGTCCCGGGAAAGGGCTGGTACGAGTGGCCCACCCAGCATATCTTCATCGTTGTGGGTGTGGCGTTCATACTGATCAGTCTTGCTTTCTGGTTGTTCGGGGGTTTCCCGTTGATATCCTCGCTTGCATTCTCGGCGTTACTGGCGATCCTCACCTTCATGCTGGGCGCCATTGCAGTGAAGATCTCGGGGGAGGTTGGGACAACACCCGTTTCGGGAACCTCGTTCCTGACCCTTTTGATGCTTTTCGGGGTCTTCACTCTGATAAGTGTGGTCCAACCGTTCCCGGGTGGAAAGAGCCAGATAGTCCTCATGGCCCTTGTGGGAACCACAGTCTTCGGGTCCGCGATATCCCTTTCATCGGAGATCATGTGGGACTTCAAGGCCGGGCTGTATGCAGGCACAAGGCCCATGCATCTCATCAAGGGCGAGAGCGTCGCAATACTCTTCGGGACGCCTGCCGCCGCCCTCGCTGCGGCGTTCTTTGCGAAGATGCTCTCCGAAGGCACGCTCCCCCTGGAAGCCCCCCAGGCCCATGCATTCGCTGTCTTCGTTCAGATCCTTGCCGGAGGCAAGGTCATGTTCTCGCTGTTCTTCCTTGGCGTCTTCATTGGTTTCTTCGTTGAGATGCTCACTGGTATGGGGACCGCTTTCGGGCTTGGTATGTACCTGCCCCTTCAGTACACCCTGATGATGGTGACGGGCGGAGCGGCAAGGGACCTCTGGGAGAAGAGATGGCTCAACAGGAAGGCATCAAGGGAGAACTGGACGGAGGACCAGAAGACCCTCAAGCTTCTGGATTCATACATGCTGATGACAGGATTGTACATAGCCGAGGCCATCATCGGGACCCTGCTGGCAGTATACCTGGTCATTTCATAGGTTGGTCGGGTAGAGATATTTATAGGAAATGTATCGTTCCACCTGCGATGCCAAGGAAGAAAGGGCGGACAATGCGCTGGTTCACCATAGCATCGCTTGTATTCTTCTTCGCTGTCATCGTGGTCCTTCTGCTCTTCATGGGACCAGATGTTCTTGAGGAGATCAGAGGCCTTGACCCTCTGTACGTGCTCCTGTCCATGGTTTGTTTTTTGGGAGTGCAGCTCTCATGGTCCATAAAGTACTTCCTCCTTGTGAGGAGAAGGGTCAGGAAGGCATGGTTCCCCCACGTCGCCCTTTCCAGCATGGCCGGTAACTTCGTGAACATAACGACCCCCTCGGGCAGGATGGCAGGTGAACCAGTGAGGGCCAAGATGATAGCTTCCTGTTACGATACCAGGTTCTCCAGGGTATTCGCCTCGGCCATGGTCGACAAGGCATCTCTAACGATCGCCATGATATCACTGCTCGTACCTCTCACGGTCTATGCGACGGTCACCTTCGAAATGCCACGTTTTCTGCAGTATCTGACCGGCGCGTTCGTATTATTCTGGATCATCATCGGAGTTGTCTCATATCTGATATTCCGCAACCTGGGGGACAAGCAGAGCAGGCAGGTGGGGTCCTTGATCCACAAGGTCTCCAGTTTCCTCCTGAGAAGCCGGTCCAGGGAGAGAAGCTATTACATAGAGAGGTTCAAGACCGGCCTTTCGGAGTTCAGGTCTTCGTTCAAGTTCCTCGCGAAGAACCCGGTCTACATGGCGGTCGATCTTCTTCTCGGTGTGATGATATATTCCTTCAGGTTCGCGGCCGCTTACATGCTTTTCATTGCGATTGGGCACAGTGTACCTTTTTTTACGGTGGCAATGGTCGTGATGGTGGCATTCGCCATCGGTCTTCTTTCCCAGATACCTGGCATGATAGGCATAGCTGAAACGACCATGATCTACCTCTACTACTCCACGGGGATAGAACCGGCGACCGCATTCACGGTCTCCGTGATGACACAGATGAATTCCTATCTTTTCGAGATCGGCCTTGGTTACATTGCCATGCTATCGATGAACTTCATTCTCAGGGTCAGGAGGAAGAGGAGGGAAGCCTCGGCCTCTCCGCAGAGCATTTAAAGCCCTCTCAACGTCATGTTGCATAACCGGGATCGAACTGACGCTACAATGTAAGGGGTAACAGATAAGCAGGAGTATATGTCGGTCATTCTGTATTGAAGGACATTTGAAATGACGGAGGCCTTGACGTGACATCGGAAAGTGAAAAGGTGGTCGATCTGAGCGAGGACAACTTCGACCGGTTCCTGTCAATGAACAGATTGGTACTTGTGGATTTCTGGGCCGGATGGTGTATGCCTTGTCACATGCAGACCAGGATGATCATGGGGAAGATAGACGAGATACCTCCCGGCGTTCTTGTTGCAAAGGTGGATGTGGACAGGAACCAGTCACTGGCAGCCAGGTACAACGTCAGGGGTATACCGCAGATGTTCCTTTTCCTGGATGGAAAACCGGTCAAGGGATGGACAGGAGTGACCCCGGTCTCGGAGCTCCTTGCCGAGATGAAAAGATATTGACCTTTTCATATCAGGCTCAGTATCGAGCAGTCAACAAGGTACGGCGACCCCAACTCTGTCCGGTCCCCGGCGTTCTTGTTCGGTATCGGGAGGAGCCTCGCGGATAGGGGTTTTTTCAGTTTCATGGACATGTATGCAACATCACCTACGGCAGCCGCTATCCTGGAGATGGGAGAGTCGCCCGGGATCGGGACCGCGTCCAGACCTGTGCCGCATACGGAGGAATATAGAAGCAGCTTCTGTATGTCGAAAGACCCTATGTCCGCTCCTGATGCAAGGCCGATATCCTCGAGGACCGGCAGCATCAATCCGCAGTATCCGCATCTCTTCACATCCACCATCTCAAGAGAGGAGGTGATCGCCGAGCAAGCCGAAAGAGTTCCCAGGGATCCGAAGCTGGCCCCGATCAGTCTGTCGATGGAAAGGGCGATCGAGGCTTCTTCATGCAGTCCAGGGGCAAAGGAGGCATCCACGCCCCTGTACTTTAGGTCCCTAGGTAGTGAGTTTGCGATGTCTTCGATCTCTTTCAGTTTCTCGTTGTATATATGCCCCAGAAGCCGGGTGAACTCCCTGAGGGAGCGTGTCCTCTGGGCTGCTTGATGGATGACAGCTCCCGATTCAAGACCGATCGAGAGCGACGGAGAATTGCCCTCATGGTAGGAAGCGGGAAAGAATGGTGTATCCGGTGGGACGTTCGCTATCGCAGCGAACATGAAACCTTTGGAACCACTGGCCGCTATCCTGGAGATCTCTCTTATGGTCTCCGCGGTCTGTTCTATGTTCGCCTCCCTGATACCAGAGGCATCAGCAACGGAAGCGGAGCAACAGGTGGATGTTGTCGCTTCGATCAGGGAGGGGACCATCTTGATAGCCGCGGGAGTGGTTGCCGGACCTATCGATAAGAATTCGATTCCTTCCTTCTTCAGGATGCCCTCAAGGTCCGCGACGAACTCGGGAACACCGAGCGGCATGGTTTCAAGGGGGAATGTCTCCCACCTCTGGGTAGAGAGTCTGAGCGTCTGTACCTCGAACCCTTGAGATGTGTATCTTTCCTTTACCGTATGAAGGAAACCTGCAACCTTCTCTATCTGCTCATCGATACGACCCGTGTCAAGATATATGCCGGCTGTTACGGTCCTGATCCTCATCGTATTGGATATGTTCCATGCCGACAAAAGCGTTTCGATTGGGATCCCTCGTGGTCTCCGACCTTTCGATCCGTACGATAGGAAACAGAGAATGCCTTTACCGTGGATGGCATTTTCAGAACTCCAGGACCATTACCTCGGTCCCTGGAACAATATCATAGGATGAAGCGAGCCCCTGGTTCATCTCGACAACGTATTTCACCAGCCCGCCGCTCGGATAACGCGTGAGATCATCATCGGGAACTCCCGGCTCCGGGTCTGCTTCAACCACCTTGACCACCAGGAACTCCTCGCTTATGAAAACGATATCAAGGGGGATCAGGGTGTCCTTCATCCAGAAGCTCACCTCCTTCGGGATATCGTAGTAGAACAGCATTCCTTTCAGCCTGCCCAGTTCCGTCCTGTTCATCAAACCCCTCGCCTTCTCTTCCTGGGTCATCGCG
>JBLIRF010000067.1:0-8843 GCA_049472175.1 Thermoplasmatota archaeon
CCTCTGGTTCCTCCTCAGGTTCTTCCTCTGGTTCTTCTTCAGGTTCTTCCTCGGGCTCTTCCTCGGGCTCCTCCTCAGGCTCTTCCTCGGGCTCCTCCCTATCTGCTATGCTTAGATATATTCTATTGGCGATAGGATTCTCAGGGTCAATATCAAGGGACCTTTCAATATATTCCAGGGCTTCCTCCTCTCGGCCCATCTCCAGAAGGGTCAGAGCATGTTCTATATATCCTACTGGGAATTCCGGACAGCACTCGATCACTCTGCCAGAGCATGCTTTTGACTTCTCGAAATTATTATGATCTCTTTCCAAACGGGCCATCATTATCCATGACAGTGCATGGTCCGGATCATGCTCGACCGCGTTCTCGAAGCAATCCATTGCAGACTCCGGATCCTTCATACTCGCCAGTGCGACACCTTTCCAGAACCATGCTATGGGGGAGGACGGGTCCATTTCAAGAGCTTTACCCAGATATTCCACGGCTCCTTCAGGGTCTCCGTTCTTGTAAAGAGCGGCTCCCTTTTCTGCCCATAGGAACTCGTTATCGGGATCTATAGCAAGTGCTTCATCAAGTACTTTCAGTTGGAGATCAAGGGGAGATGTGCAATAATCACTCCATCGATAGCGGAAATATTCACGCGCCTCCAGGAGACAGAGTATATCTTCCGGTATTGGCAGGTCGCCCTTGAACTGCTGCAGGATGCTCCTTTCCTCTATCGATACCCTTCCGTCCTCCCATGCTTTCCTGAGGGCGTTTCGGTAGGCGTTCATCAGATTTCTGTCGATATCCTGCTCTCTGTCCAATTATTTCACCTCCGGGGTCTCGAATATATTCTTTTAAGATCCTTTTTATCACATGAGGCCATCCGATCGCCGATCATGGGCCCTAACGACCAACTCATGCGGGATATCAGACCAGATGGACCAGCAGTTGGAATGAAACCTGACAAAATGATAGAGATGATCATCTCATGGGCCATCATGATCCTGAATGGTCCAACAAGTGCTCTCATTCGTATCAAGTCCCTTGAAACGGAGAATGGTCGAAGGGCTAATAAAACTTTGTCAGATGTCCTTTTCAGAGCAGCACCAGGTCGAAGGCCAGCCAGGTAATGATCCCGAAGACCGTGGACATCAGGAGTCCGTTGGTGAATCTTCCCGAGGACATGATACCACCGATTATACCGTCACCGATCGCCTGGATAGCAGCTGCCCAGAAGAACAGGAATTTCATCAAGGTAAAATCGACAGTTGTCGGATCGAAACCACCGGGGCTTGCTCCTCCCTGGGTACCAGCAGTGTTGTATGTCTCGGAGAGATCTTCCATCTGGGGAACGAAGGTTGCGAACATGATGCCTATCACTACCAGGAACACCATGAAGGCTATCGCGATGACGTAGGTATACATTGACATCTCCGTCTTCCTGGTCTTCTTCATTATCTGCAGCTCTCGAGTATCCTTCGCAGCTGCATCTATTACAGTGGATACATTTCCACCTGCGCTCGATGCTTCGTTTATCAGGGTAACGGCCCTTTTGACGAGCGGAGTGCTGACCCGCTCCGCGAACATATCGAGGGCTCTGGATGCCGAAACACCCCATGATACCTGCATGGCCATCTTCTCTATCTCGGGGGTCAATGATCCGTACTCACCTCCGGAAGAGGTCTTGATCGCTTCGTGAAGCGTTTGACCGGCTCTCATGGATTCCGATATGTCCCTGAGGAAGTCAGATAATCTATCCTCTATCCTGTCGATCCTCTTTCTCTTTCGGGTCTCGTAATATGATATCGATCCGGCACAGGTGATGAACGAAAGAATGAGAAAACTATGCCATCCAATGTGGATCTCGTCCTTTATCCATATATTGGTGGTGTTGAAGGTGAGGTTGATGGGAACCGGTCCTTCCCTCATGTACAATCGCTGGTCATCCTCGTTCGATGGATAATCATCTTTGTATTCGTCCTTTACCTGACTCAAGGGTCCAATGGGCAGGTCCATGATTGCAAGTACCAGGAAGAATGTGCCGAGGACTATTCCGATCGTATAAAAGGTATACTTCTTCCTGAGCTCCTTGTCACCCTTTCTACCGATCTCGGAATGACGGGATGCCGGTCTATGACCGGGTATCATCTGTTTTCGGGCCTTGACCGGTTGTTCAGAAGGTTCGTTCATAGGTCCTTACCTCCTGTATCGTAGATCAGATAACCGAACACGAACTGTGCCACAGGTATCAATCCGAAGATCGTTGCTGATAGCAGAGTGTCACCACCCTGCTGTCCCATCATCGCCATAGTGGACATCATTATTATAAGGAAAAGTGGGGCTGCAACGACCACCGTGACGAAACTTTCCGCCATCACCCCAAGGGTCTGCATGTCCTTCTCCTGCATCAACCTGTTCTCCTTCATGAACTGTTCAGATTTGGCCATGAAATAGACCTTGAGGGACCCTCCTGAGCTTGCAGTGGTTATTATTCCCTGGAGGAAATCCTGGAACTTCTCGGAGGGGGATCGTGCAATTGCCTTTTGCAGTACCTTCATCAGGTCTTTTCCAAAGAAGTCTATATCCCTTGCTATCTTCTCAGATTCTATCTTGATCTCCCCATATATTTCCTGCTGGGCAAGACCCCTGAATATGGCAGAAGGGGTTACATCGGCCGATGCCATTGCGGCCATGTAATTGGTCGCATATGAGAGGTTCCGCTCAATGTTCTTCTTTCTCTCGGTCACAGTGTTGCCCGGGAGCCAGCTGGCGATCATATATGTGAATGCAAAGAACAGGACCGGGGCCAGTATCCATATCATCAATTTGATCGGTAACTGCGCACCAAGCGTTTCCATTATGGTCAGGTTGAGGAAAGTTGAGAGGATTATGCCTATAATAAAAGCTATGATCGAAGATCCGAACGTCCCGGCATAGAATGCTTCTCCCCTCAGGTTGTTGTTCGCCCTCTCCAGGACCAGATCGATATCCGGATTGCTATCATACATCTTCTGGCCTATCCAGGATACAAAGGGAATTGACATCCAGAACTTGTAATAGGGCGATACTGCCAACTCATGCACCTCCATGAGAATGCTTTATCTGCTCCCTATTAGCCTCCATTGAAGGGCCAAGTAGGATTGGTGGTGGCAGAGAGGATTTTGCAGAGGGGGGTGTTTTTTCCTGGTGGAGCTTGTCGAAAATATGCATGCCTTTCGTTAGATCGGTCTTGTAGTTCTCACGCATTATCTCTACTACCTTCTCCGGGTTCTCGTAATATTCTGCCACGATGGTACTGACATCCTTGAACATCCTCACATCATTACGGACCATCCATTCGATGACCTCAGAACGCCTGTTCAGCTCCGTGACGACCTCATCACGGGTCATATCATCCATGTCCATTATCTTCTCGTAAAGGTTCGAATGTCCCCCGAAAACGAACGTGTCCCCGGCTGGCTCCCATTTGTAGACACGGTTGGTGATGATCTCGAGGCTGGTGGGTTCGATGCCGACTATCTCGACAAGTTCTGTAATCCTTCTCACCCTCATACCTTTTACCCTGAGCTGATTGTGGATAGCAACAAGATTGAGTGCCTGGATAAGGACTCTGGGGATCGAAATGGGAGGATTCTCGAGCCTGTAGACTATGGATTTCACCGAGTCTGCATGCATCGTGGAATATGTGATATGACCCGTGGCCATGGCCTGGAACATGGTCATGGTCTCCTTGCCCCTGACCTCCCCCACCAAGACATATTCGGGTCTCTGCCGGAGCGCTGCCCTCAGCAGCTGATACATGTCAATATCCGTTTCCTTGCCACTATCGGCGGAACCCCGTGTAAGTCCAGCTATCCAGTTCTCGTGAGGCAGATTCACCTCCCTTGTGTCCTCTATTGATATTATCTTGGCCGAAGGTGGTATGAATATCGAGACCGCGTTCATGGTTGCTGTCTTGCCGGAAGCGGTGCCTCCAGCGAATATCATGGAATCTCCATATTGGACCGCCATCCAGATATGAGCTGCCATTTCCGGAGAGATGGTACCGAACTTCACTAGGTCCGTGATGGTGAGCGGGTCCTCCTTGAACTTCCGTATGGTGAAGCTTGAGCCCCTTGTTGTGACCTCCCTGCCATAGGTCGCATTCAATCGATGGCCTTCCGGAAGTGTCGCATCCAGGATCGGATCGGCAACAGATATGCTCTTTCCAGCTTTCTGGGATAAGGAGACCACGAAACCTTCAAGGTCCTCATCAGTTTCGAACTTGATGGTGGTCCTTATCGATCCGAAATCCCTGTGGTAGATGAAGATCGGGATATTTGTACCGTCGCAGGATACATCCTCCACCCCCACATCCAACATGATGGATTGTATCTTTCCGTATCCTATGTACTCCCTCTTGATATAATACATGATGGGATCGAGGAAATCTTCGTTGATAACGGCGAGGTACCTTGAATAATCCTTCAGGATGGTCATTACTTCGGACTCGATGTACTTCTCCTTATCTTTGAGGGTCTCCATGGCCTTCCTGTCATATTTCAGAGATTTATTGAAGGTCTCGATTATGAAATCATGTACCTCTTTCTGTTTGGGTGCAAGTTTGGGCTCCACCGGATGGTAAAGGAATTCGTTCGTATTTTTATCAAGATATATATCCACCTTCACATACTTCGATCCGAGGTCGAGAGTATCTATCTTTTCCAGTCCTTCAGGAAGAACACTATCCTCGAGCTCTTTGGTTCGTGGAACCTTGTAGATGTGAACCTCCCTTGGTTCTTTCCTGAAAAAACCCATGAACGAATCCGTGATCTTCTTGATTGAAACGGAACCGGCCTTTTTCTCATCACCTACTTCCTCTCCCTCCAGATCATCGTTCGAGGAGGGGGGGGCGGGCAATACCGATGGTGAAGGGCGATAGGTAGGGGCAGCAGGTGAAGGACCAGGGGATGGGCCCGGCTTCACTGGCAATATTAGGACTGGAGGCTTTGGGGGAGGAGGAATACCCTTACTCCCATCCTGCTTGATCGCAGATGCTTCCCCGGGTCCCTTTTTTCCCTGGGAAATATCCTTTTTTTTGGAACCTGTCAAAATGTTCCCCCTTGATCGTTCCGAACTCCACTTTTAGACATTTTCAGGCTATTTTGAATACCATTAAATCGTTGATATTACGTTACCAGGAGAGTGATATATAATGGTTTTTATATTAATGGTCGGCCAGGGAAATCCCCGGGATACATCCTGCGGCTATAATATTGAACAGGTGATCGTTTGACTGGTAAGGATGACTATCCAAAGGTTTCGGAGGAGTGCTATGTGCACCCATCTGCTCTGTTGATAGGAAAAGTTGAGATCTCGCGAGATTGCTCTATCTGGCCATATGCTGTTCTCCGGGGTGATGAGGAACCCATAATGATCTCGGAAAGGAGCAACATCCAGGATGGTGTAATTATACATACCGATGAAGGTTTCCCCGTTTCGATAGGAAAAGATGTAACGGTCGGTCATGGGGCAATGGTCCACGGCTGTACCATTGGCGATCGTTGCATTATCGGGATAAGGTCCACGATCCTGAACGGAGCGGTGATAGGCGATGGAAGTATAATAGGAGCCGGGGCGGTCATCACACCAGGAACCGTTGTACCTCCGAACAGTATGGTGGTGGGGATCCCAGGCAAGGTGAAAAAACAGGACCCATCTTTCTCCGATGATGCACTCAATAACTCAAGGATATATGTTGAGCTTGCAGGAAAGCATCTGCGGGGCAAGTTCATTACCTATTCTCAATGATCCTTTTCTATCTCCGGCCTTACGACCCAGGCCAAACCAAACGGAGCCATTCCCCAGGACAGATATGATCCAAAAAGCACCATCAACCTTGCCACTCCTGCCCTGTTCGTTTTCCATATATAAAGGGCAGCCGCATCCAATATCGGCATTGCAAGTAAAAAGAATGAGAAGATATCCAAACCTCTGCCTGCCACATATAATATCCCGAAAAATGCTGATAACCCCGAGTGCAATATCAGCATTGCAGCGGGTCTTTGTTTCCGTCTCAATACCTTGGCTGAGAACCAACCGTGACAGCGCCCGACCCATTCACCAAGGAACAACCCGCCAAAGAATATTGAGGTCACGAACATCATCAGAGAGACAGCAAATATCAACTGAGTAACAACAGGCAAATAATTTCCGATCGCCTCTCCGAGAATATCGGAATAATCGAAAAGGAAATGCATGGATATGGATGCATGAAGGCCGACCTTGACGAACAGATACCCGAAGATTAGACCGTGTACAAAAGTGGGAACGACCTTCCATGGCCCCCAACCGAGATGAGCAAGCCCGAAAAGGGCTGCTGAAAGAAATATGAAGAAGACCTCACCATACCCAAAATTCTTAGTCCCGCCAACAAGCTGCCTCCATTGGACCCCTTTCCCACCACTCAACGAGTGATAGATCATCATAGGGATCCCGATAAGTACCACTCTGTTCGATATCTCTTCCCAAACAGACGCGTCGGCAAGGAGGAACATCCTGATCCATATCGGTGTTTCCTGAGAAAGAATGCCGAGACCGGGGGTAGGTTGCTCGAATATATCGAACATCCAGTATACCGCATAGAAAAAGAACATCGCGCCGAGGAATGCCTTGGCCGTTACAGCGAGTTCATTCTTCCCTTGAAGGAACCATTCGAGATGGGACCTCCCCGGTACTGGATCGATCCTGCGCCATAGGGGCTTCAATGTCCGATAAAACAGCAGAGCGACGGAAAGAAGACAACCCATCGATATCAGAACGAACCAGGCCACTGCCCCCCATCCAATGATCGGGACCGGGAACGTCAGGAACAAACCGGGTATTGGCAATATCAGCGATACCCAGTTCGCAAAATGAAGTGTGTTCTCGGAATGGACCGATACCTCTTCACCGGATAGGAGATCGCCCGGTTCGAGAAGATAGACGACGTCGTGGCCAAAAAATTCTTCCTCCTCGTCGACCGGAGAGATGTTCGACCCCTGCAATGTGACCCTTGGTGGCTCCGGGAAGTCCTTTCGATTGAAATCAGCCCAATCCGCCGAAAGTACGATCTTAAGATGCTCTGGTGCGCCCATCGAATAGGAGCCCAGTTCGAACGGATCTGGTTCCAAACGGAAACCGGGAGAGCGGTCCTGGATAAGAGTGATATTTGACCTGAAGCTGAGCTCGTACGAGGTGTCACCATAAAGATCTATCCCAAGGGTAGGATCTCCATCCATGGAGGTCGGGGCCCTGAACATTATCTCGAAAATCTCCCCTTCCTCAAGAGATAACCAGTATGTCCAACCTCCAACGTGAAGGGTCATTGGGTGAAGGACCTGGATATCATTATATCCATTCTTTACGGAACCCTTTCCCTGGTCCAGATCGGCAGCATCGATGGCTAGTATATAGTATGAGCACTGATAGAGCTCTACCTCTCCATCATGGAAGACCTTCTGTGGACCTTCATCTAGCTGATCGTAGAGCTGGTCGGCACCTGAAAGTGCCTTGTTGACCGAGATCGCGTCATCAAGGGTCCTACCTTCGATCGGACCGCCTCCCCAGCAAAGGTATGACCACTTGGATGATGTGATGTTCCCCTCCACGTAAGTGATATTGAATTTATTCCAACCCTGGGCGATCACACCAGGTTCCTTCAATGACCACATTCCCTCCGAAATTACTACCAGGTCCGATATTTCACCTTCCCCGGTCTCCAGATGGTAATCTCCTATCTTTGCGATATCGATACCTGTACTATCGAAGGTCAGGCCACTTCCTGAGAGGAGCAGGGACCCGGGTGCACTGATCGATAGATGTTCATTTAACATGGGCAATGGATGTGGAATTGGATTCTCCACGATCTCAACTTCCCACGGACCAAGCCATTTCAACGAAGTATTTTCAAAGAGGCCATCCGACAGATGGCTCACGTTTGTGCCCTCCGGGAAATGCGGTCTCAGATATAAATCATAGGTCCCGATGTCCGACAATCCAACATTTCTGGTATATAGCATTGGTCTGCTCCCGGTTCCCATAGCCGGCAGCAGGCTATACGAAATGGTACTGGTCCCGTTCACGAAGACCATCTCGAAGGGTATCGACGGCATCCTGTCTTCTTTGAAATACAGCTGGATATCGAAAGGATCCCCTGCAGGGACGGATGAAGGAAGGAGGAGTTCGGTCTCTTCGTTTTCAAGAGGAACATAAGGCAGAGTAAAACTGCCATCTAGTGATGATCTGTATTCCCTCGGAACATCCTCGATGATGTATGGCATGGAGATCAGGATCGCTGCGCAATTGGAGAACAGTATCACACCGATCAGGATCATTGCCCATGATGAAGGTATGACACCCTTCCCCCAATTGAAAACAGCGATATCTTTATCGTTACTTGGCACTGGATCACTCCGGCTTCCCAGGGGTATGACATTGGCGTTCATAAATGATTTCACAACAATCCAAATGATTATATCACATACGACCCTTACTACGAGGATCAATCAACAATAGCGTGGGATAATAATTATTTTAAATGAAAAAGAAAAGACGAAGGATGACATCTGGAGCTCCCTCGAGCCAAGGCTGGGAGATTGGTTCAGGAAGGCTGTCGGGGATCCCACCCCGACACAGGTCCAGGCATGGACATTCCTGAAGAGGGACGAGAATGTACTGATCGTCTCTCCCACTGGAAGTGGAAAGACCCTTGCTGCGGTCATCCCAGCACTGGACCCTATACTGAGGGGGGAGGTCGATAGGTCCAAGACCAGCATCCTTTACATTTCACCGATGAAAGCATTGGGGACTGACATCCTAAAGACACTTACCAACCTT
>JBLIRF010000068.1:0-8712 GCA_049472175.1 Thermoplasmatota archaeon
CCAAGGCAAGGATCGGGCACTTCGTCGAGGCTCAGATCCTGGAATCACTTGGCGTCGATATGATCGACGAATCAGAGGTCCTGACGCCTGCTGATCCGCATTATCATATTGAGAAGACCAAGTTCAAGGTGCCTTTCGTTTGCGGCGCCCGGAACCTGGGGGAAGCTCTGAGAAGGATCCACGAGGGTGCCGCGATGATAAGGACGAAAGGCGAGGCGGGGACCGGGGATGTGATCGAGGCCGTCAGACATCAGCATGCGATAATGGGTGCGATCAGGTCGCTCAAGGGAAAGAGCGATCAGGAGCTCTTCACCGTTGCCAGGGAGATAGAGGCTCCTTACGAGCTTGTCGTGGAGGTCGCCTCTCTGCAGAGGCTGCCGGTGGTCAACTTTGCAGCGGGTGGTATCGCAACCCCTGCTGATGCTGCCCTTATGATGCAGCTTGGATCTGACGGGGTCTTCGTTGGTTCGGGGATATTCAAGTCCAAGAAACCCGAGTTCATGGCCAAGGCCATCGTAGAGGCCGTTACTCATTTCGACGACCCTGCAACACTGGCCAGAGTTTCAAAAGGTATCGGTGATCCCATGTCCGGGATAAATGTTGCTGATATACCTCAAGAAAAACAGCTCCAGAACCGGGGCTGGTGATACGATCCGATAGACCGATGATAAAATTCATATACTACCCATTTTTCTTAAAAGATGGGATGCATAGGGTGTAAGTCCCTTTGGTCATTGTACCTCTAGCAGGTACCCCAAAAGTTTAAACTCGTGGGCCTCCCGTCAGGCCTTTGCCTGTGCATCCCGCCCAGAAGCAGGAGGAGACCGGGCCATGGACAAGATAGAAAAAGCGGAGATGACCCTGAAGAACTGCCTGGCGCCCAAACGTTCCGACAGGGTTCTGATACTCTGTGACAGGAACACCCTTGAGATCGCCCAGGCCTTTTTTCAGGCAGGAGAATCATTGAAGCTCGATCCGATCCTGATAGAGATCCCCGTAGGAAAGCATCATGGAGACGAACCTCCGATACTCGTGGCCGATTCCATGATCCACGCGGATGTGATATTGGCACCGACGACCTATTCCATCACCTACACGAACGCTACAAGGGCAGCCCTCGCCAGAGGTGCCAGGGTGGCGACCATGCCCGGCTTGACCATGCAGATGCTCGAGAAAGGAGGGCTCTTTGCCGATTACGAGAAGATCGCCAGGAACATACGCAGGTTCGGAAGGATGTTCCAGCGCTCAAGGGAGATCAAGGTCCTTTCCGACCTGGGAACCGATATCACATTCTCAGTCGAGAGGAGGGTATGGGTCCTGGACGATAATGGACTCTGTCATCGAAGGGGTTCCATCACCAACCTGCCAGCGGGAAAAGTATTCATAGCTCCCGTGGAGAGGTCTGCGAACGGAAAGATCGTCTTTGACGGTGCTTTCATGGAGAATATTGCGGAAAAGGTGGAACTCACGATAAAGAACGGAATTATGGTCGATATTGATGGCAATAAAAAGGGGCAGTCGCTCATGGACAGGGGAAAATGTGCAAGGACACTATGCGAATTCGGCATCGGAATGAACCCTCAATCCAACATTATCGGCAACATCCTCGAGGACCAGAAGGCCCTCGGGACCATCCATTTCGGCTTCGGGGATAATTCAACGTTCGGCGGAGAGGTTAGATGCGATATACATGTGGACGGTATGGTCCTGAAGCCTGATGTCTTAATTGACGAGGAACAGATAATCAGTAAAGGCAACATGGTCCTGAAACTATGATACCTCTTTCCCTGCATAATCTATATGTATTATGACCCTTTCCAACCCATTGTCAAGGAGGCTTGGAAAATGGCAAATCAACCTTCAGAGGACGATAGCGGATGGAAGAAGACCCTGGAAGGTCTCAAAGACCCAGTGACGATAGTCGTCCATGAACCGCAGGCCCAGAACGATACTCTTGCGGAATTCAAGTCCAGATTGGAGGAGCTGAAGGAAGCATACGGACAGATAAGTGTCAAATGCGTTCATGAAGAGGGAGAGCTGGACGATGGGGTAAAACATCTTGTGGACCATTTTCCCGCTTTCGTCATCCTCGACAAGGACGGGAAAGACCACGGCATACGCTTTTACGGATGCCCGATAGGGAACATCTTCACCAGTTTCGTGACCGCACTGACCATGCTGTCCAGTGGGGATCATTCCCTGGAGGAAGAGAAACTTGAGGAGGCAAGAGCTCTCGATCAGACCGACATCCAGGTCCTTGTAACACCCAACGCTCCTGCGATAAACGGGACCATCGACATCACACAGATGCTTGCATATGTTAACGAGAACGTCAAGGCCTGCGTCATAGACCTTGTACAATTCCCCGATATCGCCGAGCAGTATCGCGTCCTAGGGATCCCGAAGACCATCATCAACGAGACGCAGCATTACACCGGCCCGTTCACCTTGGGGGAGTGTCTGGAGATACTGAAAAAGAAGATATCGGATGCGGAGGAATGATCTCACATCTTCCGTGCAAGGGCATCCCTGATCGATTTTATCGTCCTTGCACATCCTAACAGGTCACCTTCCCTGAACAGGGAAATGGCATGACGGTAGAGTTCCTCGGCTTCCAGGCTCTCATACCCTTTCTCCCGCAATCTACTGAGAGTTGAAAATACTGTCGCCAGCTTCTTACCCATATCCATATGGACCTTTCCTATCTTGATCGCGGTGGACATGGCTACCCGGTATTCTATCAATGCATCTCCATCGCTCCCACTTTTGAAGAGTTTCTCTCCTCTCTCGAAATGTGATCTCACCGCATCCAGCTTGAGCATGATCGGGAACCGGTCGAAGAAGAGTAAAAGCTTTTGACGGACCTTCTCGGAATCCACCACCTCCTTCCTCTCCATCGATGTGTCGATCTCCATCATATCCTCAATTATCTCTCCGGTATCGATCTCCATGATCGGGATGCCGTCTTTCACGGCCATCGAATCGCTTTTCTTCAGCTTCTCTATCCTTGTGCCTGCTATTGACCTGGCCATGTCAGCAAGATGATCGGCCTCCCCGGCCTTCTCGATCGTCTGGTCCCGTTCCTTATCTCTGGTTTTATCCTCCTTTCCGGGTTCCTCGATCAGTTTCTTCTTGACCGCCAGGTCCTTGGCGAGTCTCGTAATGCCACCTTCTCCCCCCCTTCTCCAGGAGGGTGGTGGTCTGCTCGCTGTTCCAGTCGTCGTCCTTTTTCTTGAAAGTATGTCCAATCCCGGGGATGCTGGAGCTGCCTCGATCAACCTCATGCTCCCTCCGGGGAGCATGCCCTTCTTCTCCATCTTTTTAATATGTCCCTCGAGTCTATCCCAGGTCCTGAAGAAACGTTTCCAATCACGTGATGAGAACTGAAGCCTCAGGTTCAAAATGTCCTCGGACAGTAACCTGTCGGTCACGGTCTCTTCCGTCAGGGCCATCTCGTTGAGTATCTCCAGCCTCCTATGAGCTCTCCATTCCTGTTCGAACTCTATGATCTCTTCGTTGAGAGCATCTATCTTTCCCGAAAGATCATCGACATAGGAGGGTTCAGGATCCCCGTACAAGGCCGAGGTCTTATCAAGGATCCCGGACATTCTCCGGGTCAGGTCCTCGACCCTATCCGAATATTTCTCGTCCTTTATGGGATCGAGCACCTCCCTGGCAAGCTCATCTAGCTCTTTTATCTCGGTGAGAGTGTTCTCGATTTTCTGCAAATGGTTCATGTCCTTTACAGAGCGCATCTCCTTCTGGAGGCTGATTATGACCTCCTCTATCCCTTCACTCTCGCCGGAACGTATCCTTCCGGACAGGTCCTGGGCCTTTTTCACTATTTCATTGGCCTTCGGATCTTTGATGGATATCCCTTCCTCAATAATGTCGGAACATTTCCTCAACAAGGACATCATTGCAGATTCCCGAAACGCTCCTTCAAGAAGATCTTGAATTTTCTCCAGAAGGGCAGGGAGAGTGGTCACGTCCTGGCTTTCAAGGACGATCTCGACAAGCTTCAGGTTATCATCTATCTCGGTCCTCATCAGCTCCGGGAGGAATATGGAACTGGAGTCGAGCAGGTTACTGCGCATTTCCTTAAGATCAAGGAGCTTTTTTCCACCCTGCTCCCGAAGTTCGGACATCAGTCTATCATGGATCGAAAAAGCCCTGCGAAGGTCTTCATCTGGATCAAGGCCTTTTTCCATCAGCAGCTCGGATTTCTCCAAGGAGAGGGCAGACACGTCGATGGTCATCTGATCTGCCAGTTCGAAAAGCTTCTTTATCTCGGAGATCCTCATCTCCAGAAGCTCCAAGAGCTTTTTCTCTCTGAGGTCGTTGAAAAGATCCAGAGCAATGTTCATCAGCTCCCATGCTCCCCCCGGATCCTTGCTGTCCATCAGAACCTCCGAACGGTTCACTTTCGAGAGGACATCCATGAGAGATCGCTGGTCCACGCCGAAGTTGGTAAGCTCGTCGATCCCCTCCCTTATCCTGGCCCCCATCTCGGATGTTTTCTCTTCAAGGAGCCTCGAGACACTGTCTGAGAGATCATTCTCGAACTTGCATACCTCCTCGAGCATTTCCAGGGAAAGGATATCCGAGGAAGCCCTTTCGAGTTCCCTGAGCTGACTCTTTTCCCTGCCCAGCGAAAAGCCGTATCCGATACCTTTCTCCAACTTTTCCGTGCAAACATGCAATCTGCTCTCTATCTCTCTGGGAAGTTTATCGATCATGAAGTTCTGTATATTCATCTGCAACCTCGCCAGATGGCGCACGGCCTCGATCATCCCTTCCATTTCATTGGTTCCCAGTATGCTCCCGGCCTTTTCAAGTGAGATCATCCATTCATTTTCCTGCACGTTGAGACCTTTCAATCTGTGGATCTCCCCTTCAGTTATCCGAAGAACGTTCAGGAGTCCGTTGCTGTAGTTCTCCCGCAATATCATTTCCACGTTCCCGTAGAGCTCGTTGATGAGTACCTCTGAAAGACGGTGGTTCTCCTCTTTAAGGGACCTCTCGATGACCCTACGGACGGGCTCCACGTTCCTGGCAAGTTCATCGTCCAACCCAAGATAATCCACATCCCCGAGGAGCTTCTCAATGTCTCTCAATCTGCCCCTGATCCTGGATATCTTCTGCTGGCCCTCCAAATATTCCACCTTGACGGAAAGTTCGTTGGCGGAGGAGAAGACCTTTTGGGGGTCCACCGACCCTTCAAGTTCATCCATCAACCTCCTTGACTCCTCCTGAAGCTCCTCGATGTTGGCCCCGTCCTTCTCCATTATGAGGATCTTGAGGTCCGCCTCCTTTACCAAGCGTTTGGATTCCTTCAAATAATAATATGATGAATCTTCCCTGTACCTGTCCATGAAATCATGGTATACTTCGGTTATGGCCCTTGGCCCCTCATCGATCTTCTTCCTGTAGGACCTCAGGACCTCGCTCAGGGCCGATGTATCGAAATGGTTCCTGGCCTCCTGAAGCAGGTGCTTGATCTCCTCAAGTTTTTCCTCATGGTAATGTTTCGTCACATCGACCCAGTATTCCTCGAGAGATACCTCCACCTCCTTGAGCATGAAGGTGGCTCCCTCCTGATTACCTTCTTTTTCGAGTTCCTCCACTTTGCTGAAACGCCTGAAGAGGGCTTCGTTCATCTTCCCTATCTCCCCAAGCTCCTCGAACTTCTGTATGACCCTCTCCTTTGCTCTGTTGTAAGCTTTCAAATCGCTAGTCTTGAGATCGGAAAGGAAGGGGGTCAACTCCAGTGAGATCTGTTTACTATCGAAGTATCTATGTCCTTCGAGATAGGACCGAAGTGTCTGCACTTTTGTAAGTAGATGTTGATGGAAGGAATCATCCACCCGGTATTTCTCAAGCAGTCCCTCGAACTGAACTGCCTGCTCGCGAAGGTTCAACCTCAGGCTCTCCAAAACCTTCACAAGGTTCTCGATATCCCCAAGGTGGCAGGGGTCCTGGTCCTTTGATACTGTTTCCTCAAGGTCCGAAATTACCATTTTGATATTCTCGTACTCCTTCCTGAGGTCCTCCCTGTACGACAGATGGTTCTCGTTCAGGTCCATTATCGATCTGAGGTTGGAGAGAATGAACTTGAGTATACCAGCCCACGATATATGGATGTCCAGTTCATTGACAGCATGATAGGCCTTCAATGATTGGGTCAATTCCCATCTCCGAAGATGTATCTCCCCCTTGGCCAACAGGGCTTCGAAATCCCTTGGATGCTGGTCGAGTATCCGACTGTACATCTCCATCGCTGAATCGAGGTCATCCAGCTTGAGGAGGATCTGAGCCATTCCTCTCAGTACCTCCTCGTTGTGAGGATACAGCTCTATTCCCTTCTCAAGGACCTTTCTTGCCTCTTCCAGTTCCGACATCTGGACGTAGACCTTTCCAAGGGCGACCATGGCCCTATCGTCCTCGGGTGCGAGGTCGAGTTCCCTCCGGAGGATGATCGAGGCAAGTTTTGGCTGGTCGGAAGCCTGAAGTGATATGCCTGCATCCACCAGATTGGAGGGATCTAGAAGTGGGTACATCAATCCTTTTTCATAATGGTCAATGGCCTCGGCATCCTTGTGCATGTCCGAATGGATCAATCCAAGTCTGATCCATGGGTCACCGTAATCTTCCTTGAAAGAGAGTGAGGTCTTTATCGAGTTCAAGGCTTTTTTCGTAACTCCCAGTTCGTGTTCCAGGTGTCCTTTCAGATACCAGAGGAAGAAGTTCTCCGGTAATTGTGTTATGAGAGACTCCACATCTCTCAGTTTCTGCTCGAGCCCCTTTGCAAAATATTCCTTTAGATCGATCGGGGGAAAATCTCCCTTTTGTAATGCTGTCCGGCATTTCTTGCAGATCGGTTGATGCTCGTCTTCGACCTTCCCATTACCACAAAAGGAACATTTCACCTGTTTCACCGGCCCTCTTTAAAGGATCGATCCTCGGTCTCGTGCAATTCCCACCCCTCTGACCATAAGGATTATCCATTGATATATCTTTCATAACCATTTCTTCACCGAAGATCTCAGGGGGCGGATGATATGGTAGATACCAATCCGTCTACTGGGACCTCTTTCTGCTCTTTTGTGGATAGGTCCTTGATCGTGACCATCCCTCTGGCCACCTCATCCTCCCCAAGGATGACCATGTATCCCGCACCCGAACCAAGTGCTGCAGAAAGGGATCTTTTAAGCGTCCGGCTGGACGTTTCGAGGATGCATCTGCATCCCTGATCCCTGATGATCTTTGCGATGCTCTGGGCCATCATCGACCCCTCCGGCCCAAGGGGAATGAGGTAGAATGTCCTCATCGGATCCTTCAGGTGTACGTTGCCCTCCATGGCAACCATTATCCTGTCGAACCCCAGACCGAAGCCTATTCCCTCCACGTCTCCTTGGAAGACCTCTGAAAGTGAATAGGCCCCGCCTCCGCATATCTGCTTCTCGGACCCGAGGGATGGTGCATCTATCTCGAAGACCACGCCATCGTAGTAATCGAGCCCTCTTGTTATGGATGGGTCCATGAATATCTCCCCTCTGCCCGGGACAACAAGCTTCATCACTTCAGAGAGCTCCCTGACCGCTTCGATATCGACATCGGGCACTTCCTCGATAAAGGACCTCAGTGCCTGCTCAGTGTCAGATAATGAATATATACGTGAAACTAGCCCGGCGACCTTCTCAGCCTGTTGCCCCCCTCCGAGGATCTCGACGACCCTTTTGACATCCTTCTTGTCGATGGCTATCATCAGGTCCTTGTCCCGGCCTTTGATCTGCAATCCCTCAAGGATCGATGCGAGCAACGAAACATGACCTATTCGTACCTGGAATCCCTCGAGGCCTGCCGAATCCAGGGCGTATATCGATGCGTTGATCACCTCGGATAAGGCAAGTGGTGTGCGATTGCCTATGTATTCCAGTCCCAGCTGCCAGAATTCCCTGAACCTTCCCTTCTGAGGTCGTTCGTATCTGAAACAGTTACCGAAGTAGTATATCCTCAGGGACTTTGGATCATTCTTGAGGTTCGAGAAGAAGAACCTCATTGCCGGTGCTGTGAGTTCAGGTCTTAGTACTATCTCACGGCCTCCTTTGTCCTTGAAATTGTATATCTGGTCCAGGATCTGGGGGCCTGAACGCGCGATAAATAGGTCCGAATGCTCGAAGGTCGGAGTGGATATCTCTCTGTATCCGAAGGATTCTATCGCTCTTCTCATCTTCGATTCGATGGTCCTTCGCTCTTCCATCTCGTCCGGACCGAAGTCCCTCGTGCCCCGTGGTCTTGCGAATTCAGCCATTTGAAAGACCTCGCTCTCGTGGCGGTAAATAGATACTAATATATTAATGTCAAATCCATAGTATCCGTGGCCCGGGCAGGTTCGGAAATGGGTAAGGCAGGGTGACAGGAGCCGCAAGCAAATATTAAATACGGGTTGCTTCTTACACCACTTCCCCCAGGGGTGGACCGGGGTATTCTGGACCATGCCCAGAGGGTACAGTGCACCCCATGATGTGTGACATCATGGGGGAAGGAGACAGGTTGAGGCCTTGCCTATGATACCGATGAATCTCGTTCATATGCTCCGGACGTCTGTTGAGCCGGTAGTCTTGCGGTTGCTACGCCGTCTGGTGAATGGCTTGGCTCGGGCGCCGATGAAGGTCGTACCAAGTTGCGATATGCGGAGGGTAGGCACAT
>JBLIRF010000069.1:0-8671 GCA_049472175.1 Thermoplasmatota archaeon
GAGGGTCCATACAGGTGGCCACGGATAATTTCCAGAGGATCATGGAGCTCACTGCCTCGAACAGGGATGTCCTGAGGGAGGAGATGCCCTTCGTTGATGTGGACCACCATCTGCTCTCTGCTATATATTCACTGTATCACGGGAGGAAGTGAGTTCTCTTTTCAAAGACTTTAATAAGTATATATCGTTCCACTTCTTCCGTTCAACTCGGTAAGAACATCGTGGGCCCGTGGGGTAGCTTGGTCATCCTTGTGGCTTTGGGAGCCATAGACTCCGGTTCAAATCCGGGCGGGCCCATTATTCGTTTTTTTAAAATTATTTCATAATAAAACAAAATTCATTGTATATTGTTAAAAACGAATGCTGGGAATCGTTTTCTCATTATTGTCTTCCCGCTCGATGTCATTGACATATCATTGTTGGTTAGACTAAAGAGCTAGCATTTTTCTGATATTCTCTGTGTCGATAATCCGGGCGGGCCCATTATCGATTTAAAGCAATTATTGTATGAAGAGAATGGGAATCATTTTATCATGAATTTTTTAATTTTTTCTGATTCACTAATTATATCAATTATCCATATAATAATGCGAATATAAACTAAGTTGAATTAATATACCTGTGATATATATCCAGCTTCAGAGGTAGAATAGCAGAATATCACAGGGAGGGGTTATGAAGATGATGGAAACTTATTGGAAAAGTATCACGATTTTGATAGTAACAGGATCGATCCTGTGCGGATTATCAGGTTTTATTGAACTTCCCGGAGATATGGACCCTCCAGTTACCCTGGTCGAAGGGGCTTTTTCAGGTGGTGATGGTACCTCCTCCAATCCATATCAGATCTCGAATATCACCCAGCTACAGGATATGAAAACAGACCTGGAAGCTAATTATACCCTGATAAATGACATTGACGCGTCATCGACCTCAGGTTGGAATGGGGGAGCGGGATTTGAACCCATAGGGAATGGGAACAACAACTTCATAGGATTCCTATCAGGAAAGGAATATAAGATCAAGAACCTGGTCATAAATAGACCAACTAGCGGCCACATAGGTTTGATAGGATACCTGGGCTCCGGGGGATTGATCGAGAATGTGACAATTGAAGATGCGAAGATCACCGGGGATAGTTATGTTGGAACAACAGTTGGAAGGAGTCGTTTTGGCTCTGTTATCAACTGTTCTTCGACCGGAGTTGTCAATGGCGTTGTTCATGTTGGCGGACTGGTGGGATCGTTGTATTGGGGAAGGATGTTCAATTGCACTGCAACCTGTACTGTTGGAAACAATGCCAACGAAGCAGGAGGATTGATAGGCCACACCCTCAATTCAGAGATCAACAGCAGTCATTCCTCTGGTATCGTAAATGGCTTCAATTATGTATCCGGGCTCATAGGATACTGTGATTATGGATCGGTCACGGACAGCTGTTCTTTTTCCAAGGTGACCGGGACAGGAGCTCGGGTTGGAGGACTTATTGGATATAATACCCATTGTACGGTAAAGAACTGTTACTCAACAGGGTCTGTTAAGGGAACTGCACTGGTCGGTGGGTTGATAGGCAATCATTCTTACGGCTCGGTCTCATTCAGCTTCTGGGATAATGTGACTTCCGGTTTATTGAAAAGTAGCGGAGGTGTAGGCAAGAACACAACAGATATGAAGACGAGGGCTACATTCACCTCGGTGGGTTGGGATTTCAATTCAACCTGGACGATGAGAGAGAATGTAACATACCCGATTTTGAAGATTTTCTACATTGAACCGGTGAACCTCAATGACACGGATAACGACGGTGTGATCGATACCAAAGATGAATTCCCCAACAACCCCTTCGAATACAGGGATACCGATGGGGATGGAATGGGTGACAACCTCGATCCCGATGCTGATAATGACGGGTATCCTGACAACAATGACAGTTTCCCGTTGGATGATGAGGAATGGCAGGATACTGACATGGACGGGATCGGGAATAATGCTGACCAGGATGATGATAATGATGGAGTTCCAGATTCATCGGATGCCTTTCCATTGGATCCGAGCGAAGCCTATGATGCTGATTCCGATGGTATCGGAGATCGTCTGGACCCGGATGATGATAATAATGGTGTAAACGACTTCGAGGAGTTCAACCAGACCATGCTCTCACGGTTCGATTCATTGACCGATCAGATAAGCATATTTGAAAGCAATCTACAAGAAAAAATGGAAAGGGTAAACAGATCCCTGATAGAAGCGATCACAAAACTTGATTCTGATTTTATTCTTAAGCTTCAGGAGTTGAACTCGACCCTTTCGGAAAAGATAGAGCTATCAATGATCACAATACTCGATCTGCTTAACGAGATGAATATCTCGATTGCCTTTGATATTGAGGATCTCGACCAGGATATTCAAGCGGTACTGGAAAAGATGATATCAGAGATAGGATCTTTGAACAAATCGCTTGATCTTAGACTCTCGGATCTGGAAGACCTGAACCTGGATCTCTTCCTGAGGATATCGAATGACCTTGATTCCATCAAGGATATGATCGTTCTGTTCGAGATAAACCTTACAGAGATCACAATGGGCCATTTAAGATCCAAACTGATAGAACTTGCCATGAATGTATCATATATGGACCTTACATTAAAAGAAAAACTTCTCCGGATCGCGGGAAACATATCCTCATTCAAGGAGGAGACACTATTTGAACTGTTAAAATTGAACAGCATCATCTTTGAACTGGGATATCTGAATGGCTACCTTATCATTGCCAGCAATGAGATATATTCCAATGTTGATGAGAAAGGTGATGAACAGACGGATCAGAGTACGGTCAACATCATCCTTCTTGTGGTCACGATCATTTTGATTGGTGTTGTGATCTTCCTTCTGATCAGATTGAAAAAGGCGGGAGAACTAGAACAACAAGAGAAAGAGGATGAATCCACTATTTGATGGACCTTTAATTTTTTATTAAGGGGCCCAAAAGGATATAATCGAAGGAAAGCATCCCAGGCCTCGATGAGCGAGGAAGATCTGGATGTTCTTAGAAAGGAGATCTCCGATCTCAGGGAGAAACTCCAGACAATGGAGAGGGAGATCAGATTGATGGGGGACCCCGATGTCACACCCGATACCCCCAACGACCTGATCGAGTTCAGGGGGGACTTCTTCCAGATGATCAACACCCTGAGAGCCCTCTATCTGGATCAGGAAGACGACAAGGCGGAGATCGCAAGGATATCCAAGGGGATCGAGGAAGGCAGGGTGAAGGTGGACATGACGGACCTCTTCTTTCGGTTCTTCGTCAGGCAGGAGATCCAGAATGCCCGGATGAAGCTTCTATTTCTATCGCAAAGGTACGAGGTGGACCCGGAACTGTTCGACCACCTCGATGACCTATCCCTCCTGATCGAGGACCCCAGATATTCCGTGCAGCAGGTGATAATCGGGTGGAAGAGGTTCGAGAGGGAAGTTGCCACCGAGATAAGAAGGCTCCAGGACAAGGACACAAACCATAAATGATCTCATACGGTGGTGTTCTTCGAAGGTATCCAGTTTACCTCCTCTTTCATCTTTTCCAGCTTCTTGTGGAGCCAATGCTGGATGAAGCTTCCAGCGATACACAGTACTATGATGATCGAGAACTGGATCAGCCTGGCATGCACTACGTCCATGTTTTCCAGGAAGGGGGCGACCCCCATTGCAAAAGCCCCTCCACCGAGGAAAGATGAGAAGACCTCCATGAAGCGGGGGACCAGTGCAACCATGCATAGGAACAAAACAAGGCCTATCACGACGAGAACGATCTCATTCCCGTCCCCGAGGAAGGCCGATATCACATCGACGATGACAGTGGAGGTGAACAGGGCCAGGAGCATTGCGGTGACGCCTTTTCCGACAAGACCCCCGCCAAAGGCGAGAAGGATGGCGACGATTATCTTGATCAAAACAGGTATGTCGTAGTTGGCAAGAAGCCCTCCCATTATCATGTAGGCAAGTATTCCGCCCGCAAGGGCTCCGATGGGGAAGGACATGATGTCAAGGATCTCCTTTCCGTAGATCACCAGTGCGATACCAATCAGCATAAGAAGGGGCGCAAGTGCCAACAATATGCTCAGATCAAGTATCATGTCCAGACTTCTCCACAAGGAGAGGGACAAGGGTATATATCGTTTGTTCTCACGTTCTGGACCTCAGGGAAAGATAACTCACTACCTTATTTCTGCCTTCCTCGAACCCATCCTTCGAGCAGAGGGACAATGCTCTTCTCAGGATCGACCTCATAGCCTCATCATCTATCTCCGTGGACGTGGCCTCTGCATAGAGAACGGCTACCATGGAACGAGCATCCTTGTTCCTCTCTGACTCCTTCTTCATGATCTCAAGGTAATCCATGTTCGGCCCCTTGAAGCTACTGGAGAGAGCCCATGCATAGCTTGTGACAGCATCTATGAGCGCTCCCTCCTCGAATTCCGTTCGGAGGTGATCGAAATGTCTTCCGACATCGCGGGAAAGGACATCCTTTTTCTCCCTTATGACCGAGCTGAACATATCAATATGCACCAACATGGTCCTGACCTCGGAGGAAAGGTCGACCTTTGCCCATGGCAGGATCGATCTGATCCCCCCCATGAGCTCCTTTCTCAGCCTGGAGATCACCCTTTCCGTCTTTCGTTTGTTCCCCGATTTCATGGAGGACGAGACGAACCCTATCAATGCTCTGGAGCAGTTCTTCATGTCACCGATCCTGCCGAATCCCATCATGGATGAACGGAAGTAGGACACTGCTTCTTCCGGTTGCATGACGGTCATGTACAATCTGCCGGTCCAGTAATGCGCGGTGTATCTAGTCCTCTCGAAACCACCTTCCCTGGAGATCAATGCGGCATGCAACAATTCACGAAGGGAATTTGCCAGTTCGAGCTTCCGGAAGTACACCATGCCGAGTTCTGTCCTAGTCTGGGCCACTCCCCTTTCCAGGCCAAGTTCATTGTAAATCTCGAGGGCTTTTCTCAGGTTGGATATTGCGTGCTCGAACTCCCTTATCCCGAGGTATGCCATTCCAGTGTCCGAATAGACCTTTGCCATCTCTTCCTTCTCGCCGGACCTCTTCACAAGGGTAAGGCTCCTTAGATAGAGCTCAAGGACCTCGATACCGGACTTCTGTATGTCCTTCATCTCTGCAAATCTGCGGAGTATCCTTGAAAGAAGGAAAGGCTGGCTGTTGACACCCTTCATACCTTTAACTGTCATTGCCAGTTCCGAAGCCTCATCCAGAAGCCTGACGGCACTTTCGACATTGCCGTGAAGACGCTCTGAATCGGACCTAAGCAGAAGCATGCGGACCCCGGTAGCGGGGTCCGTGATGCTGTCAGACATGATGTCCAGGGCATCTATGATCTGGGGATAACCCCTTCCGAGCAGATATTCGCCATGGTCGGAGATGAGCTTTATCAAGACATCGGTCATTTCCATCTCTCTTGCGAGATGGATGGTCATAACCAGGTCCGCGTCCCTTCCTCTCTTTGAGAAATACTCGTAGGCGGTCTTCCTGTACTTCTCGAGCTTTTCCGGGGAGACCGTGGGTCGGATGGTTTCGGTCAGAAGATCGTGGAGGTCGACCGTTCCGTTATCGTATTCCCCTATGAGAAGCTTGGAGAGGATACCCGAAACAGTTTCTCTGGTGACCCCCTGAAGGGAAAATAGAAGCTCTCTGTCAACAGGGTCGTCCATTATCGAAAGGAATTCCAAAACCGAGAGCTCTTCTTGTGAAAGTGTTGAGATCACCTCATCCTCCATCAGTCTATTGACGGCATTGCCCACTTCCTGCGGTCCCGCTTCCGGTCTCAAGGTAAGCAGTGCTATCGTCAGTGGATGACCGGTGGTCCGGCCGTAGAAATCATCGTGAAAGGGCTGTGGAATACCCTTTGAGAGAAGGAACCTTGATACGGCCTCCCTGTCGAGACCCTCGAGCTGGATCTCCACAATATCCTGCTTCGATTGAGCCTCCCATCTGTTGTATACCGCAGGCCGTTCCCTGGACGCCATTATCCATCTCAGAGGAGCCTTGCGGAGAAGCGACCTTTCCCTTAGAAGGCGCAGTATCGATGCGGTCTCACCCCCAAGGAGATGGGCATCGTCCAGAACAAGTGCCATCTTGGTGCTGACCATCCCGTCGATGAGCATATCGATCATCGAGAAAGGTTCCGTATAGCGATCGGCGTACGTGTCCTTTATCTGCACCCTGTAGCCAAGCTCACCCAGTCTTGATGCTATGTCCGAGAAGAGCTTTTCCGGTGTCAACCACTGGCTAACCTTGATCCAGGAGCAGTTCAGTTCCTCGCTGGAAATGAAGTAGGATACAAGGGTCGTCTTGCCCTGTCCAGCTATAGATACTATCGAGAGCATGATGGGTCCTTCCGAAGCGAAAGCGGCTCTCATTGCCTCAAGCTCTCCTTCCCTGCCGTAGAACTCCTTTACCAGCGGGATGCCGGATGTCGGCACCCGCCTTTCGGTTCCCAGAAGCCTGCCAATATCTGCTTCTCCACCCACCAGGACCTCCTCCACCACCTCATGAAGGCTGACCTTTCTGTGCAGTCTGTTGGAGAGAAGTTCAAGGACCTTTCCGAGCTGCCATTCGCTGAACTTCCTGTCCACCTCCCTAACGACCACATAGAGCTTCTTCAGGTATTTCGCAAGTTCTTCGGAGCGTTCGATCCCTTCTTGGGAGAGGAAATAGACCTTTCTGCGTCTCTGCTGTTTTTTAATATGGGCGGACCTCGAAACGATCAAACCCTGGGCCGAGAGGGATTGCAGGTCCCGTGAGAGATTGTTCTGCCTTACAGAAAGCTTCTCGGACATGCCTCCCTGGGACAGGACCTCTGGAACGGAATAGCTGTCCTGTTCCATCACATGCTCCATGAGAAGCAGTATGATACGGTTTGCGACCGTTACTCTCTTGAGGTATTCCCTTTTTTGCGTCATCTTCCCTATCAACCCGTTATGGACCTGTATGGTTAATATTCTTTCAATGGGTGTTGATATAATCCGGTTCTATTTGATATTAATTAAGATGTTATTCCTCCATTTATTAATAAACTACCCGTACCGATGTTGCGACCATGGAACGACCAGCCATGGTTCTCCTGATGGCCTCGGGGCTCCTGCTCTCTTTTCTCCCATCTGGTGTTTCCGGGTCCGAAGAGGACTTCATCGACATCGAAATATCCTATGTCGAGGATCTGGAGGACCGGAACGAATGGGCGCCTCTGCCCGGGGGTGAAAATATACGTGCTGAGTGGGGGGAGCGCGTTCTTTTCAAGGCTATTCCCCGATATCCTTTCAACAGGTCCGTGATCCTGATGTGGAACATCACAAATCTTGTCGATGAAAGCAGTGTGATTTTCAGGGGTACCGAGATCGAGGTAAGGTTCCTGCCGTCCAACAGGATGTTGGACCTGCCCCCAAGGGAAAAGTTCCTCGTCAGTGTCCATGAGTGGGTGGTGGGTACCGGAGAAGTAGAATACAGCTCTTTCATCCAGCTCTGGGTCTGGCCGGACGATGATAATGACAACGATGGGCTTCCGGACAGAAGGGAGAGATACTACTGGGGCGATGATATCATCCATCATCGTCCGGAATATGATGAGGATGGGGACGGATTAACAAATATACAGGAGATCGGCTTTCACATTCCCCTTTCGGAATGGGAGAGGTCGACCCCCTACAACCCCTATGGAGGACCTTTTGACCCGACCGATCCGAACGACCCGATATCAAGGAATGTCGGAAGCAACAGGACAGTTCCCAAAGAACCAAACGGACCCGTGATGTCCGACCTGGCGACCTATTCGATAATTGGAATTCTGGCGTCGTTGCCACTTTTCGAAATATTCTTCGTCATCCTGTACATCAGATATCGTGTAATGGATATCCATCATCATGTAAAGAGTGAACCTCATCCTATACCTCGGGTATCATGCCCTCCTCTTCATCCTCTTCCATACTGCCCGGTGACATTGGGTCGGAAGTGGTCGGCTCGTCGGTAGCCTCCACCTCGACAACCTCGGCCACGATGGGCTCATCGACTGTTACAGTCGTGGCAAGGTCCTCCTCTGGGGGAGCTTCCAGATGCATCTCGACCAGGGGTTCTCCATCGGGGGTGGCCTCATCCACCGGTGGTTCCGGACCGACCGCCTCCACGACAGCTTCCTCTCCTTCCGGCGGTCCTTTCCCCCCGGCTTCGGGAGTGGGGGGGAAGGGAAGACCGAACTTCCAAATGTAAAGGGCAGCCCCCACAACCAGAATGGCAACGCCGATACCTATGATCCATAATAGATAGTTATCCTTCTTCTCACCTGGGGGACCCTCGATCTCGAGCTGCAGTAAAATACCGTTATTCTCCAGATTTCTCTCCTCTGACCCAACGATCGACACTCCCAACCAGATATCGGCCGTTCCCTCGATATCCTCTGGAACAATGAATATCAATTCCACACTGACGGTATCACTTCCACCGGCGGAAACATCCTCGTCGTACCCCTGCGTTGCGAGCAGATCGCCCTTGCTCCCTCCCATCCGGATGGTCAGCTCGAACCCACGGTCGATCCTTGCATTACCCGTGTTCTTTACCACAATTGAAGCCTTTACCTGGCCCCCTTCGAGGACC
>JBLIRF010000007.1:0-24399 GCA_049472175.1 Thermoplasmatota archaeon
TAGCAGTGAGTCCACCCTCAGGACCACATCCCTTTGTTGGCCGAAAAGTGCATTGGGCGGAGCATAGATGAAGATGCTGAGTTCAATGGACCCGTCCACCGGGATGGACCCGTTCATTATGCTCGTATTTGCGGTCCACACGCTCATCCCGTTCCCCTCGACGGTGATGTTCAGGTAGACATACGTGGGGATTATCCCGATGTTCCTGACAGAGACGTTCAACTGGACCTCGGTCCCCGGAACGATCGTTATATTGTCCCTTTCGGCTTCTATCTCAACATTGGTCCCCGCAATACCTCCGATGTTCAGTGATGGGTCTCCAAGAAGCACGTATTCTGTTAAGGTCTTGTAGGAGGTGACCCCTGAGACCCCTATATTCATGAGGAAATCCTTCTGGGCACGAGCAAGCACCTGTCCAGGGGTCTGAACTCCTTCGGTAAAGGCTTTGTTCAATCTGACGTTGAAATAGCCGGAATTCATCGTGGGGTAGGACGGACCTAGGGAACCGTACCCGACCCGGGTGCATCCAAAGGTGGCTATCGCTCCTCCGTCCGGGTTCTTGTTGAGGTATTCACCAAGGCAGTCCCTCTCGTCGAGACTGCTCCCAGGGGGATAGTACCATTGATCGTAAACGGGGTCCTTTCCCGATACGATATCGGACGCGTTCTCATTGTCGAAACCATGTGTCAGGCATGCATCGAGAATGGCTATCGGAAGTTCGTGACCGTTCTCCTGTCGGCTGGCATATATCGACCGGTAGGCTCCTGATGGATACGCCTGGGTATATCCCCATCCGTCGTAGTCGCCATGGTCGGAGAATACAAGAAGTCCGGTCCCCAGGTCTATCACATTCGAGATGTTATAGAGAGTGTCGGTCGTTTCGAAAAGCTTGGTGACATTGAAACCGTCCAGGAATGTAGATGCGATATAGTTGCAGGTATACTCGCCCTCGGGGGTCGGGTGTTCCGTGAAGGTGTTCGTTCCGCAGAGGGTCGCATTGTAGAACCAGTCGGATCCCTTTGCTTCGAGTTCGTAACCCCTTATCTTTTCGAACATCTCGGAGAATTCCTGATCGTTGCTGGCGGGAATCCTGCCGACGAATACGTCAGGGTAGAGGTCTGGATCATCTCGGATCATACCATCATATTCTCCCCAAAGATATCTCGAATCACCATTTCGGTCGGCGTTCCAGTTCGTGAAGGTAAAGGTACCTTCCTCGAAGAGGTCGCTGTAGTAGAGGTCTGTCGGGACGAAAGCTCCGTCGGTGCGCATGGTTCCCGAGTCGTCATAACCATCAAGAACAAGTATATGCCTCGTTGGTATGTGCTCCACATCCCCGGCGAGCAGGACGAAATCGATGCCCCAGGAAAGCCTGGCGTTGTAGATGAACCGTTTGATCTCCTCCTGTGTGTCGTTTTCCTGGACCTCCCAGTATCGGTCGTTGAGTATGTCCGACACTGACACGACCTTGGTGTATCTCCCGGTAGCATTACGATAGTCCGCATACCGGGCGGCAGTCCCGAGGAACTCCTCGGGGCATATCACAAGGACATCGTACACATCCGGGTCGTACCAAATCTGGCAGGCAGGTGCTTGATATGAGATCTCAAGGACACCCGAGACCATGCAGCGGAGCATATATCCTTCGGGAACCACAGGAGAGATCGTGACGGATAGATACGCTCTGGTATCGAGGGTCTCCTGGTCGATCCCGGTCATTATCCTGTGGTCCAGGTGCTGAATGGGTGCCTCGAAACCGCCTTCGGGAACTAAAGGAGCCCCATCCTTGGTTTTTGGAATGGAATGCGGATTGGTGCCGATGCCAGCAGGTACCGGAATGTATGTGAATGCGGTATCTCGAAGGTTGACCTCCACATCAACGGAGCCCGGAGGAAGCACTATCTCCTTATGTATTATCGGGAGACGAAGGTAAGAAGGTCGGGGGTCAACCTCCAGTCCGTCCATCGTGACCTCTGGACCGTAGGCTCCAGCCAAGATCCTCGGAAGGCTGTTTTGAATGACAATGCTCTCGAACATCGGGACGTATCCTTCCAAACGATCTGTCCGGGAGGCATCATAGGAGCCCGCTTCGACCTTCAACGGTCCGCTTAGAACCGAGAACAGGACCATGAATGCAAGGATGTAACGAAAGGACCAGTGTCGGAGGGGATCCATTGTGTATCACCGTTCAGGCGAACTCCTCGATGATAATCCGCCTTTGTGTAAAAATGTTGTGGTCACTAAGGTACATCTTTGCGTCAATATGGTGTTCGATACCGGGGAAAACCTATTATCATGACTATCTCTTGTAACCGGCAAAGAGGCTGTGGGGTTGGATATTTGGAAGCGGACATAGCCGCGGTGGTAGTGCTGCTGATAGTGGTCGGGTCAATGATGGCATTAAGGGGCAGCGACATCCTCAGAGGGTCCGCCCGGCTGCTTGGAGGCGTGTTCCTGGGGTTGGCCGGATCGTACCTTGGTTTGAGGATAGGCAGATATTTCGGTGGTGAATGGAACGTGGCCTACTCGCTCTCGCTCGGAGTGCTGGGGTTCCTCGTGGGGGCCCTTTTCGGACCCCAGCTCCTTCAGGTGCTGGTAACAGTGACGGTCTTCGTTCTGGGGTTTTCCGTCGGTTACATGGTAGCGGACAGGCTAGACGGCAGCGGTGCAGTCCCCATCCTGGCAGGTCTGGTCGCGGGTCTGGCCGTGGCATGGATGATTTCCGCCATAGCTAAAAGACTCCTCCTTGCTGCCACGATATTATTAGGGTCGGCCATGACGGGAGCGGGCATCTTTTTTCTCCTGCTTGGAGATATCGAGCTCGAGCATTCCGCAATCCTATCCTTTGGGGCTTTCATCGCCTGCTCCTTCGTGGGTTTTCTGGTACACAGAACGGAGCTGTCCGGGTCCGGGAAAGGGAGATGAGGTCATTCCTTCTTCTCTGCCTTTTGTTCCCTTCGGTAGAAAAGGAGAGACACGCCCAGCACCCCAACTATCACACAGAAGGTAATCATACCTGCATTGGTGACCTCATCCATATCCAACTCATCCTCGGAAGGGGCATCCTTCGGACCGGGCTCCATCACAGGTACGTCGCCTGTCAGAGAATCTGTCTCGTGCCAGCACCCCTGTTTCTCATCAGGAAGAAGAGTAAGTACTTCGGCCATGGAAGTAAGAACATACAATCCTTTCTTGAGGGGCAGGTTCATAAGGACGGTCCTTGTCTCTCCAGGGGCCAATCCCATGACGATCTCCTCCGAGACCACCACGCCATCAGACTGTCGACCGTCGAAGAGTGACAGGTGGAGGACCTCGATCCGTGAAGAGGTCGGGTTATATATTTTCACGTCCAGTGCTCCTGTATAACGATTGCCGACCATGGCCTGTTCCATACTCTCGACCAACACCTCGGTATCCGCTGTTACCAGGAAATGGATGAACAGGTCCCGGACCTGGATATGGATAGAGGATGCGTCGAGCCTGATGGATACATCCTGCCTGCCGTGACCGGTTATGTTGTGGTAGGACCAGTTGAGGAATGCCTCTCCACCAACGTCCAGTCCATCAACAGGCAGCAGAATCATCCCTTTTTCCTCATTGCCATGATAGGTGATGGTTTGCAGCAGCGTGTAGACCGGCAGCCGTTCCGAAAGACCTTCTTGCAGGTCCCAGGGAAAGCTGGGATAGCTCACGTTCAGAGGCCATGGACCGATGTTCTCTATGCATGCTTCCATCGTGATATCCGCTCCCTCCAAAATGGCAGCGGGTACCTCGCCGCAGCCAATGGCGAGACAGGGCAGGGAGTTCAACACGATGTAACCCGGGCTCTCCGGAACGGGAAGCCATGAGGGGCCTTCCACAACCGCCCATATATGGTTCACTCCTGGTGATAGTGTAATGTTCATCTCCACATGGATGGTGGCACCGGAGGCTAGATCGATAACAGTATGGTTGAGCTCCTCTGAGGGGCTCCTGTCCCTGAGGAACAGTGGCTCCATGGAGTGGTTCTGAAAGGCCAGTGGTGCTGATGTCTCCGAACCGATCACTTTCACAGTCCTGGTACCAGCCGGTACAGTGCCCCAGTTTTTGATGGAGACCTTGACGTTCGCCGTGGGTGACGAGGGGTCCACGATGACAGGCTCCACACCCATTATCTCGAGATCGGGCAGGGCAGGAATGCTCGAGAACCTCTGCGAAGAATGTGCTGGAATGCCGAATAAGGCCGGAGCTGTAACCACCGAGAAACCCAGCTGGAATTCCTTTACCGATACCGTGAACTCCACCTGCTCGGACTGACCCAGGCTGTGAAAGTTAACGACCTCGGAATCCCAGAACTCCTGGGAGAGGCCCCCCGTCTCCCGGTCCCTGATGACCCGGTACAGGTCAGCGCGGACCATTCCCACTGAAGTCATTCCCTGGTATGACACTGTGGCGATAGCTGTCACCATGGTCCCGGGTGTGGCATCGGGATCGGAAACGGAAAGTGAGGTCACCTCTCCCCCCCAGGAAAGATTGCGGATGTTGAAAGCTGGAGACTGGAAGTTGGACAGGTTCCCCTCAAGTTCGGGGACCTCTATGAAACCCAGATAGAACGTCGAATCATTCCTCCTCATGATGGTGGGTGAGATCTCCAGGGATGGGTCGAAGGTCAACCGAAGAGGTCCCGTCCATTCATCTGCATCCAATCCGACCTGGTTTGTTGACACATAGAGGTCTCCCCCCGTTCCTTCCCAAACACCCCAGATGGCGTCATGCTCACCTTCCGGGCCGGTGACAACACTCGAGGAGCAGATGAACTGCTGTGATGAGGCAATCTCTATATGTTCCTCCATCGGGGCGCCTGGAGCAGCCACGACCATCCGATAGGGGGCTCCCGGTCCCGAGACGACAAGGAGAAGGAAAGGGCTGCTTCCTTTTCCATCGACGAACGAGACCTCCTCAACGAACTGTGTCTCCTCCAGGACGACCTTCACCGGTTGGCCCCATCCCCCGCTCTCGGACCAGAAAGAGTACATGGCCTCCCCCGCTCCGGATAGCCATACAAGATGCAGGTCCCCTGTGTCGTCGAACCAGAGGTCCGGGTGCTGGTCCACTGCAGTGTCTTCCGTGATCCTCTCGGGTGATGTCCAGGTGTCACTTTCAAGGAAGGTTACCATGACCTCCCGGTCCTCCAGAGTGGTGGAGTTCTCATCAATGTCACCTATGAAAGCGATGGCGGATCGTCGATAGGAATGGTCCGTGGCCAGTGATGGGTGCTGCTCCGCACCACTGCCCTGTGTGACCCTTGAAGGGCTTCCGTTGAAGTATCCGTCAGTGTTCCCCAGTTGGTAATACAACCTCATCGAGTCCGACCTGCCAGCCATGTCCTCCATATAACCTGCTTCCGTCCAGACAACTATCGGTCTTCCATCCCAGAGGTATTCGAGATCGGGGTGTGATTTGTAGGTGTTGTTCCTGTATATTTCCGATTCGACAGTGCCGTCCCGATATACCAGGTGGGTAGTATGTCCATCCCTGACGGTCAGTTCCAGCTGGCCGATGCTGCCCGAGGGGGATACCGACATATCCGTTCCGACACCCTGGAGATCAAGGTCCCAGTGAACAGGTGAATCGAGCGTCTTCAGACCTAGGTCGTTGAGGCACAGCGAGTCCTCGAAGGAGAGCTCTCCGGACCCGTCCCATTGGGACCCTGCCCCCTCCATACGGCATATCCATGATGCCGATATGTCCCAAATGAGCCTGGGATCGTCGTATCCGGGAAGTGAGAGCGTCGCAATGTTCGTGGTGTTGCCCGATATATCGATGTCCAGGGCGGAACGGATGGGTCCGAAATGGCCGTCCGACCCTACAACAAGGACCGTGGAGGCCTCTGCATACCCCTTCATCAGGATCTCAGGCAAAGGTAGCTCGATGGTGTCGCCGAAAGCTCCCGTTCCATGCAGCTTCCTTCCGAGTGTGAGGATGGACAGATCCATGCTAATGGATGTTGATCCTTCCATTTCAACAGTGAAATTCCCTTGGGCCGAGGGAAGGAACGTCCTTCCTTCCTGGGGGATCGTGACGCGGTAGGAGGTGTTCGAAGGTCCTTCGATCGGGGTGTTGCTCCGGGAGATGATAGTCGTGGTGCCATCAAGAAGGATATAGGCCGAGAGGAATATCTCCCCTTGATCGTCGTTCACTTCTATCTCCCCCGCTCCATCCATCCTGTCCGAGAGTGTCCTGATCGAACAGGAACTGACGTCCAGCTTGCCAGTCAGGACATAGGAGGACAGGTCCCTGTCGAAGTAGGAGTAACTTTTTTCAAGCTCCTCGAACCAGGCCGGGACCGAGTATACCCTGACCGTATAGGATATCCGGGGCAGAGGGTGCCCCCCATATGTGGAATTAATGGTCAGTGTGTGGTTTCCCCGGGGAAGCGAACCGGTATCGAAGGAAGCCCTGAAATGCGTACCCGAGACCCTTGTGCCGTATTCCATGAAATGCCCTTCGACAGTTGCATAGACCCTTATCAGGGAAGGGTCCTCGACATCCTGGAAGAAAATGTCGAGATCCACGGTGTTCTCGATGCCGGCCATGTAATTCCCAAAAACATCTGGGTCCGGGTCCCCGTCCTGATCGGAGGAGACCTGTCCAATGAACGGAAGCGATACCGTCAGCGACTTGACGTTGTTGCTCTCGCTGACCTCCCTTTCAACCCCATCTGTATCTGCAACTGCGACTATTATGTGGGTGCCGGGTCTTTCCGGGACCCATTTGAACTCCTTGATGAACTCGTGTCCGGGGCTCAGCGGAAGCAGGGGAAACGTGACCACGACGCTCCTGTTCGGTCTGGAGCCGTCATCGAGGTCCATGACAACGACCCCCACGTCCGCATTCGATGAGAGCCCCAGGTTCTTGATCCTTAGGGTGCCCAGATAGCCATCCCTTGTGGGATATATCTTGAGCTCCGTTATGGAAAGGTCGGGGGCCCCGTTGAGCTGACCGGAAGCACAGAAAATGATATTGAGGTATGGGATGAACAGTAAAAAGGCCGCAAATGCCGCCAGGTGCAGGGTCCTGGATGAATGCTTGCTCATCCTACTTGGATGAGATGGTGCGATATTATAATTTCTGGAGAATGGACAGTGAGTTGCCATCCTACATATTTTAATATCAAAACAACTTTCGGGCCTTGTTGCCCCCACTGGGGCATCCACCCAGGAGGAATCTCCATGGTAGAGAAGATCGAAGCGCTGGTTGACGGCGGAAAAGCATCCGCAGGCCCGCCTCTGGGCCCGGCACTGGGCCCTCTCGGGGTCAATATCAGCCAGATCGTGGGCGAGATCAACAAGAAGACAAAGGATTTTACCGGTATGAAGGTCCCGGTCACAATAACCATAGATCCAAAGACCAAGGAGTATTCCATATCCGTTGGAACTCCTCCGACCTCTTCATTGCTCTTACAGGAGGCAGGAAGGGAGAAAGGGCCCGGTAGCGCCCAGGATGCCATTGACATTCCCATCGAGAAGGTCATCAAGGTCGCCAGGATGAAACGGGGAAATCTGCTGGCGATGTCGCTCGAGACCGCGGTCCTGGAGGTTCTGGGAACGGCCGTCTCGATGCACGCCACCGTGGACGGCAAGGATCCCAGGGAGGTACAAAAGCTTATAAATGAGGGCCATTATTCAGCCCTCCTCACTTCCAAGTGAAGTTGAACCCGAAGAAGCATCCGATGTAGGAGGAGCACTGGTCGAAGATGGCCGCCTCCGCCCAACTACACGGGGTGTGTATCATGGCAGAAGAGAAGATTATCAAAGCAGTGAACGAGGCCTTGAAGAAGGCCCCGGATCGCAAGTTCAAGGAATCCATTGAGCTTGCCATAAACCTGAAGGATGTTGACCTTGCGAATCCCAAGAACAGGTTGACCGAGGAGATAATCCTTCCAAAAGGAAGGGGGAAGGAGATCAGGATAGGACTCTTCGGAACCCCCGAGATGGCCGCCAAAGCTCAGGGGGTCGCGGACCTCATAATAGGGGCCGAGGAGATATCCAAGATGGCCGATGAGAGATCCGAGACGAAGAAGAAGGTCAACGGGATAGAATTCTTCGTTGCAGAGGCCCCCTTGATGGCGGTCGTCGGTAAGAACCTCGGTGTCATTCTTGGTCCAAGGGGAAAGATGCCTAGGCCGATACCCCCCGGTGCTGACCCGGGTCAGCTGATAGCCAACCTTCGAAAGACCGTGAAGGTAAGGTCGAAGGACCGCAGGACCTTCCACGTCGCGGTCGGAACGAGGGACATGGAACCCAAGGACATTGCAGCCAACATCGAATCGGTCCTCAACAGGGTACGGTCCAAACTGGAGCGCGGCTACATGAACATCCACTCGGTCTACATCAAGACGACGATGGGACCTGCTGTGAGGATCGACCTGAGGTGACCATCATGGCGCATGTAGCGGATTGGAAGAAGGACATCGTGAACGAACTTCAAGGGATCGTCAGGGACCACAGCACCATTGCAGTGGTGAAGATAGACAAGATCCCCGGTGTCCAGATGCAGAACATCAGGGCGAAGCTTCGGGACCAGATGACCATAAAGGTCGCAAAGAAGAACCTTATCAAGATAGCTTTCGATGGCATGAAGGGAGAGAAGGCCGGTATAGAGAAGCTGGGAGACTATCTGGACGGACAGGCCGCCGTTCTGGGAACCAACATGAACCCTTTCACTCTGTATCGGATACTATCCCAGAACATCCAACCAATGCCCGCCAAGGGTGGTGATGAAGCACCCGAGGATATCACCGTACCCGCCGGGGAAACCTCTTTTCCTCCCGGGCCGATAGTTGGTGAGTTCGGAAAAGCGGGGATACCCGCGGCAATAGACAAGGGCAAGGTCGTCATCAGGAAGACCGTGACCCCCGTGAAGAAAGGTGATATCATCTCCAAGGAGGTCGCCTTCGCACTCACCAAGCTCGAGATATTCCCGTTCAGGGTCGGTATAGTGGTCGACGGTGCCTGGGAGGACGGATTTGTCTATCGACCAAGCGACCTGGATATCGACTTTGACACCTACAGATCACAACTGACCTATGGAACACAGATGGCCTTCAACCTGGCGGTGTTCACCGCCTACGTTACACCGCTGACCGCGGTGTCCATCCTGCAAAAGGCAAGGATGGAGGCATTCAATCTTGCAGTGTTCGCAGGTATCATGAACAAGGATACGGCGGACCTGATACTCTCCAAGGCCTACGGAGGCATGCTCGCCCTGGCGAGGTTGATGAGCGCTGAAGCGCTTGACAACGACCTCCGGGGTATTCTCGAAGGGGCGGCCGCGACCCAGCAGGAAAACGCACCCGCGGTCCCCGAGGATAACAAGGTCGAGGAGAAAAAGGAAAAGGAAACCGAGGAAGAGACCCCCACGGAAGAAGATGGAATGGCCGGACTTGGAGCACTTTTCGGATAAGAGCGAAGTTCAAGAAAGAAGGAGGAAAAAACATGGAATACATCTATGGCGCCCTTCTGCTTCATTCCGCTGGCAAGCAGATAAACGAGGATGGTCTGAAGAATGTCCTCGAGGCTGCTGGTGTGGCCGTCGAGCCCGCCAGGGTGAAGGCAGTGGTAACCTCTCTCGATGGAGTGAACATCGAGGAGGCCATGAAGACCGCTGTCGCAGCACCCGTCGCATCCGCTCCTGCTGCCGCTTCTGCACCTCAAGCCGAGGAGAAGAAGAAGGAAGAGAAGAAGGAAGAGGAAGAAGCAGGGCCGACCGAGGAAGAGGCCATGGCCGGACTCGGCGCGCTCTTCGGCTGAACCCGAAAGGAATATGAGATACGGGGTGGGGTCGCCCCCACCCTTTTTTAATTTTTAGAGCCGATCAATATCTTTCCACTCTGGGTATTTGATAGGCAGCCGGTCTGGTGTCCGTGATAAGGGATACAGCACCATGTATCTTCCTGAAGCTTTTAATCTCGTTGTAGAGGATCCTGAGGTCATTGATGATCCTTGCGAGGGATAATGACTGGATAATATACAAATATCCCTGGTCATATTTGATAAGGTCAATGGGGGAATACAATGGCAAAGAAAGAGAAGGAAGATGAGAGGTCGCTCTATCAGAACCTCACGGGAAGCTCGAAGGTCATGGGCCATATAGTTCAGGGAGGCCTGGCGGCGACTGTTCTTGGACTCCTTGTCAGATATTTTCTGTATACCTACAAATTCCAGAACATCAAGGATCCCGCAGGGAAGATATTCGATGGGATCGCGGATTTCTTCGGTCTGTTCGCATTCCTCGGCTTCGGTATCCTGATACTGGGTCTACTTTCGATAGCCCTTGTCGGAAAGGATGTGCATCTGTATCTCAGGATAGGTATCCTCGTCGGTGTGGCAATAATACTCGGAAGGTTCCTTACATTCGGTTTCTTTTTCTAAGATAATCTAGAAGTAAGAGACTTACGTTCCTTGTTGGTAGACATTCAAGGAACGGTGATATCGATGGACAGGATCGAGTGGGACCAGAGCCTTTCTGTAGGGGTCGAGATCATTGACGCACAGCACAGGATGCTGATCGCCAGACTTGACGACCTTTCCAAAGCACTGGAGCAGCATCGGGAGGGGGCCCTGATACTGAAGACCCTGGACTTCCTCTCGAAATACACGCACTTCCATTTCGACGAGGAAGAGAAGAAGATGAAGGAGAGCGCGTACCCACACTACGAGGAGCATCACAGACTGCACCTGGAGTTCATCGAAAAGCTCATGGAGATGGAGCAGGACTTCGAAGAGGATGGGGTAACCCGGGCCCTCGGGGAATCCGTCAACACGTTCCTATGGAACTGGCTCGTTGATCACATCAGAGAGGTCGATACAAGGTTCGGGAAGTTCCTCAATAAAAATTAAAGCGTTTCGACCATATATGAAGTACAATACAACGATGGTGTCGAGGTGCAAGGAGGACAGTCCTGTCGGACCCGAGGGTCTGATATTATGGAGAGGTATTTCGGACAGCCCCCTCCACCTATGTCATCATTCTTCCCAATCGGAGGCATCCGAAGCTCTTCTTCTCCCCGCAGCCATCAGGAACATCATTCCGGAGAGGGCAAAGCCGATAGCAATAACGATCGCACCGATTATTATGGACCATTCCAGGTCCTTTCTGGAGCTGTCGTCATCGTCATGGGTCGTATCGTCATCTGCAATGTCATCATCATCGTCGGGGGCTGATGAATTGGGGTAGGAAGTATTGTCCATGGGGTTCGTAAAGTTCTGATATTCCCAGAGATTGGGATAACCATCACCGTCGGGATCTTCCATCGCATCATCTGGGTCCGAACTGTCAAGTCCGTACATGTTCTCCCAGAAATCGATAATACCGTCCCTGTCGGAGTCGAAGATGTGGTCGGCATCATCAGGCATCGTGGGCGATGTCCCGTTCATGAACTCGTCGATGTTCAACATCCCGTCTCCGTCGCTGTCTATCATTGCATCGGACGCATTGTCCTTGTCGAGGCCGTAGTAGATCTCCCAGGCATCCGGCATCCCGTCCCCGTCCGTATCGGTCGTTTCATTGAACGGTGGGGGGACGACCTCTCCCGGTAGCACGGTCAGCGTAAGGTTGTTCCAGTCGAAGGCCCCCAGCGTGTCCGACACGCTGATATTGACCCAGTATTCACCATTGGTATCGGGAATGCCTGTAAGCAGACCGTTGTTTGAGTTGAGGACCAGCCATTCGGCATCGGTCTCCATCGAATAGGTGAAAGTCTCGGTCTTCAGGTCCGGGTCGCTTGCCTTCAGCAGGAGATTATAGAACTCTCCAACAGTGGCGTTGGGAAGCTCATTCACCAGAAAGACCGGGGGGTCGTTGTCGTCGATGACCTCGAGCTGGTAGGCAAACTCGTCCACTCCATCATTACCGTCGTCCACGGAGACGCGTATAAGATATTTGCCAACATCATCGTTCCCGGGCGATCCCTTCAACTCCCCCGAGGTTGAATTCATCGAGAGCCATTCGGGACCATCCACTAGCTCCCAGGTTACGACCCCCTGGCCATCATCATCGCTCTCGAAATGGAAGGCATATTCATGGTCCTCCAGGGCGTCATGGGGAGGCTCTCCGGATGTTATTTCGGGCGGTACATTTACCACCTTCAGGTCGAGCCTGACAATATCCTTGGCCCCGAACCCGTCGCTTGCCGTGACCAATAGGTAATTATCCCCTACATGCTCATTGGTGGGGGCCCCTGTCACTTCTCCCGTAACGGGATCTATACCGAAACCATCTATGGATGACAAGATCGACCATGTGATATTGACCTCCGACGCATCGAGGTCGAGATAGAGGGTTCTATCCTCCAGTATTTCCATCGGACCGGGTCGGGTATTTATCGAGGTTCCCACCCTTGTCATATATATGTCGTTCACGAAGCCCATTTTCCTGTCATCAGCCCATGTGAGATAGATCGAACCGAAAGGTCCTGTGCAGGCATCGTCCAGCATCTGGTTACCGGGGGCATCGACCAGGACCTCTCCGTACTCGTCCCAAATCCGAAATCCCGTGTTGTTGAAATACTGCCCGTAGATATTGAAATATCCGATGGTCCCCTCAGTCCAAAGGACATAGAAAGCTCCATCCAAGGCCGGGACCAGCATTGGGTCTTGGGCATGGAGATATTCTTCGTTGACCAATGTACCATTATCCTCCATGAGAACCAGACCGTCAGGGTCCAGCATCTGGACATAGATGTTGGACTCCGCCCTATAGTCCGTCCAGGTCACTACCGCTCCTCCTGACCCATGTCCAATGACCCTCGGATAGTACTGGCCCTGGATCGCAGTGCATACCGGTGTGCCATTATCCACCCATAGCTCATTGCTTGATGGATCCAACCTTGAAGCATAGATGTTCGGTGAGCCCGCATCCCGATAATCCATCCAGGTGGATATCATGCCGCCCTCGCCGTCGGGAGTCGCGAAAAGCCCTTCCTGCCTCGATGGTTCGACACACACCGGGGCCGCCTCCTCCCAGAGGGCGATGCCGTCCCCGTCGAACCTTTTCGCAAAGATATCCCTGTTGCTGGCTCCGATATCCTCTTCCCAGACCGCTATAACCCCACCTTCCCCATCGGTAATAAGGCTTGGTATCAATGTCTTGTCTTGTCTGCTCCTGACCGTTATAGCTGACTCCCAGTAGATATCCCCTGAAAGGCCTACCCTCAGGAGCTCGATCTTGTTGAGATTATAATCGGGTTCTGGGTAATTGTCAACATAGGTCGAATTGACCCAGGATATCAGCATTCCGCCCTCACCATCGTTCACGATCCTTGGACCGAAATTCAATACAGGATACTTGCTCATCGTAATTGCGGTCCCGTTCTCCGGCCATGTGGTCGTTCCATCCCATTCGATCTTGTGAACGTATATGTTCATCGCAATATCGACGCTTCTTTCGTCCATCCATACCAGATAGACACCGCCACTTGTATCTGGGATCGTCTGAAGCTGGGTCTGGTTCCCCGGAGCGGTGCAGACAGGTAGACCATTCTCCTGGAAAACTGTGTTACCGAACCTGTCCAATTTCTGAACGTAGATATCCCAGTCGTTCCCGTTCCTCATGTCCATCCAAGCGACGAAGGCACCTCCATCATCGGCAGGGGACACCTTTGGAGATTGTTGCCCTTCCTGGGCATCGCAGACCTTCACGTTAACATCCGTATCTCCCCATAACGGGTCTGGTGCGCTTGCATCCGATGTGGACTGGAACAGGACCGATAGGCCGGTGATCAACAATAGGAAAGATAGGAGAAAGGCTAGGTATCTCTTCATTTGATGTCCCCCTCGGGTTTGATGGAACAAAGCTGTACGGATTATTAAAAATTTCAAAAAAAAAGGGGCTTACGAACGAGCCCCCCCACATTCCAATCTGCTCTCAGATCGACGCTATCAAGGCATTTATCACGATGAACAGCGGAACGAAGACCAGAGCTACAATGGACATCAGTTTTATGAGGATGTTCAGCGAGGGTCCCGAAGTATCCTTGAAAGGATCGCCAACGGTATCGCCTATGACCGCTGCCTTGTGGGCATCTGATCCCTTCCCGCCGAAGTGGCCGGATTCGATGTACTTCTTCGCATTGTCCCATGATCCTCCGGAGTTGGCCATCATGACAGCGAGAACGAAACCGGTAACGATCGACCCTGCAAGCAGCCCTCCGAGGGCTTCCATGGAGATACTGCCGACAACTATGGGGGCCAGCACTGCAAGTAGTGAAGGGACGATCATCTTCTTGAGCGCTCCCTTGGTGGAGATGGCCACACACTTCTCGTAATCGGGTTTTGCCTTCCCCTCCATGATACCCTTGATGGACTTGAACTGCCTCCTTACCTCCTCCACCATGTCCTGAGCGGCTTCTCCGACAGCCTGCATGGTGAGTGCCGAGAAGATGAAAGGTAAAAGGCCGCCGATGAAGAGTCCTGCAACGATGAAGGGGTTGACAAGTGTGAAAGAGGACAGGTCTAGGTTTGCGGCCTGCGTGAACGCCGAGAAAAGAGCGAGGGCGGTCAGGGCTGCGGAACCGATAGCAAAGCCCTTTCCGATAGCAGCTGTGGTGTTGCCCACAGCGTCGAGCTCCTCCGCGGTCTCCCTGACCTTCTTTCCCATCCCCCCCATCTCGGCGAGGCCGGCAGCATTGTCTGCCACGGGTCCGTACGTATCCGTTGCAAGGGTTATCCCCAGCGTTGATAGCATTCCGACCGCTGCGAGGGCTATTCCGTAGAGGCCAGAAAGTACGTAAGCTATGATGATCGTGAACACCACTGCGATCACCGGAACCGCGGTCGAGAGCATTCCAAGACCCAGTCCGGCGATGATATTCGGGCCTGCCCCGGTAGTGGAAGCCTCGGAGACCCTCTGGGTAGGTTTGGAATGGTCGGAGGTGTAGTACTCCGTCACCTTTCCGATGATGATACCGGACACTAGACCGGCTATCATCGAAAAGAAGAGAGAGGCGATGATCTTGCCTGAATCCGCCTCGTCCTTGAAGAAGAACCAGATCAGACCTAGGGATGCGACGGTCATCAGACCTGCCGCCACCCATATCCCCCTGTTCAACTGCTTGTGGGCGTCTCTCGTCTCGCTTCCAGCTCCAACGGCGAATGTTCCGAGTACGGAGCAGATTATACCAACGCCCGCCAGTATGAGAGGGAGGAGGGTCGCGACACCGGCAGCACCGCCGCCGATCAGGTCCGCCCCGAGTGCCGATACCCCAACTATGCCCAGGGCCATGGCCGCGATGATGGAATCCACATAGGATTCGAAAAGGTCAGCTCCCATTCCTGCGACGTCACCGACATTGTCGCCGACGTTATCCGCAATTGTGGCGGGGTTCCTCGGGTCGTCCTCGGGTATGCCTGCCTCCACCTTTCCCACGAGATCGGCACCGACATCCGCTGCCTTGGTGTAGATGCCCCCGCCCACCCTTGCGAACAGAGCGATGGAGGAGGCTCCGAAACCGAAGCCGAAGAGCATGTCGACGTTCCCGAAGATGATGAAGAGCAGGGATACTCCGAGGAGTCCAAGACCGACCACTGTGAGGCCCATGACGGAGCCGGAGTTGAAGGCCACCCTGAGGCCTGATTTCTTGCTATCCTTGCAGGCCCATGCCGTCTTTGCATTTGCCATGGTGGCTATCTTCATCCCTATATTACCTGCAGAGGCGGAGAATAAGGCACCAAGCAGGAAGGCAGGGATGAGCTGCCAGTCCATGTCCAGGGCGAATATGCCGACGATGAAGAAAGCTATGACCCCGGCGATGAACCATATTATGACCTTGTATTCCGCGTTCAGGAATGCGGTCGCGCCTTCCCTGATGAAGCCGGCCAATTCCTTGAGCTTCTCACTGCCGACCTCCTTTTTCATGATCGTCCTCGCTGTGAGGAACGCGAAGGCGAGGCCGAGCAGGGCTGCAACTATCCCGACGATGACTATCCAGTAGTTCCCCTCGTATGTCTTGAAGGTCAGTGTCAGGGATGAGGAGAAATCATCCGAATCGAGCGTCGCATGAAATGTCGGCTTGGCAGTTGCGGAATCTGAATCCCCCCGGTAGGTGGCTTCCACGATCACCAAAACCTGATCGCCGCCATCGATCTCTGGAAGATTGTATTTCAGACCCTCCTTGACCTCATCCGCATCATCCATGATGTCATTGCCATCTATGTCCCTTATCTCGACTATCTCGAAACCCCACTCCTCAAGATCTATGCCCGACAGGTTCAGGTCGATCATGATATTATGTTGCCTATCAGTGTGTGGATTCAGGACGTGGACCTTCACTATCTTCGTTCTATCTTCGCCGAATAAATTATCGATGATGAACCAGGATCCCCCAGTCCTGTCCAGGAAGAACTCCGTGTTCCCGGACTCGGTCGTCAGCATGGACCCGTCCCCATCCTCACCGCCGAGAGCTCCGCTCACGCTGGGGAAGGCGAGAAGTCCGGAAAGGAGAAGACCAGCCAGCACCATCACGGTCAAGGTCGATCTGTGCATTGATTTACCTCCATTTAGAAGTGTTCTGATTGCCCATCATTGTTCCATACCAGTATGGGAAGTCAACGGGGAATGCCCCTTCATTATTAATAAGTATCCTTGCATCGGAAATCTCAATTGCTCATTTCCGGTCTATCGGGACCTTGCTAGCTTTGCATGAGGGGCGATGCCCGATAGGGCCGGACTTTACCGGGTGTTCGCTGCTCTCCCCCTTGGGATGCCTCTTTCTTACAGGTTCCTGTCCTAGCTCGACCCTCTCCCTTGCTCTGGTAGACAGATAAAGCTGCAGCATAAGTGAGGTCATGAAGAGAAATATCCCTGCAATGAATATCACGATGATATTGACGCTGTCCTTTCTGGCCATGTCCCTGAAAGCGATGCTGAAGAGCAGATAAAGGACCGCAAAGACTGCTAATGCCATCCCAACCATGTTCAGCATCCGCGGTAAACGGTCCAGGAGCCCCATGGCCACATCTACATGGTCCAAGGGGCTTCCGCATCTCGAACAGGAGTTCTGAGCTTTCCAGACCTCGGAAGATGTTGAACTGCATTTCCTGCAGACGGCCACTCTCACCATCCTATTGTCTCCTCTTTTCGTATACGGTCCTGAGAAGTTCATCCGTGAAGTCGATATCAAGGGAACCTGCCATTATCTTTGCCCGATATAGGTTGAGGAACATGGAAGAGACCGTGACCGGCCCGGTACCACCAGGGGTAGGGGTCGCGGCACTTGCGATATCATTTACCGAGCCGAGGTCAACGTCCCCGAGGATGCCTTTCTCGGTCGGGGTGATCCCAAGATCAACGAGGACAGCACCTTTCTTGATCATATCTCCATTTATCAGACCGGGTCTTCCCACTGCAGTTATGAGGATATCTGCCCTTCTGGTATGCAGGGGTAGATCTCTTGTCCGGGTATGGGCAAGTGTGACCGTGGCATTACCCCATGGGGCCTTCTGGGAAAAGAGGGTCGCCAATGGCCTTCCCACGTTGAGGCTCCGGCCCACGATCACGATATCCTTGCCGTCGGTCTGGAACCCGTAATGAAGTATCAGGAGAAGCGCTCCGAGGGGGGTAGGTGGGATGAATCGGGGGCGTCCCATTCCGAGCAGACCATAGTTTTCCGGGTGGAGTCCCTCCACATCCTTCGATGGCGGGACCCTGGTGATCAGGTCATGGATCCGCATTCCCGCCGGGAGCGGGCGCTCGATCATGATCCCGTGGACCTCCGGATCGTCCGCATCCTCGTTCAGCTGGACCTCGATCTCTTCCTGGGCAGCACCTTTCGGGAATGCCCTGAGAACGACCTCCGCACCCATCCGCTCCCCCTTTTTGACCTTTGACCTGGAATAGACCTCGGATGAAGCATCGGCTCCAACCAGATACACAACAAGCTTGGAGGGCGCGATCCCTGATGAAACGAGCCTCAACTCCTCATCGATCCTGTCAGAAACGGGTTTGCCCTTGAGGAGTTCCATGGTTCATTATTCGCGAACACCGATTTAAGGATGTCCCACTCATTGAACACCAACGTAACGGGTCAGGAAATGATAGAAGGCGTTCGATATGGATTGTTTCTGCTGGGGTTCAAGTGCCTTGAACTCTTCCAGGACAAGGAAGTTGACACCTCCCAGCACCTTGACGGAGAACAGCTCGTCCTTGTGTGGGTTCACATTGGCCTGGGACTGGGAATGCTGTTCGGACCCGATGATCTTGAAGTCATGGGTGGCTTCCTTCATGAGGATGATGTCCATGTTGCGGAATCCTATATGCTGGTAGGCAGCGGTTTTCATCCGGATGAAGGGATAGAGGAATTCCCCGGTATCCTCGAAAGATATCGGATTGCCCTCGATGATGAGGATCCGGCCCAGGACATCCAGGCAGTCTATGACCATCTCGTCAAGTGTGTTGTAGGAGGGCTTGAGCTTGATCTGACCTATCTGGTCACGGGCAGTGTTCGCCCCTGAAGCAGCCTGGGTCCCGAAGTTCGAGGCGGGGATGTCGACCATGCTCTGGCCTCTGCACCTCGTGCATGTGAGGATGTTCTGCCCCGGCTTCACATATGCCTGGAAGACCGTATGACAGTAGGGGCAGTTGAACTGGGCGAACTGCTGGTTCTGCTGTGAGGCTCCGAAAGCACCACCTTTTGATGGAGCCGATACCGGTTCGGGTGCATACTGGCCTGACCTGTGTTGGAATAGATAGAACTTGTACGGGTTGTAAGGGTTCGATGCCGGATTTGGATCGTTCACCTCAACAACGAGGTAGCAGTTGTTCTGGGCGGCGTATCCCTTTACAGATTCCCTCAACTGCTGTTGTGACATTGGTTGTCTGTACTCGATCGGGGTTCCCACCAATGCGTACCCCTGGCCGCTGAGCATCTGTGCATACTGGTTGATCTCGCTTTTTGTCGCAGTTACAAGCTTGACCGCTGAAGAACCACTCCTCTTGAAGATCGAAGGCGACATGGCTAATACTCCCCAATGAAATTCGACGATTTTAAGGTGGATCTACTCCAATAACGTAAACCATTCAATTCATATAAGAAACTTTTTAGGGCTCCCTTTGTAACGGACATCAGAGAACACCCTTCATGATGTCCTCCCTGCGGTCGATCTTGAGGAGGGTCTTCACAGCGAGGTTGTATGCGTAAAGCGGTTTTTCACCGAATGTATACATCAGGACCTTTGATTCATTTTCCTTTCCAATTACCTGGACCTGGGCAGCCCACCCCCGTCCCTTGCTATCCGTTGCGGCCAGCTGTGAGATGCCCCTGTAAAGCTTTTCGTTGACGATCTCGTTGGCCTGTTCAAAACCTATCTTCTTCAACCGTTCGACGAAGACCCTGTAGAGCTCATCGGGAGGAATGGGGACCACCTCGGTCTCCACTGCCCATCTGTACAGGTCCGATGTCAGGATCCTGAACTTGTCCTCATCCATGGAAATCCTGTCGAACTTCGGGACGACTATCCTGAGAGGTTCTGCTCTCATCCGGATCCTTTCCTCCACCTTGTGGTGGAAATCGAAGAAAACGATATCGAACTCCAGCTCCTCGCTTCCCCCCTGATATCCCGGATCGAAAGGTACCTCGATCTTGAGCTTGTCGCCGGGATCGAGGAGTTTCGCCCTCTTGCCAGGAACTCTGAAGGATCCGAGCTTGTGCTTTTTTGGGAATTCGACCCGGATATTGCCCATGGGGTAGTCGTAGGTATTCTCTATCTCGATCTGGTAGGCCATACCGCCGATCCTTCGTTCATATGTGTCCTCGGCGGGATATATGAAATGATGGTCGACAAGAAGGGAAGTGCTTTCGGTTTCAGGAGGGCCTTCGTAGAACTGGTCTTCTCGTCGGTCCCCCGATCGTTCGTTCCCGTCATGCCTGCTACCGAAAACCCTGTTCAGTATTCGAAGACCCATCTGATCTCACCTTGCTAACCTTATCAGAGGCCAGCGTCCTCCAGCTCCTTCACTATCTCGCCAAGTGCTATATCGATGTCCTCGATCTCTCTGGCACCCGTGCATACGATCTTTCCGGAGCCGAACAGGAGTGCCACCACCCGCGGGTGGTCGACACGGTAGACCAGGCCTGGGAACTGTTCAGGTTCGTACTCCACCTTCTCAAGCCCGAGGGTGATGGCAATGGAATTCAGGTTGAGCTCCCTCCCGAGATCGGTCGTCGCAACAATGTTCTGGACCATGACCTTGGGACTGGTATCAACGTTCACTCCCATCTCCTTTATCATGGTGAGTACGCGTCCAACGACCTCTTCTGCCATAGCAACGCTCTTCGCACCCGTGCATACGAGCTTGCCGCTCGAGAATAAAAGGAGCGCTGTCTTCGGTTCCTTGACCTTGTATATGAGGCCAGGGAATTTTTCCGGAACGTATTCTGCGTCGTCCAGAGCCATCGAGATCTTCTGCAGGTCAAGCGGTACCCCCGCAGAGGACGAGGATACGACGTTCTGAATGTGAATATCCATTTGATCACCCTTTGGTCCATTTCCATCCGGTCTTTGGAGGTCCGGACGGGGTTGATAACGTAATGGATTTCTTTATATATACTTTATTAAGGTTTATAAGCAGACGGGAACGAGAGGGGGATGGATTCAAGGTTTCAATCCGGGTGGGATCAACCTCCTGAGCCACTCATCCACTTCGGTCAGGTCCATCGATGCCGTGGGATAGAACTGGGATATCGGGGCTCCCTGTGAATGGATGACGGGGAATTCCCCTTCCTTCCCCGGACCCGACGGTATGACAATCCCCCGGACCTTGAGAAGTTCGGCGGCATCGATCAGACCAGATAGCAGGTCATCACCTTTCAGTACGAAAGGCCCCTTCCCCTGCCCCATGGACGTGTCCTTGATGATCTCCGACCAGAGGGCGGAGTGTTCCTCCATCGAGGCGGGTATGACCTTGCACCCCCTGCGCCTCATGAGAATGAAGGAGAGCATGCTCCTCCTTTCGATATCGGCATCATGTTCTGGAAGCAGGAGGAGGACCTTCCCCTGGGATGAGGCGGGCATTCCCCCCGGCCCCTTCGTCCTGTTATCGAAGATGTATGCACGGGAATCCCTTATCTCGACCTCTATCCAGACATCAGGATGCTTCAGGTCCACTGCGGCCGCTCCCTCCTTCAGATGGGAAACAACAGCCCCACCTCCCTCCACTGCTATCTCCTGGCTGGTGTAGGGATGATTCCCCGTTCTCCTGACCTTCAACCCGTAGGTCATGCCCTTTCTGATCCTTGTCTCCCCGTATTTCGAAAGGGACCCCATCAGAAGGTCTTTCCTGGATGAGGACCTGACAACAAAAGAGAAAGAGGAAACACCGGGTACCTGCCGTAGTACCAGGGAGACCTTTTCATCCTGATCGGTCTCCACGAAAAGCCGGCTCCTCCTGATCTCGAGGATATGCTCGACACCAGCTGTGAAAAGGCTCTCCTCGATGTCATCCGCAAGCCGTTTGAGGAACCTCGATCTGACCCTTTCGGACTTTAACCCGAGCTCGGCGAACCTTATCAGTACCGTCGTCATGTTCTCCAGACCCCGTAAACGGATGTATGGCAGAAAGGACACCTGCCATCCTCGGTGATCTTCGATCTTATGTTGAACATGCTCCGGACTATGATCCTCTTGCCGCATCCGGGACAGTAGGTATCGTTGAAGCTACTGCCCACGATATTTCCTATGAAGACATGCTTCGATCCCATCTCCATTGCGGTCTCCCTTGCATTCATCAGGGTCCTTTGCGGGGTCGGGGGAACATCCAGCATCTTGTGGTCCGGGTGGAAGCGATTGAAATGCACTGGAACCTGATCATGAAGTTCCGAAAGGACCCAGTCGATGAAGCCCTTGATCTGTTTTTCGTCATCGTTGTGACCCGGGATCACCAGATAGGCGATCTCCGTATGCACTCCCATATCCACGGAGGTCTTCACATTGTCCAGTACCGTCCCAAAACTTCCACCGACTATCTTTGTGTAGAATTCTTCGGAGAAGCCCTTGACGTCCACATTGGCCCCGTCCGTATGTTCCATTAATTCCTTCCAGGGGCCCTGGCGGAGGTGCCCGTTCGTCACGAGGACCACCTTTGCCCCCCTCTTCCTCAATTCCGGCGATACGTCCATGATGTACTCGAAGTTTATCGTGGGTTCGTTGTACGTGAAGGCCACACCGATGCTTTCCCTGTCAAGGGACTTGTTGACCAAGAGGTCGGGCGGAATGAAGTAGTCCTCCATTCCCTCGGGGCGCTCCCGGGAAAGGCTCCAGTTCTGACAGTGTCTGCAGCTCAGGTTGCATCCGATGGAGCCGAGTGAGAGGATACTTGAGCCTGGCAGAAAATGGTTCAGCGGCTTCTTCTCGATAGGGTCGAGGTGCACTGCGGGATACAAACCGTAGCCCGCGGCCACAAGCTTGCCGTTCCTGTTTACCCTTATTCCGCATATCCCCCTTTTACCCTCCCCGATCCTGCATGTGTGGGGGCACAGTTCGCATCTTGCATCCCCGCCTTCCAGGGTTTCCCAGTGTCTCGCCAAGGTACCTTCGACCATTCCTTCTCACAGAGACAATATCGTTACCGCATAGAATAAAACTTCCCCTCAGTATTACCAGAAACGATCGAGCGCTCCTGCGGGAGCGGCGAGGCCCAGTAGTTCTCTTGTTTTCGATGCGTTGTTCGGGGCCATCCCTTTCGGGTGATTGTTGAAGTAGATCCTCGTGTCCCCGTCCCCCCTGGATGCGATGATCTTAAGGGGGTTCATCCTTTCCCTGAGCTCGCTCTCGGGATAATTGTAATGGTACCTTGCATCCTTGTCATCATCCTGGTTCCTGAACCAGGCTTCCTTGTTCCTCCCGTGGAAGCGTACATAGCTATGTCTTGCGGTTTCTTCCGAGAGCCAAGGGAACGAGGGACCATCGACGACGACGAGGGCCACTCCGAACTCTCTGAGGATGTCCCTTGCCTCTGCATTGAGCTTCAGTTCTTCATCTAACCATGACGAGTTCCTCAGCTCCAGTGCGGGATCCCCGGGGAGGGATGACAGCTTATTGCAGAGTTCCCTGAGCCTTTTAAGACCGAAGACATATCCGGGAAGCGGTACCTTTGGTTCCGATTTCATCTTGTACCGTATGTCGCTCCTAACTGTGAAATAAGGCGATGCCTGGAAGAGGACAGCCCCCAGAACACCATCGTCGTTCAGCGGTCCAAGAACAGCTCTTTCGAACTCCTTGAGTGACCGGTAGAGACCTTCGGGCTCCTCCTCCATGCATCTCTCATGGGATATAACGCTCGGTAACTTTATCGAGAACTCCCTGTCATCGAAGGAGCGGGCGGTCCTTGACCATCCCTTCACGGTGGAGGATTGCGGGACCGCATAGAAGGTCGAGTTGACCTCCACCGTGTCGAACCTCGAGAAATAGAACCTCAGGAAGTCCCTTTGATCGGTAATTTCCGGATAGAATGACCCGACCCAGTCCCTGTAGGACCAGCCACTGTTTCCTATCCTGATCTTTCCCATGGTCCCTCCGGGGCAACTTCATTCAAGTCTGCCCTTCTTTCCACAGTTCGGGCACTTGATCTTCAGGGGCCTTTCATCGGTGGTGATGGGAATTGGTGTGCCGCATGCGGGACAGGGGATGTATCCAACGGCTTCCGGAGCCCTGCTGTCGGACGATTCAAGGTCGAACTCTTCCTGCGAGAGGGAGTACATCTTCGCTTCCCCGTCGTGGAAGACCTCCTGGGGAGCTTCCATCCCGACCTCTTTCGTGTCTCCGAGCTCCAGAACTTGGCCTGACGGTCTGTAGACCGGTCCCTGAATACCTTCCATCTCCGTCTCCTTGAAAATTATTGGAAAATATCGGTACTCGAAATCAGGAAAATAATCCTTCCTCTTCTTTTCCTCGGCCACGGTGTCACCTGTTGCCGGAGTTGTTTCCTCCCATAAAAACGTATTCACGAAAAAACAATGGCATATCTTCCGTTGCATACCCAGTGGTGTACATCGGCACGATGATAATATTAAATGATCTTCCCAGCTGGCCACCTGCAGCTTTCCGACCATCCATCGTGGACAGTATAAACGTATTTTTGTACACTTTCGTTTTAAGAGACTTCCATTTTTTCATTTTCTTTGGATCGTGTCTCGTGGTCAATACATCGTTCTTTCTTCCTCCGGAGTGCGGCCAGGACAAGAAGGACAGCCATGCATGCGATACAGAGAGCCGACAGTCCCATTGCGATGAGGGGAAGGACCGAGCCATGATCATCATCCCCCTTCACTGTCAGCCTGATCGTGATCCTGTTGTTGTCATCGGACCCTCCGTCGATATACTGGTCCTTCAATTCATGGACCGAATTATCCGGGTCTATCTGGACGGA
>JBLIRF010000070.1:0-8441 GCA_049472175.1 Thermoplasmatota archaeon
GACAGTCTGTCGCCCGAGCGATAGGCCAGTGTGATCAGGAAAAGGTTGGCCCCGGTCTCTATCAGTGTTATCCCCATGGCAAGCTTAATGAGATTGCGCTTGAACATGACGATGTACAGACCTATGGCGATCAGTGCTACCACAGCAAAGTAGGGGATCTCGGACATCATCCTATTCACCCCCCTCCCTGCCCGTGAAAGCGAACAGTCCCATCGCGACGACTATCAACGTGAGACCAGCGATTACCTCGAGGCCTACCGCGATGTTCATTATCGCGACCGTCCCGGATGACAGGAGCGGTGCGCTGTTGGAGGGGAAAAAGACGCCGTCAAAGAACTCCCCGGCCGGGATCTTCTCACCGAAGATAGGGAATTCGGTCCCGCCAATGAAATTGAAGAAGAAGTATCCTGAAGTTAGCCCCAGGAAGGCTGTCGATATGAAGATCAGGAGACCGGAGCTCTCCAGGAACGAGAGCAATTTCTTCCTCCATTTGACCGCTCCGAAAGCGATAAGGTAAAGCGCCATGAGCGTTCCTATGATGGCTCCCCCCTGGAATCCCCCTCCGGGGGTCAGATGACCGTGGAGTATGATATAGGAACCGAACAGGAATATCGGTGCGAAGGCGATCTTGGTTATCGTACGGACTATGGGTGACATGTCCTCCATCAATTCTCACCCCCTTTGTCCTTCCGGCTTCCGGGAAATGCTATACGGATCGTGGTAAGCACTCCGGTCACGGCAGCGAAGAGGACGGTGGCCTCTCCAAGGGTATCGAAACCTCTGTAATCGAACACTATGGAGGTCACGACATTGTTGGTGTTGACGCTTCCGTCAGGGTCTGCTGCACCGGAAATGAAAGCGTCATCCATCATGGTCCTGTTCTGACGGATTGTGGTGTTGGTATCCGAATCATGAAGGTCTATCTGTCCGGTCTGGTCGTCCCATACAAGACGCCCGTCGCCACCCACATCCTGCTCGTCGTCAAGGTTGCGGTCGACGGGCTTACCGGAAGGCTCTCCGAAATCACGAAGCTCCCAGATGACGAAGGCCATCAGGAATATCAAGAGGAACAGGGCGCTCATCTTCCAGCCTTTTCCGATCAATACTCCTCCCTCCTTCGCGTGCCTCTTACGGCAAAGATGATTATGGCAGTGGTCAACCCCGCCCCGACCGCTGCTTCTGCGATCGCCACATCGGGTGCCTGAAGTATGAAGAACTCCAGTGATACCAGGAGCGAGCAGGCTGCGAGCGCGATCGCCGCGGAGACAAGGTCCTTGAACTTGACGACCAGAAGCGCAGAGCCGACGATGCCCAGCAATACGATGAAGTGGACGGCGTCGTAGAGGAATGCACCGAACTCCATCACTTCACCTCCTCGTATTCATCAATAACGGCCTTCTCCGGGACGATCCCGGTCTTCCTGGCTGCACGGGCAATGGCATGGGCTCCAGTTGGGTTCGTTAGGAGTACCGCTAACAATGCCAGGAAAGTATGGGCTGCCAGTGTTATGAACGCACCATCGTTCTCCGGTCCGACCTTTGTGATCCTGTAAACAGCATAGACGATAACGGCCACCGCGAGGAATATCGAACCGAAGGTGGTTGTCTTGGTCGCCGCGTGAAGTCTTGTGTAAACGTCCGGGAACCTGTGAAGCCCGATAGCACCGAGAAGTGAGAACAGTGCGGAAATTATCACAAGGACCATGATGGTGACCATCGCCCAATCCCAGATCATATCTTCACCTCCTTCTCCTTTCTGGTGGCTATGTATCTCGCTATGAACAGTGTCGTCACGAATGAAAGTATGGCATAGACAATGGCTATGTCGATGAAGACGACTTCCTCGTAGTATGCTCCAAGGCCTATCATCATACCGATCACGAGGGTGTTCACGGTATCGAGGGCGACGACCCTGTCGGGAGAGGTTGGACCCAGAAAGAGCCTTAGCAGCGATACGAGGACCCCGACCCCGAGGAGGGCCACGCCGATAAGTATCAGGTCAGTGTGTCCAAAGCTCATTCCGCCAACCTCCTGGCCCATCTGGGGAAGGTATCGCATACTGCCTTGGTCTTCTCCTCCTCGGTCTTCGTATCCTGGACGTTGATCCAGTGAACGAAGAGGTCCCCGCTCTTCCTGTCAATGTCGACGGTAAGGGTCCCCGGGGTGAGCGTGATCGAGTTGGCCAGTATGGTCCTGCCTAGGTCCGTCTCGAGACCAGGTTTGATCCGTACTATACCTGGGTTGATCCTGCCTGTGATGACCCTGTAGGCCACGTCCACATTTGCCTTTGCCAGGTTCCAGAAGAAAACGGTGGGGACATAGACCAGGAACAGGGGCCATCTGAGGAACATGCGGGAATTCTCTGCCTTTCCCAGGATAGCCCTTGCGATCCCCGCGGATATCAGGGAGAGGACGATACCGGCCAGGACCTCTTCAATGGCCCAGTATGCCGTTCCAGCATCCCCCGAACCCCATACCAGCAGCAGGTACAAAACAAGAACACCAAGGAAGGTCACCAAAAATGTGAACATATCAGGGGCCTCCATCCAACCTACTAATACAGAAGACGGAATGGCATATTCAACTATAGTATATAAATGGATATTATTGGGCATAAGTACATGGGAATTGCACCGATATCCATGTCACAAAGGTCGAAATGAACTTTCATCGGGAACCATATCCACTTCCCGGGAGAGGATCTCACAGATTCTCGATGATGACCATGACATCTCCCACGGACAGGTGGTTGACCTCTCTTCCCTGGAACACCCATCTTCTCTCGATCTCCGCCATGTCGGGTCCCAGGGTGATCTCGCCGAGCCCGTCACCGGGGTCGAAGGTGATCTTTCCTTCGATCTCAAGCAGGTGAGCGAGTCTTGCACCTTCTTCAGCGTCCTTGAAGGTATCCACGATCGCCTTCATCCTATCCCTGTACTTCGGTCCCAGCTCCCGAAACACAGGTTTCAGGCCGACTATCTGCTCGGTCAGGTCCTCCGATCGCTCCAGGGTCACTTCGGATGCCTTTGTGGTTCCCTGGATATCCTCCAGTGATGCTTCGAGCCTTATACGGTCCTTGGTTATGAGCCTGACGGGGCCTATCGGGGCTCCCAAAGCGATCTTGCGATCGCTCTTGTATCGCCTCACGGCGGCAACGATGTCCACCGCGAGAAGTCCGTTCTTTGCACCAGTCTCGCTCTTTATGGAAGGCTTCGGCCATTCCGAAAGGTGAATGGAATTCACAGCCTCGAAGGTCCTGTAATGTTCCTGGTAGACCTCCTCGGTTATGTGGGGAAGGAAGGGTGCAAGGAGCTTGGGTAGTCCCAAACCTATTGTATAAGCAGTGAACACCGTCCCCATTTCCCCGTTCCTCAAACGATGCTTGACCATTTCCAGATAGTGGTCTGCAACCTCGGACCACATGAAATCAACGACCGCCTTTACGGACTTGTCGAACTGGTAGGTATCGGCAGCCTGTGTGGCCTCCTCCACGACCTGGGAGAACCTGTTGAGTATCCACTTGTCCACCGGCAACAACAGCGACCGGTCCGAGAGGACGTTCTGCTTGATGGCGAGGAGCTCGTGCGGCTTCAGGTCCCTGAACGCTTGTGATAGCAGGCGCTCTATATTGAAAAGCTTGCGAACGATCTGCGCTCCTCTCTTCACGTCCTTTATCCTGAAGGGATGGTCCTTTCCGAGCGTGCATGTGGCCGCATAATACCTTATCGGGTCCGCACCATATTCCCTGTGGTATTCGAGAGGGTCAACTGCATTCCCCTTGGAGGCATGCATGGGTGTGCCGTCGGGGGCGAGGATGAAACCTCCCATCATTATGGTCTCCCAGGGTATATCGTTTGCGAGTTTCAATCCTCTCACGATCGAATAGAACGCCCATGTCCTGATAATATCGTGGGACTGAGGTCTCAGCGACATGGGGTAGAGCTTACGAAACTGCTCATCATCCCGGATCCAGAAGGAATTGTAAAGGGGCGTTATGGAGGAATCCATCCATGTGTCGAACACCTCCTCCGATCCCTTGAGAGCCCCACCGCATTTCGAACATCTGTCAACTGGTGGTCCGTCGATGGTCGGATCCACATAACAGTCTTCTTCACGGGCGAGAACAGGCTCGCCGCATTCGAGACATTCCCAGACAGGGATCGGTGTGGCAAAGTAGCGCTGCCTTGATATGACCCAGTCCCATGTCAGCGAGTTGACCCATTCTCTTAACCTCACCTTCATGAACTCAGGGAACCAATCCACACGGTCCGCTGCCTCCAGGACCTCATCCTTCATATCCAGTATCTTCATGAACCACTGCGGTACCTGGAGATACTCGATCGCCGTGTGGCACCTCCAGCATGTCCCGACGTTCTGGGGATTGTCCTCCTGCGAGATGAGGATCCCCGAAGCGTCGAGGTCCTCAATGATCCTATGCCTCGCCTTCCGCAGATCGAGTCCCTTGTATCTACCTGCGATCTCCGTCATTCTGCCATGCTCGTCTATGCCTTTTTCAAGTTTCAGACCGTATTTGAAAACCCAGCGAAGGTCCTCCTTGTCGCCTATGGTGCAGATCATCACAACTCCGGTCCCGTAGTCCCTCTGGACCGCATCATCCGCGACCACGGGGACCTTCCTCCCGAAGATCGGAGTGACCATCTCCCTTCCGACAAGGTCCATATACCTGTCATCCTCGGGATGGACGGCCACGAGCTGGCATGTGCAGAGCAGCTCGGGTCTTGTCGTGGCAATCGATACCCTTCTTTCGGGATCGTCAGCCAGGGTGAAGAATATGATGTTCAGCTTGGTAATGTTGTCCCGGTATTCGACCTCCGATTCTGCAAGAGCCGTGCCGCACCGGGGGCACCAGTTCACTGGATGGTTGGCCTTGTATATCCTGCCCATTGCATACAATCTGATGAACGATATCTGTGTCAGTCTTCGATAGTACTCTGCATCGGTCTGGTAGTATACAGATGGGTCCATGGATTCCCCGAAGATCCGGAACTGCCTGGTCATCTCCGCAATGTTGCCGTTGGCGAATTCCTTGCACAGCTTGATGAAATCATGCCGGTCATATTCCCTCATTTTGATATTGTACTCCTTCTCGACCTTTACCTCGATGGGCATCCCGTTGACGTCGAAACAGAGTGGAAACATGACGTTGTAACCGCGCATCCTCTTGTATCTGGCGACGAAGTCGATATGTGTGTAATGTACAGCATGACCGGCATGCAGAGGACCGGAAGCGTATCTTGGAGGATTGTCGATCGTGAAGGGGGGTTTCTTGGATCCGATATCGAAACGGTAGACCTTCTCTTTTTCCCAGTAGTCCTGCCATCTCTCCTCCAGAGAGTGGATGTCGAAGCCACCATCCTTTCCTTCCCTGTTGTCGTCCATGTCCTCCTTGCCGTTCTCGGTCATCGCTATTCCTCTGGGAGAGATCTTTTTCCGCATCGTATGCCTGTCGGCTCTGCCCTGAATCCTTTCTTATATATAATAAAAGGGGGCAGACATATTTTGGGTCTTCTGCATTCGACCGATATATTAAAACACCTCTTGTCGATAAAGGGAAGATGAACCTAATGGCCGGCAGGAACGAGGTATTGACACTGACACTGCTGGTAATAGCTGTGCTCCTGTCACCTCCGGTCCTGGCCCAGGATAGGGTATCCAAGGTATATCAGGACAGGGAGAACGATGTCCTGGCCGATTCGAAGAAAGGACCTCTGGACCGTTTGATGGACCTTCGGAACCTCGAGGGCAACAAGGTTGACGAGTTCGAGGAACGACCGAACGTTGACATAGATTCCCTCACGGTCATACAGGACAACACATATTTCTCCAGTATAATAACCGTGGAGGGCAAGGTCCAGAACGACCGCAACTACACTTACTTCATCTGCGGCTACACACGGAACGACCCCGAAGAAACGGAAACATTCGATTTCATCATGTACTATTCCGGAGGAGAGACCTCTTATACGGTGTGGAAAGAGGGGAGCTACGAGGAAGGTGCGAATATTTCTTTGATAAAGATTGAAGGGGCGACCCTCAACCTAACAATGAATCGTAACAACTTCATTCTTGGGACCATGTCCGAGGAGTACCTCCTTTGCGCTGTCGTGGTGATGTACCCGGGCGAGGGTCAGGACCGGTATATCGATTACGTGATGACCGTTGGTGGTGAGGATGGTGAGGGTTTCCTCGACCCGAACATCCTGATGGTCCTGCAGATCGTGTTCATTGGCCTTCTCGTGATGACCATGTTCATCATCTGGAACATCTGGGCGAAACGGAAAGGGGTCGAGGAGCAGGGAGGGGTCTGCCCAAAATGCGAAGCCAGGCTGGACCAGAACCTTGATTTCTGCCCCCACTGCGGAACTTTTATCAGAGGACCCGAAGCGGACAAGGAGAACCCCAAACCCAGGATCGTGAGTCCTCTTGATAGAGAGAAGGAAGAGTAAAGGTGAGGGTCCGGATCCTTGATATTGGAGCGCAGCTATACGAACTCCTTCTGGACCTCCACAACCTCGGAGCTGCTCCTGCATTCGGAATAAGCCTCAAGGGGCTCCCTGTTTATCTCGATGAAATTGTGCCCCCAGGTGTATATCGACATCATCTCTACCGCCTCATCCTTGAACCCCAATATATAGAACGAGGCTGCAAGGGCTTCGAGAGTTGAGAGCTCTCCCCACTTCCCGAACTTCACGGGATTCGTTGCCATCAAGATTGGCAGCGCCCTTGTTTCGGCTTTCCTGTTCTTCAGGAATTTCTTGAATATCCTCTCTGCCTCTTCCCATGAGCAGTCGATGGCCGAAAGGCCTCGGCTCAGCACAATATCCCTGTCAGCGGGGGACAGGGCCGTGATCGAGAAGGGGTCCAGAAGTAGACATCCATAAGGTACATCGTTGAAATGCTCCACGATCCTTGCTCTGTGGAACCTAGCCAATTTCCTCGCGCTGCATTTCTTGGGGTCGTCCTGTGAAAGGTGGAGGATGACCGGCAGTGGCACTTTCACCTTGTTCCCCCTATCGCTTCCACTGACCCGTTGAGCAACAGAATGTCAACGATCTCCCTGGGAAGGACGGCCACGTCCTCCTTCTTCATGGTTATTGATGTATTGTCCGGGCACATGAAGGTGGCGATATCCTTCAGGGCTTTCACCAGTACCATGTCAGCTGGAATATCGGAACCCGTCCCGCCTGACGGCTTGGATGTTTGTGGCTCCTTTGATCTCTCCTTTTCGGTCTCTATCTTTACGCTTAAGTTAGGGGGCGGTGGTGAGGATACTTTTTTCTCCCTGAAGAGCGACAGAGGCTCTGGTTCGGACTCCTCGTAGTCAACGAGCGGTATGTTCATTCCCGTTTCGCCCCTCAGGGGCTCCTGGGATCGTGCCCAGAACCTGAGCACCCTTCCCCGGGCCTTCTCCATCTCCATCTTGAGGTCGAAAAAGAGGTTCTGCTCATCCAGTGTCATATTGTCCGTGGAGTAGGATATCTTTCGGGCGGAGTTCATTGCCATGAGAGCGATCTTTCTTTCTCTGGAGTTGTATATGTCGTTCAGGATATCCTTCGAGCGCTTGTATTCCCTTGCCAGACGATAGTACTCCTCTGAAAGCTCCTCCCTGGTGGAAGCTTTGAAGTTCTCGATCCTTGTCCTTGTGTTATCCATGAAAGAATTGGCCTTTTCGTAGAAATTGTCCGGAAGCGCTGTCAGGCTGATCGAGCCTTTTTCGGCTGCATGGACCTCGCCTATCTCCTGGGAGATCGACCTGTTGGTCTCCGGATCGTCCAATTTCATCCAAACATTATCCGGTTACATGGTCAAAAAGATGTCGATAGCACGCATCCTCCAACCATATTTTATATGTCGTCCCTCATTCCCTATCTATGAGGGAAATCTGGCTGATATTCCTTATAGGAACTTTCCTGATCGTTCTCCTCGACCCTGTACCCGCTGACGGGGCATCAGCATCCATCGAGGTGGAGGAGGATGAATACTATATCTCGGTGGACCCTTCCGATGAAGATCAGGGATACATCGAGATCGAGGGACGCATCGAAGGGAGCCAGTTTGCTATACTGGACCAGCTAACGGTGATGTTGTCCGTTAACATCTCGGAAGAGTATGATGGTGAGCCGACCGGGAGGTTCTGGGCGGCTTCGGCGGAATTCGACGACGAGACCCTGACCCCTGAAGAGACCCGTCTGACATATAACAAGGATTCTGCCGATTTCACGATATTCATCGACCCAGAACTGGAAGGCCGGGGTAACGGGGATATCGCGGTACCCCCGGGCATATCCCCTCTCACGGAAGGAAAGCTTGTTCTGACAATGGCGTATTCCGGAGCATCTTCGGGGAACGATGTTCAGAGGATGACCATCATTCCGGAATACTATCACCTGATAAATCTATCAACGCCGATCCTGCCAGTGG
>JBLIRF010000071.1:0-8387 GCA_049472175.1 Thermoplasmatota archaeon
AGCGGATCCTCGAACTCGTCTCTGACTGGGGATTCGACGCCGTAGAGAGATATGACGCCCCTGATGATAGGGTGACGGCAGGAAAGCGTCCGAACATCCTTCTGAGGATTCAGGGAGATGATCCCTCCCTTCCGAGGATATGGGTATTCACTCACATGGATGTCGTGCCCCCGGGGGACCTGAACAAGTGGACAGGGGACCCCTATACCCTCAGGGTGGACGGGGACAGACTTGTGGCAAGGGGGATCGAGGATAACGGCCAGGACCTGATCGCATCCCTCTTCGCGGTAAAGGCTATTCTAGGAAGCGGTGCAAGACCGAAGAGGGACATCAATATTTTCCTCGTAGCAGATGAGGAGGTCGGTTCCACCAAAGGGATGGTTTACCTCCTGAAAGAGCATGAAGGATTGTTCTCAAAGGAGGACCTCTACATCGTTCCGGACGCCGGGGAGCCTGACGGGTCCATGATAGAGGTCGCTGAGAAATCCATAATGTGGATAAAGGTGACCACCTTCGGGAAGCAGGTCCATGCATCGGTCCCCCACAAGGGCGTAAATGCCAATCTTGCTGCCATGAGGTTCCTCGTCGATATACATGACGAACTAAACGAGAGATACCCGCATGAGGACCTTCTATATGATTATCCCAGGTCATCTTTCGTCCCTTCGAAAAGGGAAGCTAACGTTCCCAATGTCAACACGGTCCCGGGTGAGGATATCAGCTATATCGATTGCAGGATCATGCCCAACTACAGGGCGCATGAGGTCCTTGACCTGATCAAAAGAAGGGCAGAGGAGCACTCGAAGAAGCACGGGGTGCGGATGGAGATAGAGACCGTCCAGTACGAGCAGGCAGCTCCCCCCACCTCCCCCGATCATCCCGTGGTGGAGATGCTGAAAAAGGCCATCAGGGAGGTCTACGGGGTTGATGCGAAGCCGCAGGGCATCGGAGGAGGGACCTGCGCCGCCATACTCAGGAGGAAAGGCTATCCGGCGGCGGTCTGGGGGAAGATGGAGGAGACAGCACATATGCCTGACGAGACAGCGCTTTTAACCAACTATATCGGGGATTCCCGGGTTTTCGCGCGGATCTTCATGTCCTAGACCAGAGATGGTCATCTTCCTTAATCTTCACAACGACGGTATTGTCCCCCTCGACGTAGATGTACGTGGTGAGCTCTTCCCGTGCAACCCATCGGATATCCTGACAGTCTAGTGGAGCGGGCTCTCCGGAGGATAATCGGCAGAGGTAGAACAGTATCACGACATGCCTTTTCATGCCGTTCTGTTCATATACGTGGGAGGTCAGGTCGTACAGGGGTCCGACCTCCACAATGATCCCCAGTTCCTCTTCCAGCTCCCTTTCAAGTGTTCTTACCGGATGCTCCCCGAAATCCACCTTGCCGCCAGGGAATTCCCATTTGTTCGGCTCGAACCTGGAATCCGGAAGCCTCTGTGCGATCAGAATGCGGCTCCCCCTCAGGATCAAAGCGGCCGTGACCAGCAGTGGTCTTTCCCTCATGTCAGGGGCCATGGCGTATGCCTAATTAAATATTCATGAAGGCCATGGCCTGCGGTGTTGTCCTTTTATCCGGAGGCCTGAAGCTGGAGCTGAGAAGGGATTTCGGCCTGGAGGCCATTTCGGCACTCAAGGAGATCATTTCGGAGGGAAGGCATGCATCTTCGGTCATAGGTGACGCCCTTGCAAGGAACCCTCGATGGTCCGACAGGCAGAGGGCCCTTTTCTCCAACATGCTCTACGATATGATCAGGTACTGGAGGCTCCTCTGGAGCGGTCTCGGAAGGGAGCCCTCCTTCGATGACCGGGACCTATGGCATGTCCTTGGGGCTTACCAGATAATGAAAGGGGAAAAGGTACAGAATAGGCCCGAATACAGGGGGTTGTCCCCGGATCGTGTTAAGAAAAGGCTCGAGAGAGGAAGGATGAACAGGGCGGTCAGGGAGTCGGTCCCCGAATGGCTCGATTTGCTGGGTGAAGCGGAGCTGGGTGAGGACTGGGATAGTATACTGCACTCCCTGAACACCTATTCGGAGATCGCGGTAAGGGTGAACACCCTAAGGACGAACAAGGAAGAGCTCAGGAAAAGGCTGAGAAGTTCGGGATACGATGTATTTCCGGTGGAATGGGCCCCCGATGCGCTGGTATTCAAGAAGAAGTTCAACGTGTTCCGTTCCAGGGAGTTCCAGGAGGGTCTCTTCGAGGTCCAGGACCCTGCCTCGCAGGCTGTTGCACCTTTCCTGGAAGTCCGCCCTGGAATGAGGGTAGCGGACGCCTGCGCAGGTCAGGGGGGGAAGACCCTGCACCTCTGCTGCCTGATGCGTAACACGGGTAGCATCCTTGCCATGGACGATGTGGAATGGAAGCTCCAGGAGCTCAGGAAAAGGGCAAGGAGGGCAGGAGCACAGAATATCGAGACCAGGGTCGTCTCGGGCACCAAGAGCTACAAGAGGTTGAAAGGAACAATGGACAGAGTGCTTCTTGATGTACCCTGTTCAGGTCTCGGGGCGCTCCGCCGCAATCCCGACATCAAGTGGTCGCTCGACGAGGGGGCGCTGGAGAGATTGAAGGTGCTCCAGAGGCAGATACTCGCTTCATACGGTCCTCTTCTGAAACCAGGGGGAAGGATGGTATACGCGACATGTTCGGTTCTGCCATCCGAAGGGGAAGAGCAGGTCTGCTGGTTCCTTGGAGAGAACGGGTCGAAGTTCGAACTTGTCTCCGAAAAGAGGCTAAGGCCGGATACGGATGGATTCGACGGGTTCTACATGGCGTTGCTCGAACGGGTCCAGAGGGCCTGATGAGAAACCTTATATGCCTTCCATAAGGTATGGCACAGGCATAAGAACCTGTCCAGAGTGGGAGAGATGGAACGGAGCAGGAAATCCCAGATGGTGATCGCCATCGTGGCATCGATGGTGGTAATGTCGATGGTCTTTTTCATTCATGGTATTCTCGATGTGGGGGTAAAAGGAGCTTCGACCGGGTCCCCTCAGTGGTCAACTTTCAAGGGATCTCCTGACCGGTCCGGGAGATCTTCATACAATATCGGGGAGAACAAGGGAGAGCTGATATGGATGGCGAAGACCTCACAGCTCGGCAACTCCTCGATCTCCATCAGTGACAACGGCACGCTTTACGTCGCATCGAAGTACATGCAGGTTTACGCATTGTCCGGGGAAGGAAAGGTCCAGTGGGATTACCTTGCCGATGGAGAGATACATTCCACCCCCACACTGGACAGCGCAGGGAACATCTACTTCGGCTGCCATGATGGATGCCTTTACTCTTTGGACAGTATGGGTATAACCAACTGGAAGAAGACACTCGATGCACCCGTCACAGGAACCCCTGTCGTCACCAATGATGTGGTCTATATCGGGACCCATAGTGGTAACCTATACTGCCTTGACCATAAGGGAGAGGTCCTGTGGAATTACACTACCGAGGGTAGCATCACCTCCTCACCGACGCTGTATGGTCAGGGCAGGGTCCTTGTCACCTCCAATGACAGATATCTCTACTGCATCGAAGCGGACGGTGAATTGGATTGGAGATACTTCCTTGGAGGGAAGTCGGATTCAACACCTGCTGTCGGTGTGGAAGGAGGGATCTTCGTAACCTCCGATGACGAGCAACTCCATTCCGTGAACAGCCTCGGCAGCATGGTCTGGAGATACTCCATATCCGACACAGGATGGGCCTCGCCCTCTTCCTACACATCCTATCAGGCAGTGGTCGGCACTTCATCTGGGTACGTTCACAGGGTCGGTATGTATGGTCGTCCGGAGTGGAAGTATTCCGTTTCGAGCAGGATAACCACTTCCCTGATAGTCTCCAACGATGGATTCGTAATATTTGGCACCCAGGATGGTCATGTGATCTGCATGGACCATTCTGGGTCGGTCGCATGGAAGGAAGAGCTGGAGAGTACCATCACAACAACACCAGCCATCGATCGGGATGGCAATGTTTACGTCGGAGATTCCGATGGTCGGATATACAAGCTCGGGACCAGACCAAGGGAGCGCCCTTCCCCGCCCCTTAACCTCTGTGTGGAGACAGACGACCTCTCCTGCACACTTGATTGGGACCCTCCCATGAACGACGGCAACATGTCGATCCAGGGATACAGCATTTTCAGACGGGAGGGGACGGATGAAGGGGAGATCTACATCGGTGCAACAGGACCATATGTGACCCGATACAATGACATCAACGTTATGGATGGCCTCACCTACTACTACAGGGTATTCGCATTCAACAGCATGGGTGATTCGGAGCCAAGCAACGTGGCCATGGCAACACCAATGACACTTCCCAAGGTTCCAGGCAGGATAATGGATGTGATATATTCCATCGATGGCCTCAAGGTCACGATACAATGGAGCAGTCCTTCCGATGAGGGAACATCTCCCGTGACCGGTTATCATCTCTGCAGAAAGAACGGATATGCCCAGATCGAGCAGGATATCAGGATCGGACCTGCCACGGTTTACGAGGATACGGTCCCGGAGAAGGACAGATATTACTATTACGTCATTTCGGCCATATCGGAGGTCGGTGAGGGACCGGGGTCCGACAGCATCAGGGTGTTCGTCCCCGATGAAGACCGCATTGGGGGGAATATCCCGACGGGTTCTCAGGACCAGGAGACCGAAGAAGAAACCGATTGGGTAGGGGTGATCTGCTGCCTGTTCATGTTCATAATAGCAGTTGGTTTCCCCATCGTTCTGATAATCATCATCACTAAGGCCCTAAAGGGTTCCGGGGGAAAGAAGAAGCCACAGGCAAAATGGTCCCTCGGATCGGGTTCGGGGATCGGGCGTCCCGTAAAGCCCCCGATCAGGATAGATATCGGGAGAGGAAGAGGGGCCACGGTCGAAAAAACCAGTGCCCCTGTACCTGCTGGTGGCCTGGGGGGATATGATATCACATCGGAGGGAACGAAAGATCGGGAGGAAGAAGGGGGTGCGATAGATGTTGATACCATCCCCGTTGATGAGGAAGAGGAGGAGGATGAAGAGGAGGGTCACCTCATTGAGATGGAGCTTTCATCCGTTACAGGCGAGGATGCGGGATCAGAAGAGCCCCCTCTTCCATCCTTCGAAAGGCCAGGTGTCCTTTCCGATGAGCAGAAGGACGAGTTCATAGTCGAGAGGATACTGGAGCTCAAGGAAATGCTTGCGGATGGAGAGATCGACCAGGAGATGTACCAAACCCTGAGGAAGAGGCTGGTCGACCAGATGGACGATCGATCAGTGCCTTCCCACCGATGGGAGCATTGATGCGATCGTCATGTCCCTACCAGTTCAGATATACACTTTCAAAGAAAGGGATATCCTCCGAGAGGCCTCGGCTTTCACAGCCTCGACAGCAGCTTCGGCAGCGCGGAACATCTTATCGAGGGTGGTCGCTTCCAGAATAGTTCCCATGGCTGTCACCTGATAAGATATACCTGTCCCGTAGACGGCTTCGATGGCTTTCTTCACGTATCTTGACAGCGATGGACAGCGGTCCATAAGGGGAAACTATTAAAAAACCGACATACATAAAGAACCCGCCGGAAATTAAATTCCCCCGTTTTATAAAAAGCATTTTATAACCGGGGTCAATAACCGGTTAGGGGCATGGGACCTCCTGCGGGGAAGTATAGATGGAAAAGAGCAGCTTCAAGGTATCAGCAGAAGTTCTGCAGAAGAACGCGATGAAGTCCTCGATCCGCGACCTGAACGCGGAGTTCCAGATGAAAGGTGGAAAGGTCACCCCCTCTAAGAAAGGCGATACGTACCAGTTATCCCATTCTGATGAGGCCTATCTGGAGGAGTTCCGGATACGCCTTTTCAAGGAGCTTGGACTACTGGAGGAAAAGGATATCCCCCAGGAACTGAAGAAGCCTCAGGCTCCTCCGCCCAGATATGGCGACCGGCACATGCTCAGGAGAGGCTGGAACGTTCGGAGCCAGAAAGAGATCCGGCAGGGGATCTACGATGAACAGGACCGGATGAAGGCCGAGGGAACCGAATATCTAAAGATGGAAGAGACGAGGGTCCGTTATGACGGGCCTTTAGAAAAAGGGTACCGCAGGGATGAAAGAATGGGGCGACCTCAGAAGCGGGAGGGATCAGGAGGGATACCGCTCGATACTCCCGGAGGACGACCAGGACAGTCCCATAGGGATAGGACCCTCGATACCGTGGAAGATGAGGAGGATGGCACGAGGTCCTTCGAAGAAAGATGGGGAGACATATCTTCTTTGATGAAGGTCATCGAGGAGGCCCTTGAGGATGGTGCTGTCGATGACGGCATGATAATAAGGTACGCCTACAACAAGGGTGTACAGGAGGAGGATGTCAGGAAGCTCAAGAAGGTCCTCTGGGACAACCGATGCAGGGGTAAACGGGAGAAATGCCCCCATGGAAAGAAGAAGCTCCGATTCGAGGACCTGATGAAGGTCTGCTCCGGAAAGGTCGAGGGTTGGGACAGGATAGATTCGCCGTTCATCAAGTTTCTGGACAAGTGGACCGAGAACATGGAAAAGATGTATGGCCCATACCGGGACAGGGTCGTCAGGGTGGAGGGCAAGGTAAGCTCCTGCAAGCCCGTACATCGGAAAGGACACGAACACCTGAAGGTACTAGTGTACGATACCATGGTAACAGATGTTGAGAAAGAGGGGGCCCCAGGGGAGACAAGAAAACTCTGGATCAAGATAACCCTTCATGATTTCCAGAACATATTCAAGGAAACGAAGGTCCATATCGATGACCGAATTTCCTTTGTGGGTAAATGCATATACGACAAATATTTCCACGATTTCTGGATAATCGACCTGAAGGAGATCGAAGTGCTGGAGGAGGGCGGGGGAGAGGTCCTTACGGCTCCGATGCCTTGAAACTATACCAATTCCAAAAAGCAGAGTTCCATATCCTCGACCGATCCATGTTCGAGCCTGAGCCTGTATGTTCCCTCCGTAAGAGCCAAACCACCCTCGTTTCCAGAGCTGATCATCTGCACCGGAGGGTCAAGACAAAGGAAACCTTTTCCATATCCCGTGATGGTATAGGATACCATGAACCGCTCCGAGGAGCCGTTCATGGAGCCTCCCATCTCCACCCGTTCAACCTCAGAACTGCCCCAGTGCTTGATATCCAGGTCCACCTCGACAACGCTCCCGACACCACCGTCCATGACCGCCCTTACCATGTCCAGCATGTCGGTGATCTCATTCTCCAGGGCATCCACCGTCATGTTCACGGAAAGGTTCTGGTAGGCAGACCAGACCGCCGGTACGGTTATCGAGGTCATCACGGCAGCAATCAGGATGCTCATGGGTATATCCGAAATACCGAGGTCTGACGCACTCATTCCCCGCATGTCCCTTTAACATCGGGCCGACCTCTATAAAACCTTTAACCTCCCATTATCTTGATGGAAGGTTCAATGTTGATGCTGTCCGGGTCCCCGAGAAGTTCCTTCAATGTCCCTGGATCGATGGGTTCTCTGTCCGGGGGGACCGTCTTCAGATGGGACTTGGAGATGAAAGCCCCTTCCATTTCCTTTGTCTCCCCGGAGGTGATGATTGCAAAATGAATGCCTTCCGGGTCAGGGAAGGCCGATCCCAGCCTTGACCTGACCTCCATGTTCGTCATCCCTTCAGGAACCCTAAGGGAAACCAGGGCGGGAGGGGAGATATCGGTCCTCGAAGGGTTGGAGGGAATGCTCAGCAGCCCCACACTGAACGGTCCGCCATCCTCCCTCAGCACCGCCCAGGTGGACTGAGGCGCAGGCAGGCCTCTCGAGTTCGATGCAGATTGCAATATCAAGGGAAGGACCGGTCTCAGACCGAACGGTTCCTCTGGAGATGAACAGGGGCTCTGTCCTCCCACAATTATGCATCCCGGTCTCAGAGGCCCGTCGAGAAGTGTCGAGGCGATCCTCAGGGGATCAACACCGGCCCCCTTCACGTTGTCCTCGTGAAGGAGGAATGAGAAGCATGACATGCCCACGGTGGTGAGCAATGACGAGACCTCCACAGCACCTGCTATTCCGGTAGCCCCTTCTGTAGATGCAAGCAACACGACGAGGGGTCTTCCCAGAACTAGAGGAGCTATCCTGTCCATATCAAGCCTGAAGCATGCCCGTGCAAGGTTCATATTGCCCCCGGAGCCCTCACCCTGGACTATCCTTGAGCCTATGGTAACCACGTTCATCTGTGGGAAGTTCCTCTCGGTCCTGGCATCAGTATCCATGACGAGGACCTCGACATCGGCCCCCATATCGATGTTCCTTATCGATCTCGCAGTTCTCCCACCCAGGACCACAAGGAGCGGTGACCTTGATCCCTCTTCTTCAATACTCACGTGAGG
>JBLIRF010000072.1:0-8178 GCA_049472175.1 Thermoplasmatota archaeon
GACGATGTCCTTGAGCAGGTTGGAATCGCGCATCGAAGAAACCATTTTCCTCAACAGCTCTCAGGTGGGCAGCAGCAGAGAGTAGCGGTCGCGAGGGCAGTGGTAGCCGAACCGAAGATCATCCTGGCAGATGAACCGACAGGGAACATTGACAGCGAGACGGCACGCGAGATCGTCTCTCTGTTCAAGGAACTGAACGACGAGGGGAAGACACTGGTCCTGGCAACCCATGACAGACTTGTGGCGGGGAGGGCCAAGGTCATGGTCAGGATCAGGGATGGCAGGATGGTAAGAGGGAAAGCTCATTCAAGGGATGGGATGATGAGCCTCTCTCCCGATGAAGGAGGTGGATAGGCGAAATGAGCGATCGGGACCCATCCTTCAATTCTGCCACCTATGCTCTATCACATATCAGGCACGATCTTTTCAGGTCGGCCACTATCGTGATAACCCTGGGTCTCACGATAGCCTTCATTCTCCTGACGTCCTCCCTGCTGTTCGGACTGGTCAGCGAGATCTCCGGGACCGACGAGAAAGCATCCATCCTCGAAGGTCGCATACCTGGGTCCGTATCCATGTTCAAGGAGTTCAGGCTGGAGGGTAGCGAACTATCGGAGGATAGCAAGTCCGCACTGGTGAACTACCTCCTTGTAACTTCGGCGATCGTGTTCGCTGTGGCCCTCTTCATAATGTTCAATACCATGTCCATCGCTGTCCAGGAGCGGAGAAGCGAAATAGGTGTCCTCAGGTCCGTGGGCTTTTCATCCAAAGAGGTCATGAAGATATTCCTTGCCGAGGGAGCCGTCATCGGAACGATATCCTTCCTGGGTGCTCTGTTCCTCGGAACACCGTTCATAGTGAACCTTGCGGCGTATCTGATCGACCGGGGGGAGAGCGGTATATTCTTTGTCCAACCCGTGATCCCGCTCCAGCTCGTGGTGATCATCGGTTCATTGACGATCGTTCTGACGGTCTGTACCACATATCTTGCAACTAGGAAGAACCTTGGGTCCGATCCGGTTGAAATGCTCAGACCGACGGGATGACCGCCTTACATTGTATAGAATCCCAAGACTATGGTTATATACAAGCATAGGATTGTTAACTCGATGTCCGCTCTCGAATCTCTCAAGGATCATCTGATCATGGTGCTGGATGAGGAGGAGAAGGCCCGGGACGAGTCTTTCTCCATGTCGCGCGACCTCATTAGGTCATGCAGGAAGCTGACATCGGAGCTCGTGCAGGAGAACAAAGTGGACATCTCAGAACTGAGGGATCAAGCAGCAAGGCTGTTGAAGTTTACGGAAAAGGGAGGCCAAAGACCGTCCTTTACGGAGGATGCTCTTGCGGAATACTGCGAGGTCGAGGTCCTTCGATCAACGTTGCTCGACGAGGATATCCCCCATCCTGGGTCACTTGGAATACCTGAAAGGGCATTCGTCCTGGGTGTTTGTGATTCCGTGGGAGAGATGAGAAGGATCACACTTAACAGACTGCTTCGGACAGATCTTGAGGGCGCATCAAGGATGTACGAGAAGATGAAGGTGATCGGACATCTCATAGAAGGGCTCGTCTATCCAACCGGGATGATACCTCTGAAAAGGAAACAGGACGTTGTCAGGTCCCTTCTTGATAGAACGGGAGGCGAGCTGGCAGTGGCCAAGTACTCGCCAAACCGGCTCCCTCAGGACCTGGGAGGGACAGAAGATGACTAAAAGAGATGCGGGAAAAGGACCCATCAGGTCCTCAAAGGGCGCGGGGAAGATGGAGGACATGGTCGAATATTTTTCAGGGATAGGACACCCGCATCCCGTTTCCGAGGTCGTACAGGACCTGAGACAGATGATGCTTTCACGGGGGTTCGACGAGGTCCAGACCTCCTACTTCCTGCCCCTCAGGGATCTAAGACAGTTGACAGGAAACCTTTATCCGGCGTTCTTGGATTCGATATACCAACTATCCTGGCACAGGATCGGACCGATCGCTCCCAACAAGGATGTTGAAATGCAACTTTTAAAAAAATTCCCCAAGCTGGACCAGGCTGAGCTCTGGAATATCCTTGATACTATAGATGATGACACCTGCGGGGAGGACCTGCTCAGTACACTGGTCAGGGAGCTGAAGATCACATATGGGGACGCCATCTCGATAATGAACCTCATACCAGAACTCGCAGGAGGTGAGACAGTTTACGAGGAAAAGACCCTCAGGTCTTTCATGCCAACCTCCTGGATATCTACTCTGGAGGCCATTTATGACAGTGAGACGCTCCCCATAAGGCTTTTCACGGTCGCATCACTCTTTCGCAGGGAACCCACCCAGGATAGCAGGCATATACAGGTCTACAATATACTGTCACTAGCCGTCCTTGATAAGGGTATGGACATCGAGAAAGGGAAACGCATCCTTAAAAGAATATTCGATCAGATGGAATTGAACGATGTAAAAATGATAGTAAAAAAATATCAATTCCCCTATTTCGAGGACGGGACGGAGATCGAGATATTCGGTGGCGACCTTGAACTCGGCACCTGTGGAATGGCATCGAGAAATATCCTGGAGAAGAAGGGTATCGACTCGCCCGTGTTCATTGCAGATATCGGTGTTGAGAGGACACTCATGTACAAGCACGGATACCCAGATATCAGGGAGCTCTTCTTTCCACAGTTCTATTCTTCATGGAACCTCACCGATGATGAGATAGCGGCGTCGATCCGCTATGTAAGAAAACCGCAAACCGAGTACGGCAAGGAGATCTCCAACGCCATTCTCAAATGCTACAAGGAGAGTGCTGGAGACCCCGAGGTCAAGAGAAAGGTAGCTTGGAAAGGTTACCTTGTAGATTCGGAATATGGAAGGTTCCTGGTATCGGAAGAGCAAGCTGCAAAGATCAACGTATGTGGGAAACCAGCTGAAGTTATACTGAGAGAAGAAGGATCGGGGCAGGGTCTAACGGGACCAGCGGCCTTCAATGAGATATGGGTGAAGGACGGCGAGATAATCGGTGTTCCACCAGACCTTTCATGCAAGATGGAGGGATCGGGGGCTGTGAAGACCAACCGGACCTTTTTAAAGGGATTCGCCAGATTGGCTGCATGGAAGATCGAGAAGACCATCGACACCGGTCACACCGGCAAGATAATCGATAATGTGAAAGAACTTGAAGGAGTGAACATGAAACTCAACTCCAAAGCCCTTCAGTACATCCTGAGCCACAATAAAAAGGTGGATATCAGGGGTCCGGTCTACCTTAAGTTCCTGTTTCGGACACTTGACATACAAGAGAACGGGATGTGACCGGGATCTTCTCAATATGAAATTTTCTTTCGGCCAACCCCCCGTGGACCCTTTAAACCGATGGGCTTTGAATGATGACCGGTGATAAGAATATGGGCAATTTCAGGCGCCAGGAGTGGAGATACCACAGGGAGGATCCTGGCCTTGCGGCCCTCATCTCCGATAAACTGGATATACACCCTCTTCTGGCCAGGGTCATGGTCGGTCGGTCCGTTAAGAGCGTAGAGGAGGTCTACGAAGTTCTTCATCCCACCCTCAGGAACCTTAACGACCCCTTCCTATTTTCTGATATGGATAAAGCTGTCGAAAGGATCGCAACGGCCGTTGCTGCCGGCGATGGGGTCACTATCCATGGCGACTACGATGTGGATGGCATTTCCTCAACGGCCCTGCTGATCGACGCGCTAAACAGCTCTTCCAGTGATTTAAGAGTACACCATTTCCTTCCCTCGAGGTTCGAGGAGGGATACGGCCTTTCAACGGCCTGCCTTGACGAGATGTCGAAGAGAGGGGACACACTGCTGATAACCGTGGATTGCGGCATCAAAGCCATCGAAGAGGTATTGAGCGCCCGGGAAAGGGGGATAGATGTCATAGTGACAGATCACCATGAACCGGGACCGGTGATACCCGAAGCCCTTGCGGTGATCGATCCCAAATGGAGGGGATCAGGTTATCCGTTCCCCGAACTGGCCGGAGTCGGTGTCGCTTTCAAACTGACAACAGCCCTTCAGATGAGGGGGGTAATCGATCTGGATGTGAGAGAGCTCCTAGACCTTGTCGCTCTGGGAACGGTCTCCGATCTGGTGCCATTGATCGAGGAGAACAGGGTCCTTGCGCACTTTGGACTCGAACGATTGAGGTCGACCACTCGCGTCGGGATTTCATCGTTGATATCGGTATCAGGCATGGACCCGAGGAACGAGGTACGTTCAAGCGACATAGCCTACAAGCTCGGACCCAGGTTGAACTCCGCAGGAAGATTGGCACATCCCGATCTGGCGCTTGACCTCATATTGACCTCTGACCGCTTCGATGCGGACCTGTTCGCAAGGGAGTTGAACATCTTAAACTTCAAGAGACAGGCAATAGGGAAGAAACTTGTAGCAGAGATACTGGAGGAGATCGAAAGATCGAACCTTGGGGAGGGACCAGCCATCGTTGTAGGGAAGGAAGGCTGGAATCCAGGTGTTATCGGTGTTTCCGCCGCCAAGCTCGTTGATATCACAGGAAAACCCTCGATCGTACTTTCCATCGATGGTGATATTGCGAGGGGGTCTGCAAGAGCACCAAGCGGTTTCAATATTGTCGATGTTCTGGATCCCCTCTCGGACATATTGAAAGAGCATGGTGGTCATGAAAGAGCAGCGGGCCTTGCACTTAAAAGCGAGTTTCTGCCCGAGTTCAGAAAGCGGTTCTGCAAACTCGTGGAGGAAAGATATCCAGATCTATCTTTCCCATCGACAATGGATATCGACATGGACCTGACACTGTCGGAGCTCGATCTGCCTGCGGTACGTTCATTGGACCTGCTGGGTCCCTTTGGAATGGGGAATCCGCAGCCTGTGATCTCCATAAGGGATGTCTTGATAGGGTATGACATGTCATCGGTGGGAGACGGTAAGCATCTGAAATTCTCCATCACGGACGATGTACGGTCCCTGGGCTGCATCTGGTTCAACATGGGAGAACACACGAAGGAACTGGCGCCCGGTACGAAAGTATCGGTCGCCGGAATGCCCGAGGTCCATAGCTGGAGAGGCAACGAGGATGTGCAGCTGAGGGTGACCGACCTGATCGTGGTCGGATAAGAGGAAAGAGGGTTTTCGATGGTATGATATACCCTTTGAGGGATTTAGTGCTGCACATGTCGTGTAACCCGGTGGTAGAATGAGACAAGTCAAGGTAATGGGGTTCGATCTAGACGGAACGCTTGTCAAGACAAAGCTTGATTTCCGTGCAATTCGAAAGGACCTGGGGATACCCGAAGGTGACACGCTGAAGTACATATCCTCCATGCCAGAACCACAAAGAAAGTTGATGCTCTCCGAATTGGAGGGGAAGGAGAAGGAAGCCGCCGTGAAGGCTGAGCTTTCTCCGGGGGCAAGAGATGTCCTTGAACTGTGTCAGGACCTCGGGATCAAGGTGGTTGTTATCACGAGGAACTCTCAAGAAGCGGCAGCTTTAACGCTCAAGGTCCTGGGTATCGAAGTGGATATGATCATAACAAGGGAGTCAGCAGCTCCAAAACCCTCTCCGGATGCCATCAATCTAGTACTGAACTACTACAGGATAGAACCTTATCAGATGGCCTTTGTTGGAGATTACCTATATGACATTCAGGCGGGAAATCACGCCGGTGTTAAGACCATACTCCTCACCACCCAGGAGAGAGCTGACGAGTGGATGTCATCCGCGGACCTTGTTGCCGAGGACCTGTTCGAGGTGTGCGACCTGATCAGGAGTGCCAGAGAGGTCGTTCCGGATGCCGGGGAATGATAACGTGGACATTGAAAATGGACCTTATCTGACCCTCATGCTTGTGGACGCGGAACTTGAACTGGTCCCCGAGAGGTTCTGGTCGCACCCGGCGGTTGTCCAGAATGCGAGAAAGCGGGGAAAGAGACCATCGAAGGTCCTTCTCGATTCGTCGCTGCATCATTCCCTTTTCAAAGATATCCATGAAAAAAAAAGAAGGGGGAGACCGGACATTGTCCATCAGTTCCTTCTCCTATCCCTTGATTCCATTCTGAACCAGCAGGGGCGCCTTGGGATCTTCGTCCATACGAGGAACGACCAGCTGCTAACGGTTGATGCCACCACAAGACTGCCGAAGAACTATAACAGGTACAGCGGCCTGTTCGAGGAGCTTCTGCAAACAGGGTCCATTCCTTCTGGAAGGAAGCCGCTCATACGTACGATCGATGGAATGGACCTCAGGTCATCGATAGAATTCGCCCGTTCCGGGATCGATCCGGACGGATCTCGAACACGTGTAGTCCTGCTTCATCCGGAAGGAGAGGTCAGAGAGAGCTGGGACATCTTTAGGAGGATCATCCGGGAGGAAGGAAAGAAACATATCATATGCCTGGTGGGGGGCTTCTCTGACGGGGATTTCCGATCCGATGTTGATGAAAATTCGGACATAAAATTGGTGCTGCCCGGTGGATTGTTGAAGGTCTGGACGGTCATCTCGGAACTGCTTGTTGGGTTCAGGGCAGCATCCTCAGAGGAACCCGTATTTCTGGAGGAGCATCAGGTCCTCCGTTGAGATCTTCTCGCCCTTCTTGAACTTCTCGTATATCTTTTCCGCTTCCGCCTTCCCGGATTGGGCGGGTGCGGGGGCGGCCTGCGCCTGGACTTTACCGGGTTTCCTTTCGGCCAGTTTCCTCCTCTGCTTGAGGGCGAAGATTATCTTGTCTATATCGTGAACCAGATGGATGAGCTCGATATGCCTGCGGTGTTCCTCGTCAGCCTTGATCTTTGACTCCACGAACTTCTCCTGGGAGAGATCGGCTTCCTTCCTTATCTTGTCGGATTCCGAGAACCTCTCTATCATCATATCGTGCTCGTTCTGGGCAAGGTCGGCATATTCATTTACCTGATGATGGGATTCATCCATCCTTTTCTTGGCCTCCCTGACCTTCTGGATGAGTTCGCGGATCTCCTCGTTGCCCTCCATCTCCTTCTCTTTCTTCTTTATCTCCCTCTTGATGTGAGAGATCCTCTCTATCAGCGACCTTTCCTTGTCTGCTTCGAGCACGGAGGTCTGCTGCTTGAACTCGAGCCCGTGGAGTTCCTTCTTGAGCTTTCCCAGCGACTGTTCCTCGCTGTAGGATATCCTGCTCTTCTTCAATCTGTCGAGTTGTGATTTGAGGTCGGTATATTCCTTTGTCAGTTTGTCCCTTATGCTCTTCTCCCCTCGGACCTTCATATTTAGCTCATCCCTCTTATCCTTGAAGCGATTGGCTTCCGAAAGCAGCTTCTTGACCTGTGAGTTAAGCTGGTCCCTCTGTTCTGCAAAACGCTTTGTCTCCTGGTTTAGACGGTCGCGTTTCTTCCTGTGGGCTTCCGCTTCCTGGTTCAACTTGTTCCTTTTATGGTCGAGTTCCTCAAGGTATTCCGACATTGGACATCACACTTTCGCAATTCTGAGCATAAAAAGGGAGCTTGAGCACTCCCCTGACCCGATGGGTAGAGCGACAGGCAATATAGGGGCACCCTTTTAAGGGTTTCTCTTTTCAATTCGACCGCTTCGAACCGAAATGAAGGCTCTTTGTGAGTGCTGCAGGCCAAAGGATTATTTATCGCAACGGGACTTCCCCGGAGTGACACGGAGGAACAGGGAATGGAAATACTCGAGATCGGACTCATAGCATCGATCATCATCCTCACCTTAGTACTCTTCGTGTGGGCCCTTTTCAGTTCTCTGATCATTATCCAGGAATACGAGATAGGGGTCTACATGAGGTTCGGGCGGTACATCAAGAACCTCCGTCCGGGTGTTCATCTGGTGACACCGTTCGTATCCAGGGTGTTCAGGGCTGACACAAGGATCCAGACACTTGACCTGGGGCGGCAGGAGATAATGTCAAAGGACCTGTCCCAAACGGTTATCGAAACGCTCGTCCATTTTAAACTTGCAGAGCCTGACAAATGCATCCTCATGGTGGAAAAATACAGATCGACACTCACCCAGGTCGCGCAGGCCAACATTCGAAAGATCGCCCTTCTCTATGACCTTGAGGACCTAATAAGGCTACAGGGAAAGGTGAACGATGAGTTCAGGAAGAAGATGATCTCGGAGGCCGAACCATTCGGCATCGAGGTGGTGAGGACCGAGATAAAGGATATCGACCCAGTTGGTCCTATCAAAGCGGC
>JBLIRF010000073.1:0-8134 GCA_049472175.1 Thermoplasmatota archaeon
TCCGACTGGTAGGACTTACCTGGTAATGACAGAGGGAAGGACAAATTATGCTATAAATTACGATATCAGTGCAAATATACCGAACAGGAGACCTCAGCTCAAGGATGCAAACGTGGACAGGTCAGTGGGGATCTCATCGGATGTCTTCTCCTTTTCGGTGATCTACAGCGACCCGCAGAACGAGAGTGCCAAGACAGTCGAGCTCTGGAAGGACGGAGAACCCTTCAAGGTTCTTTCACCCGACCCCGATAGCGGTGAGAATTACGTAACTGGGGTATTGTACGAAACCATGGTCATCGGGTCCCAGATCGGTCCGGATGGCGATTACGATTTCAATATCTCGGCCTGGGACGGAAAGGATTGGGCTGTTGACCCCCCAAGCGGTGTCAGGACATTCACTGTCCGGATAGATAACAATCTTCCCCCTCAATCGAATGTCGGTGAAACGTTCATCTACAAGACAATCGAGGATTCGGATCCTGTCTGGATCCCGCTAGACACTGTCTTCGCGGACCCGGATATCGATACGGAGCTCACCTATGCTCTCCTCCATCCCGACGGGACCTTCAAAGGTTACCTCTACACCCTTGAGGAGGAGGATTTCAAGGCATCGCTAGTGAACAACGGAACGGTATTGGCCCCCGAATGGAGACTTGTGGTTGAACCCGGGGAGAACGTGAACGGTCAGATACACATAGTTGTCAATGCCACGGACAACGCTGTTTTTCCTCGCTCCGTTGAGGTGAATTTCACCATCGATATTAAGCCCGTTAACGACCCGCCCGTGATAAAGAGGGTGGGATCCATCGACACGACCAAGTTCAAGACGGCCGAATTCTACAACCTGGAGCAGGGAGAGATGGAGGAGCTTACTATCATCGCCGAGGACATCGATGAGGGGGATGTCCTCAGATTCTCCTGGGACATCGGAGAGATGCTATCCCACTCCCGCAGTGGTACCAATTATGACTGGAACCAGTCCACAGGGGACCTCTGGTTCACGACAACTGACGGGGATGTTCCGGGCTTCGAAACGACCGTCACCGTTACAGACGGGAAGGGTGGTACAGATTCTGTGCTCGTGACCTTCGAGATAGACAATGTCAACGATCCGCCAACTATAAATGTCCCGACCTACAGGTCCACTATAGAGGGAGAGTACCTCTACATCAATCCGACCTATTCCGATCCTGACATCGATACAGGGGACATAATCAGTTTCACCTATACGATGGGCGCTCTCGAGAGCGTAACCCCCTCAAATGCAATAGAGTTCTCCCAGACAACAGGTCGCCTTGTGCTGAAGGCCGTTTCCGACGAGATGAACGGAGAATGGGAGATAAACATCACCGTTGTTGACCTTTACGGTCTCTCCGACTGGGGCATCTGCAGAATAACCATAGACAATGTGAATGACCCTCCTGTTGCCTACCCGATCAATCTGGAACAGCTCGACGAGAACCTGACAGTGATCTTCCACACACTTGAGGCTGAGGATGAAGATGGTGAGGATATACTTACTTACATTTGGGAGTTCGGGGACGGCTCCGATCCTGAGGAGGGTGTCGGCCGGAGGGACGTATCCCATACCTTCCCGGGTTCCGGAGCATATACCGTAACATTGACGGTCTTCGACGGAGAATCATATTCTGAGATAAAGGAGATCATCGTGACGGTCACCTCACCTCCCGAGGACCCCGATCCCGACAAGGACGGTATAGCCTCGGACTGGGAATTGAAGTTCGGTCTTGTTCCAGATGACCCAACAGACGCCGAGATGGACTATGATGATGATGGTCTGACCAATCTGCAGGAATATGAATTTTACACGAGAAACGGAGCCTACCTGAACCCATGGAACCCTGATTCCGATGGTGACGGGTACAAGGACGGGGAGGAGGTGGAGAAAAACTATGATCCCCTTGATGCCAGTCTGCACCCCGAGGATCCCAACAAGACCTTATCGCTATTGCTCTGGTTGGGGGTGATCATCGCTATCCTGCTTATGGTGATGGCTGCCATCGTCTTCCTTGTCCTGAAATTGAGGAACAGACCGAAGGTCTTTGCTACTCCTGCCATGCCGGCCATGCAGACCTATCCCGGGATCGCCGGAGGTGGTTATTACGAGCAATTCCCGCCTGCCACCACGGGATACCTTCCACCCGCTGAGGACCAGGGATCCTACCCGGAGACACAATGGCCTGAAGGGGAGGATGATGGATACTGGCAGCAGCCTGACCAACAGTTCCCTCCCATGCTCCAAACGGAACAACCGGAGGGTCCTGAACAACAGGAAGCATCCACGGATACCGTAGATTATACCATGTCGGAACCGCCCTCTGAAGACACTATGGAACAGAGTCCTTCTGAAACCTCTCACGACAACGGTCCTGAAGCTACGGGGTATGTGTCAGAACCACCCGTTGAACCAGAGGAAGATGACACCATCGAACAGGAACCTCCTGAGCCTCCCTCAGAAGACGACAGCGGATCCGGGCAGATCGATTCCGATGAGGAACTTCCACCCCTTCCCGATATGCCAGAGATATGATCTTATAAAAAGGGATCCTTTCGTTCATGTGGACGTTAGAGTTAAATACACATGGGAACCAGTGTGAAATCCGCAGAATGGATATCTGAACCTCTTTTCACCGAAAGGAGTGACGGTATGTCCAGGGTCCAAAAGGTTTAATAAAGAAATGGGTATTAGTCGGGTGACACCTAGCCAACCCATTTCAGCATGGAGGCAACCATATGGCATCGGGCAATTTCTTTGAAAAGCTTGATATAGTGAAGGCTGTAATTATTTTCGTGGTTCTGGTCAATGCCACTGTTTGGGGGCTTGTCGCCATTTACTTCCTGACCGGGAAGGATGTCAGCAGTATGGAGGACAATTCGCCTTGGGAAGATGTCATACCCACAGAGGGCGGGGTCCCGAAATCCGACTCGGACACAAGATTGGTGAACGATGCATATATTGACTGGCCCGACAAATTATCGGATATCGAAGAGAATTACATCTACGGTACGGACTGGAGACAACCCGATTCGGACCATGACGGGATGGAGGATGGTTGGGAAGCCCTTTACAGCAGACCAAATCCCATCACGGAAAGACTTACCATAGATCCCAACGAGAATGATTGGATCGGCAACCCCGACGGAGACGGTTTCGACCTCAACAACAACGGCGTGATAGACAAGGTGGAAGAACTTTTCAACCTTAGGGAGTACACCGGCGGTGTTGAATTCAACTGGACCACCATGACCTTCGAGAAAGGCGACCCGTTCTTCGGAGAGCTCGATCCGATGGTGGACTGGCAGGAGATCGGGATGAAGGGAGGTTTCCACCTGTATGACGATCCCGACGACGGGATAATCGGAGACCCCACGAATATGGATAATGACAATTACGACGACTATCTCAGCTATAACCCGTACATACCCTCGATCTACAAACCGGTCACAACGAACCCTTCCCTCTGGGACACGGACCTCGACGGGATCGATGATGGATGGGAGATACACTATGCAAGAGAGCTCAAGAAGCTGTTCTTCGATCAGGGAGAGACCGTAGTTTACGAGGGGTCGATAAACCAGTACCAGGAAGCGACCGTGGTCGCTCAGAAGCAGATCCTCGAGATAACAGCAGCTCAATCGGTACCCTGGAACACAGCATTGATCGACCCGCTCAACCCCAGTGATGCAAAGTACGATCTGGATATCCGCTACGGGGTCTCGATCACCGGAGGCCAAAGGCTCCAGGTGATGGTATATACAAAGGACGACCTGAACAATCTCCAGGAATATCAGAACCATACAAATCCACTCCTGTGGGATACTGATGGTGACTCCCATTTCAACGCATTGAAGGGAGTTCTCTACATCCTCAACGATTTCATCGAGCTCAGCGTCAACTATACAGAATCATCGGTTGACTGGAATGGCAACGGGTTGATCGATTACAAGACCTGCCCCTACAAAGCGGACACCGACGGCGACGGCATGAAGGATGGCTGGGAGCTCGAAACCGGCCTGAACCCTCTTAACTCCACAGACAGGTTCAAGGACCTCGACAATGACGGATTGCCAAACTACCTTGAGAACGCATTCCCGAACTTGGAGAACATGTGGTTCCAGACAGACCCCAAGAACCCCGATACGGACGGCGACGGCATGCTGGATGGCTGGGAGGCCTACAATGCCAAGATAATATCCCAGACACCTGCAATAAGCACCAGGGACGACCTTGAAGATAAGATAGCCGACTCCTTCCGCACCGTTTTCACCGTTACACCCATGATCCCCGACTCCGAGGAGGACAATGACGGATGGTGGAACCTGACAGAGAGCGGGGAGACCATTTATACAAGGATCCCGGACGGTATGACCAATCTGGAAGAGTTCAGGGGTACCCTCATTTATACCGTCTCAACCAATCCCAACGAACCTGATACGGATTTCGATGGGTTGATGGATGGAGAGGAGCTCAAGCAGGGTTTCTTTGGAGAGCTCATAGGCGATAACTACTTCACTGACCCTGAATTCGCATCGAAATACTACACCAATGCGACCATGGCAGATTCCGACAATGACTTCGGAGGATCTGCGGAGATAAGGCAGGTCGGTAATGTATCACGAAGCCTCGATGATTGGGAAGAGACAAGAGGCAGGACAAAGGAAAAGATCATCATTGCGAACGATTACGACGACGACGGCGACGGATATATCGACGAGGATGACGGAGAATATCTTATATTCAACCCGACCAACGCGACGAACCCCGATACGGACCTTGACGGATGGATGGATGTCGACGAGCTCTTCGGTATAGACTCGAGATTGCTCTGGGACCAATCCAGGTACGGCATTGTAAGAACGGACCCGAACAAGAAGGACACCGACAATGACCAGATGTCCGATTATGACGAGCTGGATTGGATCCCCAACTACAGGGAATGGATAACCGACCCCAACGATCCTGATACCGACAATGATGGTATGGAGGATGGGCTCGAGAATACCGTTGACTTCTTCCCGTTCGTGGATCGTGACAAGAATGATAATTTCGATGCCAACGGGGATGGTGACTACTCAGACGAGGAACTGGGGGACATATGGTGCACCATCGATCGGACCAATCCCACTAAGATAGACACCGACTTTGATGGACTCCCTGATGGCTGGGAATACCGTTACGGGAAGATCGTCAAGGGCGAAAAGACAAAGCCGATGATAATCTGGTACGACCGTATCTACAAGACCAGCTACTGGCAGGACCTTCCAACAGGTGGATATTTCTGGATCGTCAATCCGCTCGTTGCGGCAGATGTGTATGATGATCCGGACAACGACGGTCTCAACAACTGGCAGGAATACCAGAACGGAACCCATCCATTGAAATGGGATACGGATGAGGACGGAATGCCTGATGGTTGGGAGCTCGAGGATAAGAACAGAGGTTCTCCGTTATACAACCCCGAGAAAAGGAAGTATGCTTGGATCCTCGATCCCCTAAATGGAGAAGATTGGTGCTTGGATGCTGACCACGATGGTTTCGTCTATGCCATTTGGACCCCAATGAACTCCCAGAAGAGCGAGTTCGAACTCATCAACTACTATTTCCCGTGGATAAGCCTTTACGAATACCAGTACGGCATAGACACCGACTATGATGGCATCAACGAGATAACGACCTCTCCCGCACCAAGTATCCCGGACGAGGGAGTCGAGGGCGGAAAGGATTCTGACACCGACGGAATGCCTGACGGTTGGGAGGTATGGGTGACGGATTTCATAGGGAACATATCGTCTCCAAACGCCTTCGAGGATAACGACTCTCTTCCCAAGGGATGGGAGGAACTTTTCAATGGGTCCATGTGGGATAAACCTGAAAGTTACATCTATGAGGAGAGCAACGCCACCTGGGACCCATGGGCAAACTCGCTGACCGTGGGAAGGAGAGTGTTCCAACCAGCAGGCATAGCCACCAACAGGGATTACTTTAAGGGCAGACTGTACGCCGACCGGAAAGACACGGACATGGACGGTGTATATGATCCCGAAGAGGATGATGACTCTGATGGTAAGAACAACTTCGCGGAGTACCGGGGCCACACCGATGCCACGGACAAGGACTCATTCCCCGGAAAGGCCAATATTCCCAATGTGAAGACCGGTCCATCCAGAGCAGCACCCCCACAGGGACCCCAACCAAGTATGGTTCTCACGATCGCCGACTCCGTCCAGGATATCGACGGCACGGTGGACTGGATCAATCAGGTTCTGGAAAGGATCGGGCTCGAGAGACTTTCCCAAGATGAGATAGTCATCTTCCATGTGGGAAAGGATGAATGAGATTTTTCCTGCCCGCTAAGTAGGGGAGGGATCTCCATCCCTCCCTTTTTTCCTTTATATGTAGATGGGGCATATCCATTTCGAAATGTAAGAATCTCTTCCATCTTTATACTTAACATTTAAAGCTCTGCCCTCATCCCTCATGAGGGTATTTATATCACATACAACGTTCAAGTACCAATGTTCGCCGAAGTATTGAACATATTCTTCTGGTTCGCAGCCCTTGTCCTTATAAGTTATCTTCTTGATATGTTGTGGGCATACTCTCTATGGAGGTGGGTGTACATCATCTTTGCTGCACCCGGGATAATCATCCACGAACTCAGTCATTATCTGGCATGCAAGATCACATTCACAGAGGTCATAAGGGTCAAACTGATCTCCAAGAGCGGAGGGTCCATAACCCATGGACCGCCAAAGGGAGGTGTTTTCGGACAGGTCTTCATATCGATGGCACCCTTCCTTGGAATCCCCCTTGTCCTTATCCTCTTTGCAATCCTTTTTGACTCTTTTTCATTCTTCAACTGCGACCTGAGGATGACCCCGGACCTCTCTGGCAATATGGGCGAGATGATCCTTGGCACCTTCGGTTCGGCCTGGGACCTCATTCATATAAATCTTTGGGACAATGGTTCCCCATGGTTCATCCTTTACCTGTACCTGGCAGCATCCCTGACAGCGGCCCTTGCACCTTCGAAACAGGATTTCATAAATGCATTCGTGGGCCTTATCGTGATGATCCTGATCATTGGCGGTTGGGCGTTGTTCCTCGATCTAGTGCTAAAAAGCTGGGACGCTCCCGTTGGCAGCTTCCTCATCGACCTGTTCAGCTGGGTCGTGGCAGTCGGACTCGTCATGTCAATCTTTGGCCTCATTATCGGCCTCCCCTTCCTGTTCTTAAAGAAGGTCTATCAATGGCAGAAGGCCTACGAGAAGGAGAAGAAAAAGGAGAAGGTAAAAACAAAGGCCAGAAAGAAGAAAAAGAAGGCGGAGGATAAAAAGGACAGGGAAAAGGAGCGGAGGGAAGAGAAGAAGAGGACAAAGGAGATCGAAAGGCAGAGGAAGAAGCTCGAGAGGCTCGAAAGAGATATGAATAAGGATAATGACTCCACGGATGACAATTAGAATACTTGATCGAATATCGCACTTCAAGACACTTTGATCAGTCTCAGGACCCTTGCCGGAACATCATGGACCGGCACCCTTATCTGTTCGGCTGTATCCCGGAAACGTATGGTAACAGTGTCATCCTCCTTGCTCTCGTAATCCACGGTTATGGAGAAAGGGGTTCCTATCTCGTCCATCCGGGCATACCTGCGGCCTATTGACCCGGAATGGTCATAGTATGTCGTCACACCGAACCTCTTGAGGTCCTGGACGATCTTCCGGGCTATTTCCGGCAGACCGTCTTTGTTCATAAGGGGGAACACACCACATTTTATTGGAGATAATCGGGGATCGAGCCTGAGAACCCTGTAAGGACCGGAATCTTCTTCCACCATTTCCTTCATCGGGCTGTTCTCCATTTCCGTATAGGCATGCTCCAGTACAGCCACCATCAACCTGTCGATCCCGAATGAAGGCTCAACGACATGCGGTGTATACTTCTCATGGTACGTCTTTTCCTCTATCTCAACAAGGGTCACGGCTTCTGCAGGTACCTCTCTGGCGTCCTCCCCGGGCAGCTCCACCATCAGGGGCTCTCCCCTTTCCTTGGACCTTTTGATCTTGGATATATCAAGCTCCTTGAGAGCCTGCACGATCCTGCCAGATCTAC
>JBLIRF010000074.1:0-8105 GCA_049472175.1 Thermoplasmatota archaeon
ATCATGTGGAATGGGATTATTTATTAAAAACCCTACCATAGATTCCCATGGAATCTTCAGTTTCACGTCCTCGGGGCCGGACCATTTTTGGTCCGATAGCGGCTATTATCCTTCAGAGGGGTGACCGGGGTCAGGTCGGAGGGATATTCATCGGACCTTCCCTTAGGAAGTCGCAAATTCAGTCTTGGATGTAAGGAGGTTACCATCTGGCTGTGATCCAATAATTCTTCCTCTTGTGCCCCTCCTTGCAAGATATTTATAAGACCTATCACATGGCCCCCTCCTCGGTGGTGATGACCATTAGGATTAGACAGCCCATCGTATCGGTCCTGGGACACGTCGACCATGGAAAGACCACTTTCCTCGACAGGATACGAGGGACAGGTGTGGTCGATCGTGAGGCTGGCAGGATAACACAGCATATAGGGGCAACGGAAGTTCCCACGGAGGTCGTTCTCCGGGTATGCGGCCCGCTGATGCAGGGAAAGAACCTTACTATACCCGGCCTTCTTTTCATAGACACCCCAGGACATGAATCCTTTACCACACTACGGGCTCGAGGAGGCTCCCTTGCAGACCTTGCCATACTGATAGTTGACATAATGGAAGGGATCAAACCCCAGACCCTTGAATCCATCAATATCCTCAAACAGTACAAGACCCCGTTCATAATCGGATTGAACAAGCTGGACAGGATCAACGGGTGGGCAGTGGAGGAGGACGAGGCGTTCATAATGAACCTCCAGAGGCAGGACGATCTCCTGAAAAAGGAACTGGACGATCGGATCTTCAACCTGATGGGGGATTTATCCAAACATGGTTTCAACGCGGACATCTACACCCGGGTGAACGATTTCAGGAAGACGGTGGCAATGGTCCCGATGTCTGCCGTGAACGGGATCGGGATCTCCGATGCACTGATGATCCTGATAGGACTCGCCCAGCGCTTCCTGGAAGAGGAACTGAACACAGAGGACGGGCCTGCGGAAGGTACGATACTTGAGGTGAAGGAGGAGAAAGGTCTTGGGACCACACTCGATTCCATCATCTACAGCGGAGTGATAAGAAAGGACGACAGGATCGTTGTCGGTACGAGAGGCGAACCGGTGATCCTTCGTGTGAAGTCGTTGCTCAAACCCAAACCCCTTGATGAGATCAGGGACCCCAGGGAGAAGTTCGACAATGTTCACGAGGCCCATGCGGCTGCAGGCATCAAGATACTGGCCAAGAACTCGGAAGAGGTCATCGCCGGTGCTCCCATCCGCGTTGTTTCGGGTGATGTTACCGAAGAAATGGCCGTAAAGGAGGTAAAAAGCCTGACCGAGATATCCTTCGAAACCACAACCGACGGAATATACATCAAGGCAGACGCGCTCGGATCCCTCGAAGCTCTCAACCATCTTCTTAAAGGAAAGGATGTGAAGATATGGAAGGCGGAGGTGGGCGATATTTCGGAAAGGGACATCAAGGAAGTGGGGTCCTTCGATGATCCCTTGAGGCGGGTGATACTTGGTTTCAATGTGAGAGCACTGCCAGAGGTGGAAGGACTTGCCGAGGAGAGCGAGGTCAAGATCATCAGGAACAACGTCATATACAAGATAATTGAGGATCATGAGGAATGGTTCAGGAGGAGGAAACAGGAGCTCGACGACGAGAGGAGGATGGAGTATGCCCATCCGGCCAAGTTCCTAGTCCTGAGGGACCATACGTTCAGGATATCCAAACCGGCGGTCGTCGGTGTTCGTATACTTGCCGGCAGGATAAGACCATCACAATCCATAATGAGAGAGGATGGCAAGATCTTGGGGAAGATAGTCTCCATGCAGTCCGAAAAGAGGACCATGAAGGAAGCCAAAATGGGGGAGGAGATGGCAATGGCAATATCCGGTCCGATGGTGGGGAGGCATTTCAACGAGGAGGATGTACTGTACATCGACATTCCGGAACGGAAGGTCCCGGAACTTCTCAGGTCCGAACTCTCAGTTGAAGAGAAAGAAGTCCTCGATCATATAATCATGGTCAAGAGGAAGGATAAACCTACCTGGGGCATGGGGTGAACTTCTGGAACCCCCGACGATGGGTTACCTTTTTGTGGTCATACACGATTCAAGTCATGGTTTCGAGGGTGGCGCTCATGTCGTATTGTGAGAGATGCGGAAGGAAATCGAGGCTCCAGCTGGTGGAGATCGAAGGAGCCCGCGTGTATGTCTGTCCTGATTGTTCCCGGTTCGGCAAGATCGTGAAAGAGGAAAAGGAGGCCAGGCCAATGGCCTCAACTGTCCCCAGGCCCAAACTGGAGAGGCCTCCGAAACCGGACGCGCTCACCAACAGGTCGAAGGAGCTGGCCGAGGATTATCCCAGGAGGATCCAGAGAGCAAGGGAGAAAAAGGGGTGGTCCAGGGAGGATCTGGGCAGGAAGCTCAGCGAGAGAGTATCGATCATAACCAAACTCGAAAACGGCGAGATGCGGCCTCCTGACTCACTGATCAAGAAGCTCGAACGGACGCTCGAGATAGAATTGATGGAATATGTGGAGGAGATACACATGACGACCGGCGCCGATTCGAGGGGTATGACGCTGGCGGATTTCATAGTCTACAAGGAAAGATAGGGGACCGATAACAGATGCACCGAGGGAAGGCGACCGACAACAGCAGGGAGATGATCTCCATTGTCGTCACCATAAAGAACGAAGCAGGTAACATAGGGGACCTCATGGACTCCCTCATCACTCAGGAGCCCCCATTGGAGATAATCATCATCGATGCCGCCTCCACGGATGGAACGCAGGATATCATCAGGCGATATCAGAAGGACCATTCTTTCATCGTACTCCACCAGTATGCCGCCCAGAGGGGTGAATCAAGGAACAAAGGCATCCAGATGGCAAGAGGCCCCATAGTCGCCTTCATAGATGGAGACTGCATCGCCAACCCTTTCTGGGCAAGTGAGATAAGAAAAAGCATGGGAAAGAGCGATATCGTGGGCGGACGGACCATCGCCATGGGATACGAACCCTTCAAGTCCCTCGGAAGGGTGGAGGTGTATCACAAAGGCATCGACATCACCTTCCCATCCTGCAATCTTGCATACAGAAAACATGTACTGGGCGAGATAGGGGGTTTCGATCCCAGGTTCGTAACCGCGGAGGATGTGGACCTGAATTACCGGGCTGTGGACCGGGGATACCGCATCGTTGAGAACGACTGGATGGTCGTTTATCACAAGGAGCGCTCGACCGTTGTGGGATTCTTCAAACAAGCTTTCTGGAACGGTTTTGGACGCAAGCAACTCACGATGAAACATGGTTCTCTGTGGAAGAGCTACGACCCTTCGGAGATGTTGTACAGGCAGATCGGATTCTGGTGGCTTGCCAGGACCACTGTTGCCTTCATGGGTTATTTCTCGTACCCGATGGCACACCCAAGATACAAGGTCAGGAAGACCCGACCTACCACTGCACCTTGAGGTATCTCTCTGCTTTCTTCAGGTCCTCCTTGAAATCGGGCAGTAGCTTCCTGTTGTATATTACTGCTGCCGGATGATAGGTCGGTATCAGGTACTTGCATGCGGTCGAATGAAGCCTGAAGACCTTTCCCCTCACCTCCCCGACCTGTTTCTTCGGAAGATAGAAGGTCGTTGAAAAGAAATCGTAAGATATGTTCCCAAGGGTGACAAGGACGATCGGTGAGATGGAATCCATCTGAGACAGAACGTAGGGGGCGCACGCCCCTATCTCTTTCTCCTGCGGGTCCCTGTTGTCGTGAGGCCTGCATTTGACAACGTTGGTGATAAAGACGTTCTCCCGCTCGATCCCGACGCTTGCCATGGTTTCGGTAAGTAGTTTCCCGGACTGACCGACGAACGGTCTCCCTGATTCATCCTCGGCCGAGCCCGGAGCTTCTCCAACGAACATCATGGTCGCATGCTGAGGTCCTTCGCCCGGGACGGTGTTGGTCCTTCCCTCCGCTAGGGGGCATTTGGTACAGGTCCTGATCCTCTGAGCTATCTCCTCTAAAAGCGGATCGAGCCTGTCATCGAACCTCAATTGGTGAACCCTCCCGGCAGGAGGTTAATGACCTGCATTTATTTGTGGTTATTGGATATCGAACAGGTCCAAAGGACGGCTATCGTATCGTCAAGGTCTGCGTCAATTGCCAATATATACCCCGGAAACGATCTTCCGGATGACCGAGATGGCCGAGAGAGGTGCCATATAGCTGGTTCTGGGATTTGATGTCGAGGGGTGGTTTTCCATCTGGACCTGCATCTCTCCGAAACGCCCCCTCATATCGATCCTCTGCATGTTCCTCTGGACGCTGGGATCCGCTATGATCTTTACTTTCGTTCTTTCGAACCCTATTCCTGCCAGGGATACGGTCGCAGCGACGTTGACGTTCTTTGGGAACAGTCTGACAGCATCCCTTGCATTACCCTCGTAGAGAACGATGGGTTCCTTGGGGTCCCTCAGGATCTCGGATAGGTGATGGAGTTCGGAAGGCAGTGACAGACCCTTGGGAGGTTTCCTGACGGTCAGGGTCACGCAATCTACATCCGCCATGGAACCGGAGATCAGACCATCGATACCGGAAACGGCTCCCGAGGGAATGTAGATGTTGGAACGGTTCTCCCTTGCAAGGTCGCGTATCCGGTTCCAAAGTTCATCATCCACCAGGGCCCCCACGGAAAGTATCATTACATCCTTTCCCTGCCCGACGACCTTGGGTACGATGTCAATGACGGCCGTATGCGAGGCGGCTTCGATCACAAGGTCCGAAGCCTCTATGAGAAGCTGTAATTCCATCGATCTGAAGACAACCGATTTGGAGAGCCTTGAGCTCAATCTTATGGCGGCCTCGTAGTCCATGTCGAAGAGGTTTATGACCTCGATCTCTTCCATCTGCTCCATTGCCCCACCTATCGTGGTTCCTATGAAACCACACCCGACGATGCCTATCCTCAAACTGCCACCCTCTTTCACGATGTATTGCAGTCAAAACCATATAATACTAATATATAGAGCTATACCCCGATGCACCGCCCTTATCGATGGGCCATGAGATCACGAGGTGACAGGTATTGGGCTTCCTTTCAAGAAATAAGGCCAAAAAGCTCCTCGAGGAAGGAATAGAGCTTCACAGGAAAGGTGATGTTCGGAGCGCCGAGATGAGATATTGCGAGGCATTGAGCTACGATCCGAACAACGCGGGGGCACATGTGAACTACGGGGACCTCCTCAGGCAGACCAGGAGACCGAGGGCTGCGGAGGTGGAGTTCCGAAAGGCAATGATTATGGACCCGGATCTTTCCGAACCACATGCATCTCTCGGGGCCCTTTTCCATTCCGAGAACCGCTACGAGGATGCGGAAAGGGAATACAAGGAAGCTCTGAGCAAGAATCCAGGCAACCTAAATGTCAAGCTTAACCTCGCCCAGCTCTACATGGATATGGTGAGGTTCACCGAGATGAGAAGGATCTACGAGGAGTTGCTCCCTTATATAACGGACCCTAGATTGAAACGGATGATAGAGGGACGGTTACGGTGAGCCCATCCACCTGGCAAAGACAAGGAAACCCGTATGGGACAGCATTTCCGTGACCGGTCTTGTCGCACCTTCCTTGACGCTGTAAGGCCTCCTGATCAATTCAAAAGGTTCGACCGACCCGAATCCTTTCGCGATCAGCGAGATGGTCACTCTCTCAAGCTGATTGGTGGTTGGTACGTATGCGCAGAAGCGTCCTCCGACCTTCAGGGAGCCGGCAAGAACGGTCAAAGCATGCTCCGGTTCGGGGATATCGAGAACCGCAGCGTCCAGATCATGCTGGTCCACATGCTCTGTAACATCCCCTATCCTGCCCTCCCACTGACCAAGGAGACCCGCCTTTTCCACGTTAGATGCGGTCATCTTCAGGTGTTCCTCCCTGGTATCGTAGGAATATACTGTTCCCCCCGGTGAAACGGAGTTGAGGAGGAAGAGTGTGAGTCCCCCGGAGCCAGCTCCCCCCTCGAGGACCCTTGATCCGTTGGATAATGCCAATCCCCAGACGATCTCCGACGCATCCTTCGGGATGATTATCTGGGGCCCTCTCTCGATGTTCTCGATATGGTCCCTGATATCGGGTCTGAGAAGAAGGAACTCAAGGTCTCCGATCGCGATCCTCTCTCCCGCCTTCATGTCGATCAATCGGGATGTCAGGACCCCCCCGCGGGCTCCTTTCAACCTTGCCATCGATCCGTCGATCCTCACCATAAAGGACCTCTCGGCACCCAGGAGGAGGGCCATTTCGCCCTTCTTGAACAAATGCACCATGGCGATGGATGGTCAATTTCCAACATATTTTTTGGGGTATCCCATGGATATACCCGGGAGGGGATTTAAATAGGCCGTTGGGAGGTTGATATCGTTCATTATGCCCCCGCATATGAACAGAGGTTATATCATGCCTGCGACCCGTATCGGACATATCCCTGGAAGAAGCTCTTCCATTCGGAGGATCCCGGGGAGCCGCTCCAAGGAGGAGGTCTATCGTAGGTCAAGCGGTTGTTATCGATGACGGGTATTGTTCTGAATCACACTGGAACTGGGTATGGGAAAAGGACGCCAAACACCACCTCGCGCGGGTCCGGCAGGGGGGAACGGGACCCGTGACTTCTTTTTTCAAAGTTGATGATAATACGGTCTGTTGACAATCAATTTATATCAAACCATCGTTCGTGAGAGGATGTCCGCCAAGAGACTTTCCATTCCTCATATCGCTACGATGGCCACGGTATCTCTGGCGGTCCTGCTAATGATTGTTTCGATAATACCTGATTGGTCGTCCTTCGACAGGGCCCGGAGGATCGGTCCTGTAAACTATCGCCTTCAGGCGGATTTCGATGCAGTGGGATTCGACTACAAGATGGAAACCACTGGATCAAGTGGGAGCAGCGACCCTCTCGGGGGTATCGGGGATGGTTTGGGAGGCAACTTCTCAAAATCCGATAGGAAGATGTATTCAGAGGTCAGGGGAGAGTTCCTGGACAATCTCGGGGTCATATACAATTCCTACAGGACCAAGACCTACCAGTATGAACTGAAGATGCGGACGCCGCCGCAGGATAGCGGAGTTGCCTGGAGCGGAGTCGGGAATCCTGCTGCGGTTTTGAACGTCAGCCTCGAGGCCGACCTCATACCTTGGTGGCCCGAGGCCGGTGAAAGGACGATGAGGGTCCGGATAGAACTTGTGGAAGTTGACCTCTGGGACGAGGTCACTGAGGCCGAGAGGGAAGCCTTCACAGTCCATATGAACAAGATCCAGATATGGGCGAAGACAGGATACGACAAGGATAGGGATGAGTTCCTCGGAGAAGATCGGATATTGGGAGAAAGGTCCCCGGTTCTGACCTACGATCGCATAGGGGACAGCGGATCCCTTGAGTTCTCGATAAGCTATCCAGAGGGGACGGATGCAGCCGGTCTCTATGTGACTGTGGTCGGGAACATGACCGATTTCTGGGGAAGAGCGGAACTGTCGCCTCTCTCGGGGAAGGCCAATACCATCAACATTTATCCGCTGGCGACCGGTAAACTGGTCTATGGGATCGGCATACCTATAGCCCTCCCGCTGATGATCATTTCAATCCTGCTTGGCATCGCTGCAGTTGTGGTTGCGCTGATAACCGGGAAAATGCAACTGAAGCTCCTGATCCCCGCCTCCCTGATTTCGCTGATTGCTCCAATATGGTTCTGGCTGGGAATGTCTACCGTGGTCGACCTCCTTTCGGAGAGGCTCGTAGGAGCTTCCGAAGGACTGACCTACCAGGCAGGTATATATATCTCCGTCGCAGGGGCGGTCATGATGATCGCAGCATTGGGCCTGTCAATTACCTCATTATTGCTCTTGAAGAGAGCCGCACCCTCCGAAGACCAGGAAACCCTTGGATCGCAGGGATCTGTTTTCAAGAAGGTCGAAACAGGCTTCGAGAGATCGAATAGCCCCAGCGGACCTCATTTTCGTAAATTTGAACCTCCTCAGGGTAATTAAACCAACAAAAATTCGACACACTCCATTTTCCATGTAATAAATAAGATATACGCCGGAACATATATTATTATCAGTA
>JBLIRF010000075.1:0-8065 GCA_049472175.1 Thermoplasmatota archaeon
TGGCTATCCGAAGAAGCTGTGACATCATCAACGGTCCATTTGTATGATAGTCCCTGACCGTCCGGATCTATAGCTTCAGCGATGAAGCGGTTCCTGCCTTCGACTGGTCTCTCCCCGTCGCTCTTTACATGTTTGATATCTACCTCTGGTCTTCTTGAGCATATTATCTTTGCACCCGCTGTTGCATTACCGCCGAGTAGATCAGTTACTCGTACCATGACCTCTTCAAGGACCCCCCAATCCATTTTGAGCTGGAAGGTTATGAAAGAGCAGTTGAGTTCTGTTGAATACTGCATTTCCCAATCCTCGATCCTGGTCCAGTTAGATAGGCCAGTCCGGTAGCTGAATCCGGTGATCACCGGCTCGCCCGTGTTCCAGGGGATCGTGGCTCTCAGGACCGCAGGATTCTCATCAGGACCACTTATGGCCTCAAGGATGATCCGATCTTCGATGGTCGGATCTTTGATGTGCTCTTCTCCTGATGAAAGACCTTGTGCACAGAGAACGGTCATCATCACCATCAGACATCCGAAGGGCACTCTGAATAGATATGGCGAACCCATACCAACGCACTCCATCGTTAGCCCCTTGAGTGTCTTCACCTCAAGGACCTTGCATGAAAGAAGAATGGATGAACTCTTAAAACTTTCCTTTATAAAATTTATATGGATAATTTACAACGAACAAAGTTGTTAATGTCATTGAAGTATCCAGAGCATCGACTGGAATTAGGTGCCGCTCGATGACCGTAGTGCATGGCCCGGTGACAATAGATCTTTTCAAGAAAAAGAACGTTGGAATTCAGATGTCCATCGATGAGGGGGTATCATCGATGGATGATGATATTGCATGTGCAGGAAATTTAAGAGTGAATGATGAGGAAGAGGGAAATGGCGCGGGTATCGACGATATCACCGCATGAGAAATCTTATACATAGGACATCATACAGTACGGTGCGAGGATATTTTGGATGCCATCAAGGAGGAGGTCAGGAATAGCATGGACGTAGATCCGCCATCCATATCCCTGGTGGTCCCGTGCTACATGCGCGACAGGGAGGATGCTGACAAGCTTGAAAGGCTTCTATCGTCCGCTTTCAAGCAAACACTGCCCTTCGACAGCGTCATAATAGTTGACGATGGCAGCGAGTTCCCACCCGAGAGGCCATCAGGTAATGCTGTCCTTGTCGGGCTCCGGAAGAACTCTGGCCCGGCAAGAGCCCGTAATGTTGGCATGGAGGAGGCTCTCAAGAGAGGGAGCGGCATCATCTTCTTCACGGACCATGACTGCATACTAGACCCGGAGTGGTCGTCGAGGCTGGTGGATTTCATGAAAATTAATTCCGTCCAGGCTGCCGGCGGGATCACCCTTTCATACGGCAACACACTCATAGACGAGTTCCACGACCGGAACCGGACGCTGAATGGATTGCTCAGACCACCCGACAACAGATACCTCGATTATCAACCCACCTGCAACTTCGCCATCACGGACAGGATAGCAAGGGAGTTCAAGTTCGATGAGAACTTCACCATGGCAGCAGGGGAGGATGTCGATTACTGTCTCCGGGTCGGTAAAAAGTACAATATCGGATATTGCGAGGATGCGATAGTCCATCATGATTACGGATACCGGAACTTCATCAGCGGAACGAGGAGCTTCATCAGGATGTTCAAAAGGTACCGGGAGTCGCTCCATATTCTGTTCGCTCTTCACCCGGACCATTTCGGTCAGATCCAAAAAGTGAAAGAACCCCTCCATAACAGGGTGGTGGGATACATCAATAATATTCTATATTTGATCAAGAACATACTCCACTTTCTGAGGAAAGTGGAACGGATCTCTAGGATACCTCCCTTTCTTATATTGAAGGGCATGGAACAGTCCATATCCTACTGGTACGAGCCAAGAGTGGGCCTGTTCAGGAACTATAAACATGAGCTGACATATCAGATGACCTGGAGTCATGAGAGAGGCGGTCCGAAATTTGGGACATGCGGAGGACCCGAAAATGAGAGGATACCGGTGGAGACGGTCCTGAAGGCTATCCGGAACATGGCGAGATACTTGAGCCGGGTGACAGTTAGGGGGGAAAGCCCACGAATTTTCAGTGGCGACGTTCTGTCTATTGCCACCCTTACCGCCGAACTGGGTATACCAATGACCGTTACCGCCCACGTAGATCCGCCCAAGGGGAAGTTCCTATCAGAGATGAAGCGTCTCAAGAGGAACCTAGTGGTCTCCTCGGACATGACACATGGGGAGAAAAGCATAGGAACCGATTGTGGAAATGCACCCGGAATGGGCGCGAACTGTTCCGGGATTGCCGGTGAAAACAAGAAAGAGCATGCACCTCACGAGGTTAGGAGTTTCGCATGGCTCAACATCATCATCCTTCCCGATGGTGGTGTGGTGAAATGCTTTGACCATTGCGGCCAGGATCCCTTGGGTAATTTGAAGAAGGATGATATGGTCTCCATATTATCCACTCGACAGGCCAACAGGATCATGAGGGAGCTGAAGAGATGAGCAAAGCAGCGAGTAGGGTTCGGGTTGACAAAGGCGCGTTGCAACGCAGGGAGACGTTCTTCGTAAAATGCCATGGGTGCGCCCGGAGCGGAATGAACGCCGAGAAGGTTAGGCACTATCTCATCAAGAATGGCCTCGCGATGGTCGATGCTGCGGAAAAAGCCGATCATATCTTCGTACTTACCTGCGGACTCTTCACACCTACACCCTATGAATTACATGAGATCCAGGAATTCGACAAGCTGAAAGGGGAGCTCGTTGTTTGTGGCTGTCTACCAGCAATGGAACCTGAAAGATTGGCAGAGGTCTTCAACGGAAGAACGGTCATCACGAAGGAGCTTGAAAGGATAGATGAACTTTTCCCTGATTTCCGCTACAAGTTCAAGGACATGGACGATGTCAATAGATTGTTCAAGAACGGTGAAGGACTTGGAGATTACTATCTGGATAAGAAGACCATTGAACTGACAAGGGGCCGTAAGAATCTATTCAAAAGAGCTCTGGACCACGAGATATCAGTTCCGTTACTTAACAGGACCAATCTGCCAAGATTGATCGAGGTGGATCCTCACCACCACCTTGTTAGGGTCTCTCGAGGCTGTATCGGGAATTGCAGCTACTGCGCCATTAAGTTCGCAATAGGCAGGCTCGAGAGCAAGGACCCTGATGAGATCATAAAAGAGGTCCAGGGTGCAGTTTCCAAAGGAAGATATGACCTGGAGATCATAAGCGATGACACTGGTGCATACGGTCTGGACATAGGTACGAACATGATCTCCCTGCTTGAAAGAATACTTGATGTGGATGAGAAGATACGGATCGTGTATCTCCAGGACGTTCATCCTCACTACCTTTGCAAGTTCGGGGATGAGCTGATTGGTCTGATCAAGACAGGGAGGATCAAGAGCCTGCAGAGCGCGGTCCAATCCGGAAGCGAGAGGGTCCTCAGGCTCATGAACAGACCTCTCGATGTCGAGAGATATAAAACAATGATCAATAAAATGAAGAAAGCCTACCCCAAGATCAAGATCCGGACCCAGATCATCGTGGGATTCCCGTCAGAAACTGAGGATGACTTCAATGATTCCGTCAGACTGCTCAGGGAATGCCACTTCGATCAGGTGGATGTGTACCAATATCGCGAATACGGCTCCTGCGCCTCTGCAAAGATAACCCCCAAGGTCTCGAAGGAGATCATGGAGAAAAGACAGAACACCTTGATGCAGATGGAAAGGCCACGGTTGATCATATTCTCCAGGGTCACAATATTCAGGATGATCGAGCAGTTAAGGTTCATCATCAGCAAACCGAAGTTAAGAAGATGAAAGCCAGTTATCCGGGAACGGATCAGGATGATCATCCTATAAGGTTACATGAGGGAACGACACTCAATTGATGGAGCCAACAGTATGGGGAACGTTTTAGTATTGCTTGGATGTTGATGCCACAAACATTACGGTCCTGTCGATACCACAACACCCACTCGTTGAGAGGCAGGATCAATCCACGCTTTAGGATTACGGTCCAATGCACTCTATGGTTCAGATCATCAGATGTGCATGGCCTATTAGATCCGTAGAACTTGGGCCCGATGGAAAAGGGGAGACCTATGTGAAGACGACCAGCGAACCGATACAGATAATAAAGAACAGGAGAGGATCATTCGACATAAACCTACAGGAGTTCTGGTTGTACAGGGAAATGCTTCTGTTCCTCACCTGGAAAGAGATCACGATCAGATACAGGCAAACCCTGCTTGGAGCTCTGTGGGCCGTGATACAACCGCTTTTTCTGGCGATCATTTTCACAGTGATCTTCGGAAATATCGTGAAGATATCCTCTGTTGATGTGCCCTATCTCATATTCACATATGTCGGGCTCATTCTCTGGACCTACTTCTCCAATACGCTCACCTACGCCTCCATGAGCCTTGTATCCAACGCAAACATCCTTTCAAAGGCTTACTTCCCCAGGATAATGCTCCCTCTCAGCGTATGCCTGGTGGGATTGCTCGACTATGCCGTAGCAGCGATCCTCATATTCGTTTTCATGATCTACTTCAACATACCCCCCACACCATGGCTTGCATTCATGATAGTCCCTCTTTTCCTGACATTCCTGCTCGCTTCAGGTGTCGGGTTCTTGCTTTCCGCGATATGTGTGAAATACAGGGATGTCAGGTACGCGACCCCGTTCCTCATCCAGATGCTGTTCTTCGTGAGCCCGATATTCTATCCTGTGAAGATCTCTGAAGGTTGGTTCGGAAAGGTTCTGCTGTTCAATCCTCTCACTGGAATCATGAACGCCCAGAGAGCATGCATAATCGGCCATACTACGGTGGATTGGCTATCTCTCTTCACGGCTACGTGTATTACGCTCATTCTTTTCATCGGTGGTGTGCTCTATTTTAGAAAATACGACCGAGAATTCGCGGATGTGATATGATTGGAAATGCCCATGATAGAGGTAAGGAACCTTTCCAAGCTCTACGTCATCGGTAGAAAGCAGCAGTACCATCGACTGACCGAGAGCATAACCGCTTTGGTTTCCCATCCAATCAAGACGATCCGGGGGGCTACCGTCAAGAAGCCAACGATATGGGCACTGAAGAACGTATCGTTCAATGTGAAAAGGGGTGAAGTGGTCGGAATAATAGGAGCTAACGGTGCTGGCAAGAGCACACTGCTCAAGATACTTTCACAGATAACATATCCCACCGAAGGAGAGGTTCGACTGAGAGGTAGGGCCGGGTCCCTTCTTGAGGTGGGAACCGGTTTCCATCCGGAGCTGACCGGACGAGAGAACATCTACCAAAATGGTGCGCTTCTCGGAATGAAAAAGAGAGAGATAGACAAGAAGTTCGATGAGATCGTGAAGTTTTCCGAGATGGAGAAGTTCATTGACACTCCGGTGAAGAGATATTCCAGCGGGATGTATGTTCGGTTGGGATTCGCCGTTGCCGCCCATCTTGAAACGGACATACTGATCGTCGACGAAGTGCTTGCAGTAGGAGATGCCAGGTTCCAGAAGAAGTGCTTGAGGAAGATGAAGGACGTTAGTGAAGGGGGAAGGACTGTTCTTTTCGTTAGCCACGATCTCACATCGATCAAGAGATTGTGCAGCAGGACGATCCTGTTGAAGGATGGCAGATTGATCTCGGATGGCGACACTGAAAAGGTGATATTTGATTACGCAGGTGATATTAAGGACGCCACCTTGAAACGGGAATGGATGGATCATGGGGAGGCGCCGCAGAATGGATCTGCAGTTCTTCTTGGTGTCAGGATATGCAATGAAAATGGCGAGGATCTCTCCGAACTCACAACAGACACACCCTTCGGGATCGAGCTAAGATACCTGGTGAAACATGAGCAGGTCCATCCAGGCTTGTCCCTGACATTGCACGATGCATGGCATTATCCGATCTTCAACACATTAAACAATCATGAATCGAAATGGTATGGGAGGCAATCCTCCCCGGGCATCTACAGAAGCATATGCATGGTCCCGGGTAAATTGTTGAACAGTGGATGGTTCAGCATCTCTGTAAGGCTCATGGGGAAGGACCACTCCGATTCCAGATTGGTACCCGAGGTGCTGAAGCTTGAGATCCTCGATGGACCCCTCGTGAGAGGGGATTACACCGGTGACTATCACGGTGTTCTTCGACCTCAGCTCGAATGGATGACGTGGAAGAGCCAATGAACTCGCTTCTGACAAACATATGGCAACCGGATGGTCATTTGTATTACTGGTTAGACTTCGGTTCTTTTAATGAAGCGTTGCCCTTCTTTGGGATGACGGTCGCTGACGATGATATCATATCCCCTCTTCGACCTCCCGTTTCGCAGTGTATTTTGCCCGCTACAAATCTTTTATATGTATGGATGTAATTCGGATATTTGGGTATAATTATGGCAGAGGACATTCTAACAACAATAGGAGACGTATTGGACTACAAGATACCCGGTGTGGGGATCAAGGTGGCCGAAATCATCATCGCCATACTGGTGTTTATACTCGGGATCTTTGCGATAAAGATCATAGTGGGGATATTCAAGAAGGTATTGAAGAGGGGGAAGATGCCGGAGCTCATGGCGGACTTCCTGGGCAAGTTCGTCAGCGCTATCCTCTACATAATGCTATTTCTATTCGCACTCGGTTTTTTAGGGGTGCGTATCGATGGCGTTTTCATCGGACTGTCGGCTGCTATCGGCCTCATCCTCGCGTTCGGGATGCAGGATACACTTAACAATATCTTTGCGGGGATATGGCTCGCAACACTTCGTCCAATAAATATCGATGAGGTCGTGGAGGTCAACGGTATGAAGGGGAAGGTCGCGGGTCTAAGCGTCCTTGTCACAGAACTCCTGACGCCGGACAATACCTATATAACCTTACCCAACAGCCAAGTATGGGGCTCTCCGATAAAGAACGATACGAGGATGCCCACAAGGAGGGTGGACGTCGACGTCGGCATCGCTTACAAGGAGGACATCCAGAAGGCGCTCACCATTGCAATGAATATGCTCAAGGGCAATAAAATGGTCCTCGGGGACCCGGCACCGGATGTGGTTGTCTCCGGTCTCGCCGACTCCTCCGTCAACCTCCAGCTCAGGGCCTGGACCAAGACGGATAATTACTGGACATTGAGGGGTTGGATGACCAAGACCATCAAGGACGTCTACGGTAAGGAGGGAATCGAGATACCGTTCCCACAGATGGATGTCCATATGGACAAGTGATCCGGAGAGAAATATACAAGTTCGAAGGAAGAGGCGACCCGTTCGATCAAGAGCCAGGTCCCCGATCCAGAACATCGGATCGATATCTGTTGTCGGGGGTACTGGATGGAAGGAATGAAAAACCGAATTGATGGAAGAAGTGCATCGCCAACAGTATTATAACTCTGTCCGCATTGGCATTTACGGAAAGGGAGCCACATGGAAGGTCCGAAGGAGATCTGGGACGACATCGAGGAGTTCTTTGAAAGTATGAACGTCAGGAGGAGACAGATAACAGGCGGGGACATCCAGGACGAAATAGTCCTGAAAGGAAAGAGCATTGTGTATCTGATGGATGAGGCCTACGACCTGATGGACGAGAACCTCGGGAAGATCCACGACAGGATTCTCGACGGTGTGTACGATCTCGGGCTGGGAGCCCGAGAGAACCTTGATGATGTGGCCGATGATATCAAAGGGCTCCGAGAGCATATCGAGGAGAAGAGAAAAAGGGTCAAAGACGAAGATGACGATTACGAGGAGTTCGATCTCCTGGACGAGATGCAGGTAAGGTTCTCAGAGATAATCGGAAAGCTGAGGAAATGACCCTTACCATTCCTCCAGATCCTCATCCTCGAATTCGAATATTTCCTCTTCCACGTCAAGGTCGATCTCGTCGAGTTCGGCTATCTCATCGTCCTCGTTGTCCCATTCGACATCACGGATGTTCTCCCTTTTCAATATGTAGATGAATGCCACCGCCACCACCATCAATGTAAGAACGAGGGCAGCGATCACGATGACTATGGTC
>JBLIRF010000076.1:0-7980 GCA_049472175.1 Thermoplasmatota archaeon
ATGGAAACGCCCGCGGTCTCGTATCCTGCGAACGGCAGCGATGTCTCAGGCAAGATCACCATCTCGGGAAGGATCAGGGATGTGAAGGGATTCGAGGTGGACAAGGTAGAGGTCAAGGAAGGGAAGAATGACTGGAAAGAGGCAGATGGTACCGTTCAGTGGACATACGAGATGGATACGGCCAGACATTCCAACGGAGAACTGGATATCAGGATACGATACACGGTCAACGATGTGGAGGACATTCAGACCGAAACGGTCATAACGGTCAGGATAGCGAACGACAGCGGCGGAGGGACCGATTGGCGCCCGATAGTGATAGGTGCTATCATCCTTCTCGTTATAATCGTGATCATAATTATGCTGTTCAGACGAAAACCCAGGAACTGGGATGACCTTCTTCCACCCCCTCCCCCCGGTCCTCGGATGCCTCCGATGGTCGCCCCTGGTGGGCTCCCTCCTGCCAGGTTGGGTGCACTTCCGGCAGCACAAACCCCCAAGATAACGGATGCTCCAGGACGGATCGCTCCTCCCGTGGAAGAGAAAAAACCGCAGAATGTCATCAGGGTCAAATGCCCGGCATGTTCTAAGGTATTCAAGGTGACGGATACCGGGGACAGACCTCTTCATATGACCTGCAAGCACTGCGGGGCAACTGGGACGATCGACCACGTTCCGGGCGACGATGAAGACCGTTCAAAAGAGAGTACCCCTTCCGATGAAAAAGATGAGGAGAAGGAGGTCATAGAACCGGTTCCCATCGTCTGCCCTTCATGTCAGAACCTCTTCGAGCTCGACCAGGTGACCGAAACAGCAAAGTGCCCGATATGCGGGGTGGAGGGTGACCTTGATGAGGAAACAGTGGGACTCTTGAAAGATAGGTTCGGGGACCTCCCCGAGGAAGAGTTCACCCTGAGATGCCCAAGCTGTTCTGGTACATTCAAGGCCAGGAGCAGCAGCCCTTCCATTATCTGTCCCTACTGCGGGGCAAAGGGAAAGACCTCAACCTGACAAGCTTAAATTCAATTCCACTTGATCGAAGGATACCTGGTGATGGTCATGCCGAGAGATTTGGTCAGGATCCCTTTTGGAGCACTCGAGATATTCATCAAGGATGTCCTTGAGAGGATCGGTGTTCCGGAGGAAGATGCAGGAATATGCGCGGATGTCATTTTGGAGGCAGACCGGAGAGGGATCCACTCTCACGGGATCAACCGGTTCAAACCATTCTATTACGATAGGATCAGGGCCGGACTTCTGGATCCGAAGGCAAGGATGGAAGTGGTCAGGGAAGGCCCGACAACCGCCGTTGTTGACGGGCATTTCGGAATGGGCCATGCCATCGGAAAGAGGAGCATGGACCTGGCTATAGGAAAAGCAAAGAGTTACGGGATGGGTATGGTGGCGGTAAGGAACTCGACCCACTACGGCATCGCTGGATACTACGTGATGATGGCGTCAAGGTCAGGAATGATAGGCATTACCGGAACGAATGCTCGACCGTCGGTCGCTCCTACCTTTGGTACCGAGGGGGTGCTCGGTACAAATCCACTAGCTATCGGTTTCCCGACGGACGAGGAGTTCCCATTCGTCCTCGATTGTGCGACATCGATATGGCAAAGGGGAAAGATCGAATACTATGCCAGGACAAAGGAGCCGATACCCGATGGTCTGGTGATCGGAGTGGACGGCAGCTATTTGACCGACAGTTCCGGGATCCTTGACGCACTATTGAAAGGGAAGGCTGCGCTACTACCACTGGGGGGTCCGGAAAATACCGCGGGATACAAGGGATACGGATATTCGACAGCCGTCGAGGTACTATCGTCGGCCCTTCAGACAGGTCCGTTCCTGAAGATGATCAACGGCGTGAACGTGGGACATTTCTTCATCGCGATCGATATAGAGGCATTCTGTTCCCTGGAGGAGTTCAGGACAACGGCAGGGACCATCATGAGACAGCTGCGGTCCTCAAGGAGAATGCCTCTGGAGAAAAGGATATACACCGCCGGTGAGAAGGAGGATATCTACTGGAGGGAGAATCACGATAAAGGTATACCCTTGGTAGAAAGCCTTCAAGCCGAGGTCCTGCAGATAATGGACGAACTTGGTATGGACCCCCATATGCTTGGCCTCTGACCCGATAGTTCAGTCATGTACCCAATGTTTTAATAAGGAAGGGATGGCATCAACTCACGAATGGGAAAGACGGGAGCAGTATCTGTTTGGACCACGGCAATTGGCATCATACTTACCATTGTGGCTCTGTCATCGGCGCCCTTTCTGAATACGGTCTCGGCCGAGAAGAACCCACCGGTCCCGGGGAGCGGTGGTATGTACGAGACACCAGGCGATTGGGTCATCGAGAACGGAGATGATATTTTCTGGGACCATAAGATGGTTCTCCTGAACGGAAATCTGACCGTGGAGACCGGCGGCAGGTTGTCACTCGATAACATACAGCTGAAGTTCAACTGCACAGAGAGCGGAGAATATGGATTGACCGTTATGAGCGGTGGCTATCTGAGGGTCGTTGATTCCGTGATCAACTCCATGGACCCGGCCAAGAACTACAGGATGGTGTTGAGCGGATCCGTTCTCTTCGAAACGGTCTCGGTATCGGGGGTTTACGGGGATCCAGAAGATCCATGGGAATACGGCATAGAACTTCGCTCGAGCAACATCCAGATCCTCAATTCCACCTTCTACAGATGCATGGGTGATGCATTGAACGTGGAATCGTCATCCCCCCTTATCAAGGGTAACTATTTCTACGAGAACATGGGGGCGGCCATCTACACCAATGGAACTTCGTCCCCCCTCATTTCCGGAAACCAGGTCTACAGGCAGAGCTTTGGCATAATCTCCGGATATTATTCCTCCCCCACCATAGAAAAGAATTCTATCCATGATATCGGGAACAACGGCATCATCCTAAACGGGTTCATGTATCCCAGGGTCTCGAACAATACCATCCACGATTGCCTCAATGGCATGCTTCTCTGGTATTCGAACGCGATCCTCGAGGACAATGTCCTGTACAACAATGATGCGGGATACAATATCAAGGTGGAATCAAGACCCACGATAAAGAGGGATACTGTCAGAGACAACCTTATCGTGGGGATCAGCATCAACGATTCCATCGTGGACATGTCGGAATGCAACATATTTCAAAACGAGTACGATGGGGTTCGGGTCTTCAACGGATCAAGGGCAAAAATACAATCCAGTTCTATCGAAAGGAACGATGACGATGGATTCCAGATAACCGATTCCTATGTTGAGGTCCAGGATTCCCTTATCCGGAATAACCACGGAGACCAGTTTTTTATGAGAGATTCCTCATCGGTGGATCTGATACGCTCGACTGTAACCGGTAGCTGGGGCGGACCCACCGAGCCGAAATGGCTGCTGAACATCGGAGACAACTGCAAAGTTTCCGCATACGATCCCGTCTTCGACAGCGAGGGGGTCGCCTTCGGGGATGCCAGCTCGAGATTGTCCGTGTCCTACACATGCATCTTTCTGGTGAGCAACGAGGTGTCGGACCCTGTATCCGGGGCAACCATAAAAATGTACAACGAAACCGGCTATATGAGAGGGGTGGGGACCGATGAGGATGGTCAGGGAGAGAGATACCTTCCCCACTATGACCAGAGAGACCTCAACGGGGACGGTGACGGATCGGACCCCGGAGAGATGAGCCTTCATTCATACAATTACTCCGTTGAGGCCCAAGGATATCTGCCCTGCGAAGGTGATATAGACATCGAAGGTGGGGACCAGATAAACATAACACTGAAGCAGCTGCCTTCCGTCAAGGTTTTAAGGACCCTGCCGGAAAACGGTGATAAGGACGTTGATGTGACCACCACAATCCGGGTTTGGTTCGATAATGAGATCGACCCTTCGACGTTCAAAATGGAGATAACGGGTCCGGGCGGGGTTCCAATATTCTTCGATACATCGTATAGATCGAGCGAATTCATGATGGAAGCTTTCACTCTCAAGGACCTAGACCACGAAACCACTTACACCGTGGAAGTACAAGGGGTGATCGGCACCAACGGTGGAAAGCTTCTTTCCTCCGTCTTTTTCTCCTTCATGACCGCCGACCACCCTGAATCCGATTTCGATGATGATAAAATTCCAGATAGTGAAGATCCCGATGACGATAATGATGGTTACGACGATGTGGTCGAGGAATACCATGGAACGAACCCCTTCGATCCTCTCGATTATCCGGTCATCGAAGATGGAGATGATGACGATCCAGGATCGGACCCGGGTGTGGATCCCGACGACGATGACACAAAGCCGGACGATGATGAAGATATCGTAATAATTCCCGGAACAACCGTGGACGATGATGATCTTCCCACCGATGACGATTATGAACCCGTCAGCACCACGGACACTTTACCAGATGTCCCTGACGGCAGCATGAACTATGTGATCTTGGTTACAGGCACCCTCCTGGGGCTGGCCATCCTTGCAGGAGTGGTGGTCCTGATCTTGATCAGGAGCGGAGGAGGCAAAAGGCTCCGCGAGGAAGCAACTGGACCTCCGAATGGAGGCTGAGCCATGCTCAGGATCGGCCATCGTGGGGCTGCAGCCCATGAACCAGAGAACACCATGAGATCTTTCAGGAAGGCCGTTGAGCTTGGAGTTGACATGATCGAGTTCGATGTTCGCGTATGCGGGACCGGGGAAGTCGTTGCCATACATGACGAGACCGTTGAAAGGACAACAGACGGGTCTGGACGAGTATCTGACCTGGGCCTGGACGAGCTGAGGAGATTGGATGCCGGATCGGGAGAGAGGATACCACTGCTGAAAGAGGTGATGGATGAGTTCTTGGGAATGGTCGGATTGAACATGGAGATCAAGGGTCAGGGGACAGCTTTACCAGTCGCGGAACTGGTCTGCAAATATATCAAAGATCGGCCCGTCAAGGAGGAGGCCATTATCTTCTCGTCGTTCCTGCCAGGGGAGCTCTTCGACCTTAAAGGTGCCCTGGAAGATGTTCCCGTTGGTTTTCTGTTCGAGGACCACCCTCTCCTGGGGCTGGATTTCGCCAGTGAGCTGGGTGCTGGCTATGTCCTCCCGAGGTACGACCTGGTCGATGAGGAACTTATGGAAAATTCAAGGGCCAGTGGGCAGAAGATGATAGTCTGGACCGTGAACGAGGAAGCCTCGATCCTTAGGATGAGAGGGCTTGGTGTGGACGGGATGATCACCGACCGGCCTGAACTTTTAAAGCTTTAAGGGCCATCTAATATAGGCTTCATTACCTATCATGATCGATGAAAAGGATGGACATGGCGGTTTCCTTTAAGAGATATTTGGCCAGGTCGTCTGCGGTCATCATACTTCTTTTTCCGCTTCTCATGCTGCCAGAGTTCGCATCCCACATCAAAGCCCATTTCACCGGAGCCATCGAGGGCTCGATGATAACCGGTCAATGGCACATCGTGATCATCAACATCGTGCTGTTCACATCCTTTCTGATCCCTCTGACCTTCAGAAAGAAGGTGTCATGGAAGGAGTTCGGTCTTGTTGCGGCTTTCTTCGTTTCCCTCTTCGTGGAGATGTACGGATTGCCGCTCACGGTCATGTTCGCCTCCCGAATATTCCATGCGTCATCTGATGCAGCCCTTGATTCAGCCCTGTCGGTCGAACTTCTGGGTGTTGATTTTGCGTTCACTGTCCCGATGATCTACGGTTCGTTGCTGATGGTTGCGGGAACCATTATTGTTATTGCAGGGTGGGTCACCCTTTACAAGAGGATCGACAGAGAGGGAATGGTCACGACCGGGATATATTCTGTATCCAGGCACCCCCAGTACCTGGGTTTCATCCTGGTGATATACGGCTGGATGGTCGGGTGGACCACACCTCTGACGGTCGTCTTCGGGTCGATATTGATGATCGTCTACGTCAGGACATCCATTAAGGAGGAGAGGGAGATGGGGAAGGACCACGATTACGGGTCATACAGGAAGAGGACACCCTTCCTGATATGAACATGTTCAAATTCCAGAGGGTCTTTCCGTAACCATGGGCATCCCTGGTCTGGACCTGTTGATCGTGATCATTTATGTGGTCATCCTTGCCTGCTTCATCCAGGGGCTGGTCGGGTTCGGCTCGGGTCTGATAATGGTTCCCATCCTGGTCCTGATGATCGAACCAAAGGTCGTCGTCCCTGCAACCTTGATGAACGGCCTCGTAATGAACGGGGTACTTGCTTTCGAAACAAGGAGAAGGATACAGCCAAGGAGGATAACACCCATCCTGCTTGGAGCCGTTGCTGGCTTGCCGCTTGGGACTTTCCTTCTCCTCATACTTCCCGGTGACATCCTAAAGGTGGCAATAGGGTCGGTGATCATCTTTTTCGGTTCGCTCCTCCTTTCCGGCAGGAGCATCCAGGTGAAGAAGGAAAATCTCTTCAGCATTCCAGCTGGCTTTACAAGCGGTGTTCTGAACGGGAGCATCTCCATGAGCGGCCCACCCGTGATCCTTTTATTCTCCAACATGGGAATAAGAAAGGGCAATTTCAGGGCGAACCTTGTGACCTACTTCTTTCTGTTGAACATAATAACATTAATGGCATTTGCTTTGACCGGATTGATCAGTGAGGAGGTCCTTGTATTGTTCGCGATCACCCTGCCCGCGTCCTTCATCGGTATCTTTGCCGGGACGAAGGTCTCGAAGATCGTTAGGGAAGACCTCTTTCGGAAGATCGCCCTGGTCCTTGTGATCGCAGCTGGTCTGATGTCGCTTGTGATGGGCATCATCGGACTTTCTTAATGATATTGTAAAGAATTTCGGGTGGGGGCGGGGAAACCCCCACCCTTGGGAGAGTCCGCCCATCCTACGGGGATGCATTCTCTGCGGGAGCTTCCACTAGCTGACTGATGGCGGTGACCTCCTGCTCTCCCGTCAGAAGGTTCCTCAGCTTGTTGAGATTGATCACCATTCCGACGTACTCCGTACCATCGGAGCTCTGATACTTCTCAGCAGTGCTGAACGCATCGCGTGCTATGCTCAGTTTGATCGCCCCGCCATTGCGGGACCGCCTTACAAAACCCATTAGTCTAGATTCGACTACCATTTTCGATTCCTCCGTTGTTCTGTTCTCGAGCCGCCGCCAACGGAACTGCGGCAGCAAAAGGCAACACGATCCTTCAACGTATATTACATTTGATCAGAGGGGGCACCGTATCTGAAGTGTGTGAGAATACGATACACGACGTAGTCGTGTGCGGGTCCGAAAGTAACGGTCGGGGCCTATACCAGGTTCCTCCCCCAACGATAAAGTATGTTGCAGCCACCTTCTCTTGAAACCATGCAGGGACCTGTCGGGTGGTCCGGTCGGCAGGACCTGCCGAACAGAGGACATTCGTCAGGGTCTATCAGACCCCTGAGAACTTCACCGCACCTGCACCCTTCTGGCTCTGGTACCTCAAGCTCCTGCAGATCGGCAAGCTCGTCCTCGAATTTCTTCCTTGCATTATGATCCTCGAACTTTCGAGCAATCTCAAGCCCGGAACCGGGGATGACCGGGAACCCCCTCCATCTGACATCGCATGGCTCGAAGGTCTCCGCCATTGCCCTGATGGCTGCGAGGTTCCCCTCGGGTCTGACAACCCTTCCGTACATGTTCTTGAGCTCAGCACGGCCATCTGCCTTCTGGCGGGCGATCTCCAGGCAGGCCATGAGGAGGTCAAGGGGCTCGAACCCAGCAATGACCTGAGGGAGCTTATGGTCGACGGAGAGGAAGCGGTAGGGCTCCTCCCCGATCACCATCGAAACATGACCGGGTTCTATCAGACCGGAAAGCCGGACCTCGCCTGACTCCGCGATGAACTTCAATGCCGGGGGAACGGTCCTGTGGAATGAAAGTATGGAGAGGTTATCCGGAGCCCTGTCCTCCAGAAGAAGGGAGGATGTGGTCGGTGCGGTCGTCTCGAAACC
>JBLIRF010000077.1:0-7795 GCA_049472175.1 Thermoplasmatota archaeon
AGGCCACCATCGGGAGCCGGGAAAGCCCATCCACCAGGACCTCATCGGCCCATTTGTCCATCTCGACCTGTGTCTCGCCGTACATATTGATGGTATCGGCGACTCCCTGGTTTGTAATGAACCCGGTCCTTATATCCTTCGACAGATCGGCAATGGCCATCATGAGTGTCCGAAGTTTGTCAGCTTCCCCGGGAATGTGGTCTTCAAGAAGCATGATGTTCACCTCCGATCCCTATCAGGTATTGGGAAAGGAGGGTGATCGTATATGTATTTTGCACAGGTCTGCCACATGGTTTCATTTCCCCCTTACATCGATTATCATGGTCTCCGTATCCGAATTCCCCTTTGTATCGGTAACCTTCAGTATGACCGTGAAATTCCCGGGGTGTGGGAACGAGTAGTGAAAGGCGGGCAGTTCGGTGTAAATTGTATCATTGATCGTCCAGTGATAGGACAGTGACCTTCCCTCCGGGTCCGTTGAGTTTCTGCCGTCGAAAAAAAGGGGATCCCCGACATCGACCGCATTCGAGGAGCAGTATAGGTTCGCATGGGGGGGAGAATCCTTATCCATGGAAAGGAACAGCAGGGTGGCTGTCACGATGATGAAGAGCACCCCCGTTGCCATACCGGGTATTAACCTCTTTATCTCCCTGCTGGAAAACCTCATTGGCCAGGATATCGGCCAATTGGGTTTATTTTGATTTCCCCCGGTTTGAAATACAAGGTCGACGATGTAGCATCATGCACGTCCAGGTGGATGAGAGCGTTCAACCTCTTGGGGTTGACCTTTCGACCGACATCATGGAAGGCATTGAGGTCCGGGGCTCCAGGAGGGAAGCCTTCAGGGCACTGGCCGGGGAATTGAAGCTCGAGATGAGGGAGCGTTTCGGTTCCCTTGACCTTGTGAGGGATGACGCGACGGTGAAAGCCTTCAGAAAATTCTACTGGAGGATCGGCATAGACCCGACCAAGACGCGACCTTCATCGGAGGCCCTGCTCCGGAGGCTTCTGAAGAAGGAGCCTCCCATGATCAACAATCTCGTGGACGCAGGGAACCTGGCCTCGGCCAGGACCATCATACCGATCGGGATATACGATCTTGACAGGATCGTAGGTGAGCCGCTTCTGAGGACATCTCTCCAGGGGGAAGAGTTCCAGGGTATTGGTGGCAAGGTAATGACCCTCTCCGGTAATGTTCCAGTGTTTGCGGATGAGGCAGGTATCATCCACCTGTATCCGCACAGGGACTCGATGAGGACCAGGGTCACGGAGAACTGCAGGAGAGCTCTGGTGGTAGCATGCGGAGCCCCGGGGATCAAGAAGAAGATGTTGGACCGGGCACTCGAAGAGGTCAAGTACTACTTCAGGCAGTTGGAAGAATGAGCAGCATCGTGCATATATACACGGACGGCGGAAGTCGTGGCAACCCCGGAGAGGGAGCTTCCGCTTTCATTGCGGTCGTCGAGGACCGGAAAGGGGAGAGGGTACTGAGAAAGAGGGTGGAGAGAATAGGCAGGAGCACGAACAATGAGGCCGAGTACAAGGCACTCATCATCGGATTGATGTGGGCAAGGTCAAGGGACCTGGAAAGGGTGAGGATACATTCCGACTCTCAGCTATTGGTGAGGCAGCTCAAAGGGCATTATCGGGTAAAAGCGCCCAACATCCTGCCGCTTTACAGAAAGGCCATGGAGCTTTTAAAAGGTGTGGAATGGGGCGTCCAGCATCATTCCCGGAACAACAAATGGATATCCAGATGCGATGAGCTTGTCAATGAGGCCCTTGATTCTGCAGGTCCGTGATGGAATATCCTCCCTCTTTATCGAACCCTACTTCAACCCCCAGCCAAAATGGGGCCGGGCAACATCCAACATTTAATTATGGGATAGGGCATATTTGACCCGATGGTTCTCATGGAGAATGAAACTGTAAATGAGGTCCTTCATGGTCTTGATGATTTCTTCGAACAGTTCAGGGAGACCGTGAAGGGACGGATGGCGGATGAGTATCTTGAAATATTCAAAGAGGACAGGATATCATATATCGAGGAGCGCTTGTTCGATCAGGTTACCGTATATATGGGAGACAAATCGATCGAGAGGAACGGGAAGAAGGAAGATGTCATGGACATGGCGATCCTGGCATTCTTGATATGGCTGAGAAAACGATCGTAGTCCGTTCTGGAATTTGAACGTTCAAAGTATAGGCGTCCTATGCCATCCGAAGGGAGTGGGTAGATCTGGGATAATAGCGGGACCTTATTTCGGTTTTGAACCCCTATTTCCACAACTTCATCTCTGGGGCGGGCCATCCCGTTCCATTATAGAGGTCTGATACGTACGAACCAGCCTGTGTAAACTTCAAATAGGTTCACACGTCTTAATCCTTGAAGGGGGATATTTCCGATGAACAGAGATAATATAAACAAATTCGTAACGGTCCCGGTGGTCATAATGATCACGTTCGCGTCCCTCATCGCATTTGCAGATGATGATACGGACGAGCTTACGAGAGCGGATTACCCCTATCCGGCAAAGGTGCATCTGAAACTGGAATATGCAAACCGGACACCGGCTCAGGGTTTCACTGTCAATGTTCTCCATTATTTTAGGCCATCCTACGAGGTCAGGACCTTCAGCACTGACCTCAACGGGGAGGCGGTCTTCCAATTGCAGGTCTGGGACTGGGGGCCATGCAGGATATGGGCTTATGACAGTGGCGAAACATACTTCTGGAAAAGCGATCTCTATGTCGAACCGAACGGCATTCACTATCTGAACGGCACGGTTGGACCGCCCCTTCCGTTGGATAACCATCTAAGCGGCACCGTAAGGGATTCCGTGACGGGGCTACCCATGTCAGGGGTCGTGGTAGAGGTCGAGGGTAAGGATGATCTCGAGAGGCCAGTATCCAATAGCTCGAACACCGCGATAGACGGTGCCTTTTCATTCATGCTCCCGGATTCCCGGGAGCCTTACCAGTTGTATGCAACCTATGCAGGATATGATGACTATTCGGCCGAGGTCTACATGGTGAGCGATCTGACCGAATATACGATCGAAATATGGTTGAGGGAGACCTACATCCCCGCGACCCCGATACACATAAAGGCTTTCAATTCAACGACAGGCATGGAGTTCGAGGTCGATCACACCTCCCTCAATGGACTTAGTGCGGACGCGGACAATACCATGCATTATGACTCTTCCTATGCCATGAACACCACCACTGGATATTATGATATGATCGCGGGCTTTGGAGAATACGAGGTGTATGTGAACACGAAGCTCGACCCCATTCTGAACGTCTCGTTCCAGAAATACGATTACCTGATCGTCAATGATACAGATATCTTTCATCATTTTGATATGTGGGTCCCATCTGAATGGAGGCAGGTGAACATACACATCAACAACGGAACCGATCCTATCTGGTATGCCCACGTTGATTACAGACATCCCTTCAAGGGGGCCCATATCATGGGAGAGGCTTATGCTGATATGGCCGGATACTGCAACCTTTTCATCCCTGCCGGGGAAGACATCGATATCGAATTCTGGTACTACGGTTATGTAAGGCAGTATCGAAATATCCCGGCCGGTCCAGCATCTTCTATCGTAGACCTCGACATCACTCTGGAAGAATCCAAGGAGGACAAACACCCCAAAGAGCAGGTATCCCTTTTGGTGATCGATGAGGTCTCAGGTCTTCCAATGCCCCAGGTCAGTGTCTACGGTAATGGTTACTTCCAGGAGGGAGACTATTGGATCAGTATATCAGGCATGACATCGACAGATGGATATCTCAACACGACAGCAGATGTGGGATTCTATGACTCCGTCGATCTGCATTCCACTTTCGGAACCGGTAGTATCGAGAACGTCACAATCGTTGAAGGCACCCCGAACGAGCTCACAGGCGTCTTAAGCAGAACACCGTTCCCACCCGAGCCTGTGCAAGTGCAATTCAGGCTGGTCACGAGGGAAGGAGAACCTGTTGCCAGTCATCCAGTTTCATTAATGGACCTCGGCCCATCCTCCCGTGATTACGTCCCCATGTCGGACCTTGAAGGATGGGTCAGGTTGTATATCCCGCCAGGAGATTATTCCATACAGCTCTTGGATGACTACGATTGCGTCAGAGGGTCAAGGACCTCATGGGCCATGGAGTACCTCAAAGTTACCATAGAAGCCGAGGGGACGCTGCCCGATATCGTCCTCTTGCCTGCGAAGCCTTTGTACTCCATCGAGGGATTCGTCAAGGATTCCACCACCGGGAAGGTGATCCCACAGCAGCCGGTCTCATCCTCATCATACCATCGATTGGACATCGGCCCCACAAGGCAGATGCCCTACGTGATGGGCTACTGGGAGCTATTTCATGAAATGGATGGGGACCGATTCTACTACTTCAATGAATGGGGAGGTTCGAACGGGGAAGGTTTCTATAGAGTGTGGGGGGGCGAGAAGGTCGTGGTGGCTGCCGATCGGGAAGGCTATTACCACTACAGTTTCGAGATGGACCGTTTAACGAGGGGAGATGCTGACCATGACATCCTCATGGAGCCCGTCCCGAGTTACACGACGTTCGTCAACGGGACGCTGGTGGACCAGGACGGTAACCCTCTCGAAGGGTTCGTGGCAATTTTGGACGTTGCACATGATCACTACGTCCTGGATGAGACACTCGTGAACTCTTCCGGGGAGTTTTCCCTCGAATGCTATCCGGGGCAGTTGAGAGCCCTCTTCGGTAATGAAACCCTCTGGGATTACATGGACATCGAGGTTCCTTCAGATGGTATCGAGGGGCTGGAGCTTGTTCTTGCTCCCACGACCTTCATCAACGGGACCGTGAAGGATTGGAAAGGTGACCCTGTACCTGATATCAACGTGACCCTCGAGGACAGGTATGATACTCCAGTAATGGCATTGAGGTGGACAACAACGGGAGCCGACGGTTCTTTCTCCTTCGAGGTCGGCCGTGGATCATACGGTCTGTTCATCGATGAGACCGAGTTGTACCATATATATTCCAGCGATCCGATCGTGACTCTCGGCTGGGAGCCGGTCTACATGGATATTATCCTTGTCAACAGGACCAAAGGGACCCTTTTCGGGAAGGTCGAGGGTTCCGGCGGCCCCTTGGCCGAAGGGATACCGGGCGCAAGGATACACCTTTCAAGCCCATCTTTCGGCTATATCGAAACGATATTCAACACGGACGAGAACGGGAATTATTCACTGACGCTCCCCTATGCCTCCGACTGGACGATGTTGATAGAGCCGCCATTGGAACATACAGGGATCGAAGACATCAGGACAGGTTACCTTCCGAACACCATTGACAACATCACCATCTTCATGTTCAGGCAGGAAATGAATGTCATTCTCGCCTATATCGAGGTCCAAGGTGTCGAGCTCGTCAACGTGACCGAATGGGGGCCGGTCGGGGAAGATATCCCCCTCAACGAGATCATCTGGCTAAGTTTCACTCATCCCATGGACATGGAAAGTGTGGAATCAAGCTTGTTGTTCGATCCGGCGATCACCGTTACAGGCTACGATTGGAACCATGAAGGGAACAGGGTCTTCATCCATCACGAGGATCTGCTGCAAGGGACGAATTACACGGTCAAATTGATGTGGACCGCCGTTTCGGAGACCGGCCTGCCCCTCTGGGACCCCACAGGCTTCTCATGGACCTTCAGGACCGGCTCCGATGTTATGATCTGGACGCTGGTTTCGAGAGATGTCGAGGTGCTTTCCGACAGGTCGGTGAAGATCGGAGCAAATGGAGGGGAAGGGCAGACCGTGTTCTTCGTGATCGTTGGGATCGATTCGTTCCTGCTTGAGGAAGAAGGACCAGGGGTCTACAACGGGACCTTCAACGGGGGCCTGCTGGAATGGAACACCACCTACGAGTACTACTTCTCGAACTCCTGGGAAGGTCCGGACATGGCCCCCGCCCTGCGAGGGACCTTCAGGACCCCCGCAGAGGAAATCGTACCGATCGACGATGACGACGATGATGTGGTCGACGATGACGGTCTGAGCACAGCTGGCAAGGTATCACTGCTGATCTGCGGTCTTGTTCTGCTCGTGCTGCTGGTGATAGCCCTGGTGGTCTTCCTGTTAGCGAGGCGTAAAGGCGAGGAATGGGAGGAAGAGTAGTCCAGCCCGAATTTTTCCATTTACAGATGGCAGCCCTCGCTCTACTTTCCCGGTTCGGTGGCCCCGGGAGATCATCTCATAGGGTCATCATTTATACGTTCATAACAGGAAGGGGTTAGTTATTTAAGGTCTGATACTGATATTAGGCGGATGGTCGGGGTCTTTGATATTTTATTATCAACGCACTCAATCCTCTCATAGGGGCCCTGACCATCGCACTTTCCTTATAACGTTCTGGATAAGGAGGTATGCCGGTACAATTATCTCAGTTCAGCTCCCTTTCCTGAGGTTCCGAAGCTGTTCCAGGGTTTTTACCGAGTTCTTCCTAATGATGTTCGCTTCGGATTCCCTGAGCATCCGATCAAGGACGGCCCTTTTCCCCGGATCAAGTAGGATGGTTTTGGCCCTGTTCCTTTTTCGTATCTCCTCTTCTGCCTTGATGAACATCAGGGTATCCCTGGACACGAACCGGTCCGGATGGAACCTTTTTACGAACTCCCTGTAAGCAGTCTTGATCTCGCTTTCGGATGCATCGGCACCTACCCCGAGTATATTGTATGAATCGAGGTCTCCTTCGGTCACATCATCGACAAGATCTGGGTCAAGCATGTCCAGATATCCATCGATATATGCCATTCCATCCATGCTTGGTCCCATTCCTCCCTCATCTTCCATCGGGACCGTTCTACCAGCGGAAGAGAGGCCAATGGATGGTAGGGACCTCAGTGAAAAGGTATTCACCTTTGTTCTCATTAGGTAGGCTGGAACGTGTCCCTGGTCCGATCGAGGGAAGCTAATTTGTTCCCCTCTCCGGCTTTCCCTGTCCTTTCCTGCAATGAAAATCAAGACCGCGGCGATCATCATCAGCAGGAGCGAAAGTGCGGCTATCACCACGATAGCAGCAGTGGAATGTGGTTTTTTATCATCATCGGAAAGTGAGCCGATGTCAGGCGTTCTGTTCTCTCTCAGGTAGAAGGGGCCGAGGGTCCGGGAAGTGGACAGGTTGTATCTGGACCCGTCATATACTGCGATCCTGATCTCATATTTCCCAGGAGGAACATCTGTGGTGTTCAGGACCAGTTTCTGTCTGTATCCTCCGTAGGCGATATCGAATACGGTCCATTCTCCGCCTTTGGGTCTGTAAAGGCCCATATAGCTCAGGATGTCACCATTATCGTCGAAGCCAGCAATATCGAAGACCATCAAATCGGTCATATCCGTTCCGTTTGCCGGAGCCTCTCTGATGAGCATCTGAGGCTCCTTTTCGTGATATACATTGATATCGTCCACGACCAACTCGTCGTATATCCAGGTCCTCAACGGATCCATGAGTATCATCCTGACCTGGTGGATCCCGTCGGGTCCGGAGGAGACATCGATGGAATATATGCCCGTATCATGCATCGGCCCCGCTACCTCCGCTGATCCCGACCCGGGTTTCCTGTGATAGACAATAAGCACAAGTTCTTCGCTGATGATTACGGCGGGTTCGTATGTTTCCCAGGTCAAGGTGATATTGTCCGTCACGGTTCCCCCGGGGTAGGTCGGGTTCAGTATCAAGGGGTCACCCGCTCTGTAGATCCATACCAACACATCGTCGACACCGGAACGGGCTCCTACCGGGT
>JBLIRF010000078.1:0-7781 GCA_049472175.1 Thermoplasmatota archaeon
CTCTTGAAAGCATTTTCGAACTCCTCAATAGAGACCGATTTCAGAGGTCCGATGGGAAATGAAGATGCATTGTTTACGATGACGCTGACTGAACCGATATTGGACTCCATCCAAGCAAACAGTTCAAGAACATCTCCACTGTCCGTAAGGTCTGCTTCATAGATGTGGAGATCGTATTTTTTTGCTGCCTCCTTGGCCTTCTTTTCACTTGTACGGTAGGTGGCCACAACTTTGTATCCTGCATTCTTGAGCTTTCTGGAAATATATAGGCCCAGGTGCTTGTAACCTCCGGTGACCAGAGCGACTATCTCTTCTTTCTTGGAAGCCATGGGGGACAAGGAGTTTGTGATATGATATGGATTTCTGTTCATGAGTATGGGGTTTCTCTCAACCGATCCTTCGGATCTCACGTACGGAATACCACAATTCCCCCGCAATTACCCTGAACTGTAATCCGTTACTTCATAACTAAATTTAGCCCGGGTCCTTTGTATCTACAGCATTCTATCTCCTATTGTCTTCATACAAGAATTATTGGATGCAAATGGTACGGGTATTTATACGTACAGACCAGTTGCATATCTGTGAGAACTAGATCATCAATTCTGGATACAGTTTACGAAAAGGACCCCATTTCAAACGCATTTATTATAAAAATCTCCATAAAGAACTATAGTGATATCTTCAATGATCTTGACCCTGCACCTTTCAAAAAGAGGGACATAGATCCAGATCTAAGAGTCTATATTGAGGATTCCTCGATTGACATTCCATTGAAGAATAAAATTTCATTGCAGTTCAATGCACCTAAACATGTAAAGGATGACGAAAAGGAAAAGAAGGTAATAATGGGTTTAAACACATATTTTCAATTCATTATCAGGACCTTTGAAAAAGATATTTCGCACGGATACAAGAAAGGTGCAATATACATTGCATGTTCTTTCATCCTCCTCTTATCTGCATATTATCTCAGTTCAATATTGCCATCAAATTTCCTATTGGTCACATTCATGGAAGGGTTGTTCATAGGTGGCTGGGTATTCCTTTGGGAAGCAATAGCCGTTTTCGTTTTTAAAAATCGAGAAATCAAAATGAAATTGAAAAGATATCGACGATTGAAAGAAGCACCTGTCAGTTTCATATATGAATGATCAAGACCAAGGTTCATATCCACAGGACCCGTATCCTATTCATTGAAAGAGAAAATAATTTGGAAAGAAGAGGATGGAGTGCGGGTGCCGGGACCTTGAACATCGCAAGTATTTGTCGCTCAACAAGATGTTCGAGGGCCAGCTAAAATTCATAAACACCCTTTAATTCAATTTTAGCGTGTATAATTATTTTATAGCACCATTTCCTGATAGTAATGATAATTGCCGAGAAGGAAATGGTGCGGGTGCCGGGATTTGAACCCGAGTAACTAGCTTGGCAAGCTAGAATGATACCAGGCTACATCACACCCGCATACCGTGGGTTTGGTGCTATGGAATTATTGTTCTTAAAACTTTCATTCAAGGGCGGATATCCTGCCTTTAGCTGCCATTCTCAGCTTCTTTGCGCCATCTTCCGGCCCTCTGACCAGAATTATGTCTCCCTTTCTTAAGACCTCCCCCTTCTCCGGCCCGTATATCCACCTGACCTGGCGTTTTATTGCGAACACCCACATTCCAGTTTCCGTGGCTATCCTCAGGTCTCCGAGCTTTCTGTCCGAAAGGATCGAGCTCCCTTTTATCTCCATCTTGTATATCCCCACTTCGGACTCTTTGATAACCTGTCTTATAAGAGGATGGGGTTCGATATCCCTCAGGACAACGTCGGCAATAGACATCGCAGCACCTGCGATGTCAGAAACGAACTCCGCCATCCTCAGGATCATCATCGTGGCGTCCTTTGACCTCAGGGCAACCCCTTCGATCGCAAGTTTTTCAAGGTCTGTGGAGAGCTCATCGACCCTGTCGTTCAAATGCTCTACCTCTGTTGCGATATCCCTGTTGTTGTATAATAGGGAGGAATAGGCAAGGTCCACCATCAATTCAGAGGTGTCCTTCATCTCGAGGAATATCTCCTCGACCCTTTTAAGGGGATCCATCACCTCTTGTATTTCCCCCATTTCACCTCACCTTTCGCGTAGGCTGCCAGTTCCTCCAGGCCGTCCTGCACCCCTCTGACAATTAGTACGTCACTTTCCTTTATCCTTCTCTCAGGTTCTATGTCATATATCCACCGGGACCTTCTCTTTATCGCGATTATTCTAGCACCTGTCTCCGATTCTATTCCGAGCTCCGAGATCTGCCGATCTATCACGTCCGATGCCTTGCTGACCCTGATCGCCCATATCTTTTCATCCCCGTTCTTGAGGAAGAACGGTGCAAAGGGGCGAAACTCGACATTCTCGTCGAATATCATCATCAGCTGCATCGAAGCGTCACCCATCGCTTCTGCCGCAGAGGCTACCTGGAGTATTCCCGTGAGCTGTTCGGCATCCTCCCTGTTACGGGCTGCCAGAAGTACGCCAACCCGAACATTGTAAAGAAGCCGGTCCAGCCTTTCCTCGAGTTCGATCACCTGACGTGCAATGTCACTGGAATCGAACAACAACGCAGAATATGAGAGATCGACTATCTGTTCCGAGAGGTCCTTCATCTCAATTAGACTCTCCTTCACCCCGATGTTATCGTACTCTATCTTTTCGTGACGTCTCTTTTTCAACAGTCCCATTGTTCTTGCTCCTTCATAAAGGGGTGCGGGATTCTATGATATTAAATACATGGTTTATAAAACCAAAGGTTTAGAACATAGGTGAAAGGTCCATCGCATTTCATGGACCTGACAAAACCCGGATGTCACGAAGCCTTTCGAGAAGGTCCTTCCTGGTGTCTCTAAGTGTAGGCCGGTTCTTCCTGGCGAGGGTCAATGAATGGATGTCGATCTCCCCTTGGATCGACCCTTCTCTGAAATATGGTCCGCGTGACAGAATTGAACCCGTGGGACCGATCAAGGCCCCCCCGCCCCAGAAATTCATCCTGGAATCGAACCCGACCAAATTAGAGTATACAATGAAGACCGTATCCTCTATGGCTCTTGCGACCATGACCCTTTCAAAGAACTTACGGGTTACCGAAGGGGACGCGGAAATGCAAATGACCGCATCCGCCCCGGATAACGCATATGTTTTCGCAAGTTCTGGAAAGAACAAGTCATAACAAATGATGACCCCTATCCTGAATCCGTTTATCTCCACCATCAACAGTTCGTTCCCCGGCGTGAAATATGCCCACTCCTCGAACGGACCAAAATCCACAAGATGCATCTTCCTGTAAGTTCCCAACAGCCCTCCGGGGCTCACCACTGCTGCAGAATTGAATGTCTGGCCTTTGATCTCTGAAGATCTCTCCGGGAACCCGAATATCACATATTTGCCATTATCTCGACATGATTCCTCGATCTCCTGTATAATAGTACTGGAAAGATCAATGGAAAATGAATTTACAGCGGAACCCAGGGAATATCCCGTTAGGAACATTTCGGGGAAAACAAGGAGGGAAGAGCTCGAATTTAATATCGATTCCTTCATGATGCGGAGGTTGAAATCGACGTCGAACCTCTTATGATGCTTCTGGACTATCTCCACCTTCAGTGGGGGGGTCTCGGGACTCATCATGGAGTATTGCACGACTTATTAGAAATCGTTTATCCATACCGGCTTGATGTTACCCTCATACCAAAAGGTTGAAATATATTCCACGGGGTAACTTCAAGAGCATTCTAAGCCGGTACCTTTATCCATGAAGGTGAGCCATTGAAGAACAAGTCGTACAATGTTGGAAGCAGTTCCCCGTCCGAGGATGAGAAGGTTCTGAGGACGATAGAGGACCTGAGGTCCGAGGTCAGGGAACTCAGGAACATGGTCAACATGCTTATGGATATCCTGGTAAGCCTGGAAACACACGACGACCTGGATCTGGAAATGGAACCAAACATGATGGGATACGATGACCTTCTGAAAAGTGGTCACTACTGCATGTGAAACATTGATGGACCGGATATCATGATGATCGGGTCCACTTATTGGCCGGATTTTTTCTGATAGGAAAAAAAATATGCTTCATGATGTTCGAACTTGTGAATCCTCTCATCGCGATCCGTTGGGCCCATCCATTCAATGAATGAAATAATCTGATCCTCTATAACCCTTAGTGATCGAAAAAAGAGTTGCCCCCCGAAGGGGGCTTATCCATCACACACCCTTTCACTTCCCCGGGTTCCCGGTCCCACTCGAAGATCCATCCATCCCTTATCTTTCTATCAACAATGGACAGACCCCACTACCCCGCCCATTGCCAGTTTGGAAGTGTTCACCCGTATATATATTACTTTGCGGCCTGATAAGATCCGATCATGGAAATTTTCAGGAAAATTTAAATAACTGCCTCCGGGTTCACCTCAATCCGCTTGGAGTGTGCCGAATGACCGATGAAAAGGAACACAAGGAAAAAACGGAAGGAGGTGACCACCTCGGTCCGATGAACTCCTTCTTCATAAGTTTCCTGCTATGGTCCATAATAATAGTCCCGGTGTCCATGGGTGCATTCTACATGCTCGAGATATGCTACAAGTACATGGAGCTCGGCAACCAGTATTCGGTCCTTCTTGGACTGGTTGTCGGCCTGATAGTTTCAGCGGCTGTAGGATATATCTATTCCATCAGGGCATTGAAGAACGCGGAATAGATGCATCTCCATCCTTCTGGCCTTTTTCACCCGGGCACCAAATCATATAATTACCCTTAGCTTAATCAAGGGATGGACCGATGTTCCAGGACCAGGTGTGAACTTGTCCTTCGAAGATGATGGAGCAGCAAGTGGTAGTGGCAGACCGAGGAACAGCCCTATGAAGAAGGACCCAGGTAGGATCTACCGCAAGGATGATACCACCGATGTCGATGAGACACTCGACCGGGTTGTCACGGAACTATCCGACAAGACCCCCATATACGGGAAGAAAGCTAGGTCCTTCCTGATCGGAACGGGTAAACGGATCCGAGACCTCGATGAAGAGGCGGGAGATTATTCACAGAGGATGTTCAAGTCCAAACCGCTCGATACACTGATGGAAGGCGTTCTCAGATGGAGAAAGAGCGTTTTCGCACTCGTCGTGGTCCTTTCACTTTTACTCGGATATTTCGGCGTTATCGGGATGGACTTCATTGAAGATAGGAAGATCATCATGCAGAAAAAGATCAGGGGGGATTTCGAGGTCTATCTCCCCGGGGGATCGGACGCTGAAAAGGTTCTTTTCGAAATGAAGAAGGATTGGTCAACTGACCTCGCCACAATTTTTGTGGAGACGCAGAACAAGTTCGATCCCACCGACGAGACCAATATCACCGATTATGATGTTCTTAAAGAGATATCGGACATTGAGGAGGCGCTCAATCACAATAAGACCGATAAAGGATTGGAGGACGGTATCTCATTCTGCTTCTCTATATCGACCCTTATCAAAACTTTGAACCATACCACTGCCGCTATCGAAGAGGCGTTCTTCAACGAGCTTCCCCGGGACCTGCTGCCATTCGGACTTCCCGAACAGTTCAAAGGAAATTATTCAATACCACCTGATCAGAGATTGATAGACGAGTTCTTCATCCAGGCAGGTCCAAATTCCATATCGAGCCTGGTGGCGGACATCAACCAGGACGGCATATACGACTCCGCTCTGATCCTCATGGGGCTCTCAAAGGAAATTGACCAAGTGGAGCTCATCCAACGCATAGATGATCTCATCTTCGATTATTTCGTTGATCCGGGCATCAGACCCGGAAGCGTCGATACCACGGATGACTGGATGGAGAGGTACGAGAATGGAGAGGTCCACTGCAGAATGACGGTGACTGGTCCCACACCACTTGCAAGAATGATCTCCGACAGGACCATGAAGGAGATGCAGAAGGTCCTTCCCTGGGCACTTGCAATGGTCGCCGCCGCCCTTCTGATATTCCACAGGACCTGGAAGATCCTGATCATAACCCTCGTCCCCGTTATGTTCTCCCTTATCATAACCTTCGGCCTGATGGGGCTGGTGCTTACCACCTTGACCCCCCAGGTGGTCCTTGTAGCCCCAATATTGATCGCGCTCGGTGTAGCTTACGGCCTGTACATTGCCAATAGATACGCGGAGGAGGAAGCCATCGAGGACAGGGAAAAAAGGATAAGGTATGCGCTTCGGACAACTGGAAAAGCGATATTCCTCTCGGCTATGACGACCGCATTCGGGTTCGGAGCAATGCTCACGGTGGATATGGCGACGATGCAGGTCCTGGGATTCGGTCTTTCCAGCGGGATCCTCGCCTGCTATCTTACAACCATATTGATGACCCCGTCACTGGTCATCTGGCTCGATTATAAGAAGCTCACAAGGAGCAAGAATAAGAAACCCCGCTACAAGGGCTCGGGGATCAGAAGGTTGGGAAATATTCCCATGAACCATTCTCGAAAGATCCTGGTTGGGGGTGTTCTTTTCGCCATAATATCGATATCCCTTTCCCCTCCATCTTCGATCCCAGGGACAAATTATAGGGTCGGGGGATTCTCGGTAGTAAAGGCGAACATGGACTATATCGCACTCTCGCCGGCAGACGAACCTGTTGTCCAGAAGATGGCGGAGCAGTCCGATACATTCGGCTCCGGACAGATCGGTATGATGATCGTCAGAGGCCAGAGCAGCAGGGACCTTAACGAAGATGGGAGAGATGACGAAATAATAAACTCCATGAAAGATTACATGGCTCTCAGGGAGATCGATCGACTTGAAGAGCTGATAAATGGAAAAAATGGTCAGGACAACGGCATTGAAAATGCGGATGCGATCTCCATTGTCGATATCATGAAGATGGTCGAGGTCCCGAATTTCACCTCGTCGGAAGCATATCAACAGGTCATAGAGGAGCTGAAGCGACTAAGCGAGAATAACCCCATCGACCTGCCGATCAGCCTTCTCGATTGGTTCGAGGTATGGGTCATGGATGAGTTGGTGGGGAAATCATTCTGGGAAGTGATAAGGAACGCCCCTGAGGATAATATGTTCTTTCAGAAATATATGAAGGAAGACGTCCAGACCTTTCTGATGAACATCTTCTATAATTCTTTAGGCCAGGAGATACGGGGGATGTTGATCAATGACACCTACGCCAAGACGATAATCTATATCAACATGCCAAATATGGATATTGTCGATACAGAGGTCGTGGTGAAAGAGGTCGATAATGCCATAGATAATGTCTACGAGGTTACGTCAAAGGAATCAGGAGGGGGGACGCTAACAGCCTCACCTCTATCAGGCTTCGGCAAAGTACTTGTGACAGTCAACGATGTCATCGTCGACAACGCGAACCAATCCACAATAATGGCCCTCATCCTGGTCTTTTTACTGCTCTTCATAGTCTTCAAATCATGGAGGATCGCCCTCATCACGATCCTACCAGTTACACTGGTCACATTATGGCAATATGCTGCGATTTGGGGAATTGGAGCCCTTGGAGATATCATAGCCCCGGGTGAGAAGATGTTCTCGGGTGACCTCAACCTCTTCACTGCTTTGATCGGGTCCATAATCATAGGTATCGGGGTGGACTTCTCCATCCATATAACTGAAAGGATCAGGGAGAAGAACTTCACTCTTGATGGGATCATGTATGCAGCCGATACCTCGGGATGGTCCTTCATCGAGGCCACAACGACAATGGTGATGGGGCTTACTGCGGTTTTCCTGGTGAACAT
>JBLIRF010000079.1:0-7776 GCA_049472175.1 Thermoplasmatota archaeon
GTCAGTCTGTTCCCGGCCTGGGTTGCCAGCCAAACGGACCCGTCCTCCACCTTTACCGTTTCATGTAGATGTATGATCGCACCCTTCCTGGAGATCAGCTTGACCGCCCGGTCCAGGAATTCCAGCGTTCCACCTACGTAACCCATCATCACCCTGTCTGCAGGTGCCCCGGGGTCGACCTCCCTGTTGTCCCCGAGGAAAGGTATCACCTTCCCATTGACCCTGTTCTCCTCGACGTTCCTCGTCAGATAGTCGTATGAAACAGGGTCTTTCTCTATGGACCGAACGCTCTTCACATCGCACCCCAAAGCAATAGGGATCGAGAAGTAGCCGATCCCAGCGAACATATCCACGACCACCTCCCCCCCATCCGTTCCCTCAAGACCCGGAGGTCTCGGTCCATTCTTGATGATCTCAACGATCCCGGTCCTCTCCTCGAAGTTCCCGGATGAGAACATGATCTTCCTGGGATCAAGCATGTATCTCACACCGTTCTCCGTATGAACCACGTTCCAGTTCCCGTCCTCCGGCTCGGTCGCTGTCATGAACTCCGGTTTTCTCAGCTCACCATGGATCCCGTTCATATCGACCAGCGTATACCTGGCTCCAAGAACCTCCTGATAGGTCCTGCAGACGGTATCGAGACTGTAAAGCAGTCCCTCATCAATCTTCAGGACCAGGCAATCACCTATCATCTCCCATTTATCGGGGAGGAGCTGGACCTCTTGGGGCTCCAGTTGGGTCTCGAGGATGCTTCTGATCTCCTGGAATGGTGTCCGCCTCCTCTGTCGTTGAGTGGTCATTAGCCCCGGTTCCGATATTAGCACTTGATCAGCCATATCTTCGAGAAGCCAGATGAACCATTCCATGTCGCGTCCTTCAGGAAGCTTGACCGGAAAATGGACCATCTCATCCCTTCCGATGGACCTTTCCGGATCAAGGATGTCATTATCCATCAGAATGGTCCTGAGCCTCTCGGCTTCCTGCATCGGTATCGATGCGGTGAAACTGTTCGGATAAAGGCCCGTCTCGGGGTCCATCATCGGGTCCGTCATCGCAACCCCACTTGATCCTGTTCGAAACAAATGTGATAACAAGTATTTTGTAATATATGATATTTCGTTCTCTTATGGCACCCTCAGGATCTTACCGAATCCTTATTTCGTTCCTTTTTTTAGGCTTTATGACCCCCTTGTTACTTTATGCTGGACTGTCTGAAGGTACCCCCGTGAGAGGTGCAGAGGAAGATCTCAGGATAACCATTGAGGTGGAGTTCGAGGGGATGACCCATTATCTACTGCACATAGACATCGAGATTCATGCGATAACGATCGATGATGAGACCTTCGAGGCTGAGGAGATAAGGGATATGTACTCATCAGAACCCAATGAGACCAGAGATATGCTTCAAAAGGATATAGAAAGGAGGATCGAGAACCTGACCTCATTCGCATTCAGCGGCGACGATCTGACAATGTTACTCTCTTCCGTGGACACTGCCTCGTTTGAAGAGGGAACGAACGTATCATCCCCTGTGGGTTACGATATGGAGGTTTCCGGGTCCGTGAACCTCGCTCGTTATCTGGACCAGGATATAGTGGACAGGTTGGACCCAGAAAGGACCGATGTATTCATTCTCGGTATGCTGATGTCAGGATTCGAATTTACCAGGACGGTGACCCTGAGGGCGGAAACAGGCCAGAAAATAGATTATCTCTTCCCTTCGAAATGGGACCCTTTTGGAGATGGAGGGATCGAGGTTGTCCTGAGCGGGACGGGCTCCGAACCGGTCGATGGATACTACATGAGATCACTTGATAGCTGGGAGGGTGAGTTCTTCGATCATTTCACATTCAGTCTTGTGGCGGACCATGTTGACATGATGGCCGAGGAGGTCATCCAGGGATCCATCGAGGTTGACTGGTTCGAACTTGATTCCATGAACATCGGTGGTTGGGTCAGTCTCGGACCACTGGACCCTGACAGGTCCGAAAACCTGGATGAGCTGCCGGCTTCGATGGGCCTTCCAGCCACATTGTCCCCCGGTTTCATCAGATTCGCTCTGGGTGAGGGAGTATTCATCGAAGAGGACATGGGAGATCTCGAGGAGCAGATCTCCGATGAGATGGAGGGCAGCCTTTCGGACAAGTTCGACGGAGCCGCTGTTGAGATCATTTCCGAGATGAGGATGGATGATTACGAAAAGCCGGTTTCAAGCTCTGACCTCTCGGGGGTCATATCCAACCTCTCACCGAACCTCGTGTTCGTGAGGAGCTCATCCCCCGTAGAGCTGGACATACTTGAAGGATATGAACGAGAGGACCTGGTCGGGCTATTGAACGGAGGCCTCCGGATACGGGAGGAAATGGAATCCTTGACGGATGACAGGATATCCATGAATATCACACTTCCAGATAACCTTCTGTTCCTGAACGAGCAGCCGATTCTCTCCGGCGGTGGGAGGAACACCTACAACTATTCAGGGGGTTTCAAGACCATGGGCTCTGAACTGGCACCGGTCTTTGAAAGCGAAAAGGTCGAGATGGAGGCCTTCATGGACCTCTCGGACGTGAAATCTCACTACATATCGGACATGGAGATAAATGTCGAGTTGAACGGGACCATATCGCTTTACCGGATAAGGTTCGATCCGGAGGATTATGATATCAGTACCGAGCTGGATTATGAACTGGATTATCTGACGAGCGACCTGATAAGGCTTCTGGACAGGATGGGTATAGCGAACCGCTCGGAGGTCGAGAATGAGGTCAGCCAGAAGGTCACGAGCATGATCTCCGACCTCCTGGACGAAGAGGACAGAGTGATAACGGTATCGCTGTCGAGCCCATCCATGGAATTCGATGGCAATGTGACTGATGTCGATGATGAGTCACCGATATTGATAGATATCATGGCAAGCGGAAACACAGCCCCCCTTGCAGGAAATGATGCTTCAAGCTCCATGAACTCGAGGGAAATGAGATTCCTTCCACCCCATATTGATCCCATCATCCCGGTAAGGACCGTTACGAGGACGATCGACACCAGGGAGATCAGGGATTGGGATTCCAGTATACGGGTAAGGTTCCCCTCTGGTTCGAAGATAAGGGCATGGATGGGTGATGGAAACGAGGACAGGGTCTCCGAGCTGAAGGTCGAGGTCGAGGACGGGTATCCGACCCTTTATGTAACGCAGGAGGATGGTCCCGGCGACCGTATCACCCTGGAGCTGACCGTTGGTCCGTATTTTGCGTACAACAACGTCACGGTCTGCTTCTTCTCCGCAACGGGCCTCTTCTTTCTGGTGATCCTCCTTATAATACTCCTGACAGTAAGAGGTATTGTGAGAAGGAAAAGGGGCATGGAAAAGAACAAAGTTGAAGGGGACGGCACCGAAAAGAACGGTCGCGAGAGTATTGGGAAAGAGAGTGACAAGGGGTCGCCGGAGGCACAGAAGACACTGAACTGGTAGGGGGAGAGGATCATCATCATGTTCCTTCCGGTCACAATATCCTGGCCGAATCCAGCATGCGGAAATATTTAAATAATGGAGCGATTATCAGGCCTTCCACATCCCCTTACTAGATAAGGTGATGCTAAGCATCCAGATATCCGGAGGCCGAAGATGACCACCGCATTTGACGTACCTGCAGAACCCCTTATAAAAAGGACGGCAGAAAAGCTCAAGGGATTGGAGCAGTGCACCGAACCCGATTGGGCTCCCTTCGTGAAGACGGGCATTCACAAGGAGAAGGCCCCGAGGAACAAGGATTGGTGGTACATCAGGGAAGCTGCCATTCTCAGGAAGGTTTACATGAAGGGTCCGATCGGGACGATCCATTTGAAGGCACTTTTCAGTGGTCCCAGGGACCGCGGCTCCAAACCCAACAAGGTCTCCTACGGGTCCGGTTCCATAGTCCGAAATGCCCTCCAGCAGCTCGAGAAGGCAGAGCTTCTCAGGACCGTGAAGGGTCGAGGCAGGGAGATCACACCCAAGGGCAGGAGCTTATTGGACAACATGGCACGGGAGGTCCTTCAGGATATCATCAAAGAGAACCCGGAACTCGGTAAGTACTGAGCGGTCCAGGGAGGTTGACACGAGATGCCGGAAGAGGATCCCGAACTGGAGGCCCTGAGGCAGAGAAGGCTCGCCCAATTGCAGATCCAGGAACAGCAGCAGGAGATGATGAAAGAGGAGCAGTCAAGGGCTGATGCCCAGAAGAAGGCGATATTGAGGAAGGTGTTGACGGTTGATGCGAAGGAGAGACTCGGCAGGCTCAAACTTGGATATCCGGAACTTGCCAATGCCATCGAGGACCAGCTCATCATGCTCTACCGGTCGGGCAGACTCCCGGGTCCGGTGGACGACCAGACGCTCAAGAAGCTGCTCACCCAGATCCAGCCCCAGAAGAGGGAAATAACCATCGTAAGGAAGTAGGGACCATGTCCAGCATAAAACCTTTTGGAAAGAAGAAGAGGCTCATAAAGGCCACGAACCGCAATCGCAGGGTGCCTGCTTGGGTCATGCAAAGGACCGCAAGGAGGTTCACGACCCACCCCAAGAGACACACCTGGCGAAGGAGCAAGCTGAAGAAGTGATATTCGGGAGGTTGCCAAGATGGCCGATGACATGGAAGAAAGGATCATGGTCGTTCCACTGAGAAAGGTCGTGGATGCGCCCAAAAGGAAGAGGGCTCCGATCGCAATAAAGCTGATACGTTCCCACGTGGCCCGACATATGAAGGTCGAGGAAAAGAACGTCTGGCTCGATACTCCGATCAACGAGACCGTATGGATGAAGGGCATCCAGAGCCCGCCAAATAAATTGAAGGTCAAAGCAACCAGGTTCAAGGACCAGGACCTTGTCGAGGTCACACTCCCCGAGGAGTGACCTCGAAGAGGGCGTGTGCCCCATGTCCATAAGAATGGCTGATCTGAACGGCAACCCGTTCATCGGGGTATTCTGCCGCCTGGTGGGTCGTTTTGCATTATGTCCCATGGATACCCAGGACGAGATGGAAGAGCTTATGAGGCAAGTCATGGGACTGGAGCCAGTAAGGACCGCTGCGGGAAATACCAACCTCCACGGTTCATTGATCGCGGCCAATTCCCACGGTATTATGGTCCCGTATTTCTACAACAGGGATGATGTCATTTCGGCCCTTTCTGCAGCGGGTGCGGATATGGAGGGTCTGGAGGTGGTGGTCTGCGATGACCCTCATACTGCGTGGGGGAACAACGTGCTTCTCTCCGAAAGGAGGGCTCTTGTAAACCCGGACCTTTCACAGGGCAGCATCAAACTCATAGAGGAGGTCTTCCAGGTGGAGGCGGTCAAGGGCACCATTGCAGGTATCAGGACCGTGGGGTCGATAGCGGTCATCAATTCAAAAGGAATGCTGGTCCATCCAAAGGCCACCGCGAATGACCAGGAAGGTCTGAAGGAGCTGTTCGGAGTGGAGCCTTATATTTGCACGGCGAATTTCGGATCTCCGTACCTGGGAGCATCCATGATCGCCAACGATAGAGGGGCCCTGGTCGGTTCAAGGAGTTCCGGCGTGGAACTGAACCGGATCGAGAATTCGCTGGACCTGATAGACTAACGGGTTATCGTCGATGCCCCTATCATTTCCCGTACCTTCTCTGTCTGAGCTGATAGGAGCGCACCGCTTTAAGGAATTCCGAGAAAGAGAGACCCGGCCAGTAAATGTCCGTGAAATAGAGTTCTGAGTAAGCGAGCTGCCAGAGGAGGAAATTGGATATCCTTACCTCTCCCGAGGTCCGAAGAACGAGGTCCGGGTCCGGGAAATCCGCGGTGTACAGATATTTCGAGACGAGCTGTTCATCGATATCGTCCACTCCTATCTTACCATCCACGATATCGTGCGATATCGACCTGATCGCCCATATCAGCTCCTCCCGTCCCCCGTAGGCAATGGCGAGATTGAAGTAATAATCGCTGTACTCCCTTGACAGGTCCTCGGCCTTTATGATGGCCTGCCTGAGGTTCTCAGGGAGGAGGTCCTTCTGACCGAGGACGGTCACCCGTATCCTGTTCTTGTGGACCCTGTCGTCCCGGGCTATCTTGAGGAAGTTCTCCTCGAACATGGTCATCAGGGATTCCACCTCCTCCTTGGAGCGTTTGAAGTTCTCCGTCGAGAACGCATAGACCGTGAGTATGTTTATGCCGAGGTCGACACACCACTCGAGAACATCCTCGAGCTTGTCCCTCCCTGCAAGATGCCCCTCCAGAGGGGGTTTCCCCTCCTGCCAGGCGAACCGGCGGTTCCCATCCATTATTATGGCGACATGTTTCGGAACCGGGTTCTGCAGAACTAGGGCCTTCAGCCTCTCCTCCCTCGCCTTGATGAGACCTTTCGATATGGAGCTGGAATAATCCGTGTTGAAATACCCCCGTGACCTGATTGGGACCTATGTTCTCATAAAATCGTTTACTTCATGAAATACTTTTTGTCCCTCTGGAGCACGGGTATGTTTTTATGACAAGGATACTCTTGAGGTAGCATCATGACTGCCTACCTAAAGGACGACCATGTGGTGGTGGACGACCATGGAACAGCCTCGACATTGATCAACAAGGGCTGTTTCGGAACCCCTCTTTCGGGAGGTTCCCTTGACCTCACTCTTGTGGAGGCTGCATATCTGGTGGAAACGGGAAGGCTTGAGGCAAGGAGGAGCAGGAAGGGAAGGAAAGCATGTTTACCGGACCTTCTAAAGAGGGGTATATCCAAGGACCGCAGGTTCATGGAGGACTTCATGGTGTTCAGGGATATTCGGAACCGCGGTATAGTCGTCGTTGGCCCGGGCAGCGGTTCCTTCAACACGTTCCCTCGTGGGAAACGACCCGGAACGGGAAGGTCCGATTCTTGGATCACGGTTCAAAGGGAGGACGATCACATCACTCCCAGGGGTCTTTGGCTCGAGGCGAGGGCCCGGGAGAACATAAACATGAGATGCGTCGTGGCCGTGGTGGACAGCGATTGGGATATCACCTATTACGATATCGGGACCTCGCTCGACAGGGAGGGGGAAGAACCTCAGCCCCTTGAAGGACGGTTCCAGGGATGGTCCCGTATAGACATAAAGAGTGGGGGGGCGATACTTCATGGCAGGGACCCTTCCGAGATGCACGAACAGGAATTCCTGGGGACCCCTCTGGGGGATGCCCTGATAATCTCACCCGAGGAGGACAGGATGATCTCCGGCGACCTCGAAGGGTCCGACGATCAGAAGTACAGGACATATCTTGACCTCAGGAAGAGGGGATGGTCCGTCAGGACCGGTTTCAAGTACGGCGCCCATTTCAGGGTATATACCGAGAAGAGGTCGGACAAGCATTCCACGTTCCTGGTGCAATGCGTTGGTGAGGACCAGTCATTCACCTGGGAGGAGCTCTCAAGACCTCTTAGGTTGAGCCATTCGGTGAGGAAGAGGTTCCTTTTCTCCTTTGAACCCACAGGGATGACAGAACCGAACCACCACGGTCATGGTCCTGCCTATCTGGAAATGGGATGGATGCGTCCGTGAAAAGGAGCATCAGGACCTGACGAACTTGACATAATCGAGCTCGTCCTTCCCCCGGAACCGGGAGATCATCGCGATCACTTCATCCGCATCCCCCTTCACTATGAAAACCTCCAGGCATTTATCGTTCTTGAGATGTGAGTGGATCTGGGTGGTGATTATGCCCATGAAGTTGTGTCTTATCTCGTCCATGTCAGAAACCCTGTGGGATTCATGAACTATCACGAGGACCCC
>JBLIRF010000008.1:0-19299 GCA_049472175.1 Thermoplasmatota archaeon
GACATTGGAATTCTACCGCTCGGCGAAGTTCCTTCGCACTAGGATAATGATCGATCTGAGGTTCAGTTCGGACAATCCCGAAGTTACAGGGACCGTTTTTCCCATGCAGATCGACATCCAGCCGCAGGCCAAGCTCTCCCATTACCCCATAAAGGTGAATATCCAGGTTACCCCGATGACCAAGTATTCGACAGGTGTCAACCCCCTGGTGAACATCACCATTTTTGGGACCTGGCAGGCGAATTTCCAGTACAACGAGATGGCCCCGTTCGCATCGGGCGAGGTCCCCCCCTATCCACTCTTCGTGAACGTTAGACCCTATCACTACCTCTATATGACCTTCGACCCGGTCATGCTGGATCTCTCCCCGGGAGCTTCGGGATGGGTAAAGTGCATCGTGAGGAGCACGGGCAACGGGTTCGAGCGGGTCGAGCTCTCCATGCCGGGAGCAATTGCCTATTCTAAGTCCGGATGGATCTTCGAGTTCGAAAGCACTGTGCTTGATATTGGTCCCGATTCCGAGGCGTTCACGAGGATCAAGATCACATCGCCCAGAAAGCTGGAGCCGAAATATCATATGGAGATGTATGATTTCTCCGTACGTGCGGAGTCATTCTATTCCACCTACAAGGTTGAGGACGGGGACCTCGAGGCTCCAGTGGAGTACGAGTCCGGTGTATACGTACAGGTCACCGGATTCGATTTCCTCTATGTGCCGTGGACATGGACCATACTCTTCTATATCCTGATCTTGATAGTGCTTTTCAACTTCGGTTTCAATCCCTTCACACTGAGGAGAAGAAGGACCAAGAAACCCGGTTTCATAGCCCTCTATCGGACCATTTCCAACCCGGAGAGAAGGGCAAGAGCGAAGGCAAGAAGGGAGGAGCGCCGAAAACTCGCACTGGAGCAAAAGGAGAAAAAGAAGCTCGAGAAGTCGCGTTATCCGGAAAAAGAGGACATCAAAGCACCTCTGGAAGGAAATGTCGGTCGTCAGACCGGGAAACCCCCAGCCGTTCTTGACCTCGAGAGGACGGATGACGATTTCGATCTCGAGCTGCCCGAGCCCGAGGTCAGGAAGAAAATTGCATCAGGGAAGACTGCCCCCCCTCTTCTCGGAGGGGCCTCAGCCAAGAGGAAAAAGGTAGAGAAGGACATGGTCGATGTCCTTTCGACCCTGGACGATTGATCGTCCTTCGACATGTTTAATACATTTTCCCACATTCCATATCACGGGGTGTCGTATTTGGATATCATTCCTACCCTTGAGGGTATTTTCAAGGCAAGGGGCTACAATGTGCTGAGGTCCTCGGAAGAGAACCGATATCTGCTCCTCGAGAAGGATGGTTCCAGGATGGCAGTTGGTCATTCGATCTCGGGCGGGGAGCTCACTGAGGGTGAGGCCGTGATGTTCCTTTCAATGGGTGAGAATGATTCGGCGGCATGCATGCTCTTCATATCTCCTTCGAAGCTTCCCAGTTCCGTGATGGACCTTTTCGAGAGCGAGGGGGTCGAGACATGGAACAGGATCGACATCTCCACTGCCGTCGGCGACCTGGTCCTTTCCGGATGGGAGATGATGGAGCTGAATAAGGGGAAAGGCCCCGTATCGGACCTGTCCAGCACCCGTAGTATCAAAGTCGACCATGAAGATGAGTTGTCGCATCGTACGGTCAGCCTGAGGGAAATGGGCGGTTTCAAGGTGCGGGAGATCGAGATGGTCAGTGGGGATATGAAAGGGAAGGCCCTGCCTGCTCCGGCCGATCATGGTAAAGGTGAGGTGGCTCCCGAACAGGAGGAACCTTCGGGAGTGACCGGGAGCGGATCGGAACCTGTGATCGAAGCGTCGGCCCCAGAAATAGAAGAGGTCGAGCTACTGATCGATCTTCCGGGAAAGGTCCCTGACGAGATACTATCGAGTTCGCGAGGGTCTTCGGATATGCTCATCTCCATCCGGGACGCTTCCACGGAACCGCAGGAAAGTGCGTTGGAAGGACCTTCAATGGAGGTCCCGGCAAAGACAGAGAATCCCTGGAGCGGATCGACCCTCGCACCTCTCAAGTACACAGAGAAAGATGCACTTTCACTCGCAGGTGAGGAAGAAGGCGTCCACCTGAGAAGGGAGAACCGGCCCTTCCTGCTTCTGGAGGCCTCTTATGTCATGGTTCCAGAAGATGGTACTGCTCCTGTCGAGCAGGATGGGACATACCTTTACGACTGCATGAGGTCCGAGGTGTTCGATATACCCGGATCGTTATATGACGAGGTGGCAGAGATGAGGGAGAGATGGGACGGTTCGGATGGTCCAGATACCATGAAGAAGCTCCGGGACGACCATAATTCCGCCATGACATCCCTGAGAAGCAAGATCGGAAACGAACAGATGGCCAAGGATAGAAAGGTCAGGGAGACACTGATGTCCGCAATATACAGGGAGATCAATTACAGTTTCGACCCGGACTCCCTGAGGCTCATCAGCTCAAGGAGAGTGATGCTGCCGTTCTGGGTGAAGGATGGAGCAGAGGGAAAGACCGAATGGGAGGTCAACGGGTTCCTGGGGCAGCATTCGAAATAGGTTCATCAAGCTCTCATCACCCTTTATTAATGAGTTCTTCATACTCTTTGAGGTGGTAGTAATGAAGTACATCTTTATATCTGGCGGGGTGCTTTCCGGTCTTGGAAAAGGAATTACCGCTTCCTCCATAGGCCTCCTGTTAAAAGAATCAGGCCTTAAAGTGACCGCGATCAAGGTGGATCCTTACCTCAACTGCGATGCCGGCACTATGAACCCTTACGAGCACGGAGAGGTCTTCGTGCTCCACGACGGAGGGGAGGTCGATCTGGACCTTGGTAACTACGAAAGGTTCCTTGACACTTTTCTCTCTTCAGACCACAATATCACCACAGGGAAGATATACCGATCAGTTATCGAGAAGGAGCGGAGGGGGGACTATCTCGGAAAGACCGTTCAGATAATTCCCCATATCGTGAACGAGATAAAGGAAACCATAAATGGAGTCTCTGAAGGGTCAGGCGCTCAGATATGCATGGTGGAACTTGGAGGGACGGTCGGAGACATCGAATCCATGCCTTTCCTGGAGGCTGCAAGACAGCTGCAGATGGATGAGGGCATGGAGAACGTCATGTTCGTCCACACCACATTGGTACCCATAATGGGCGTGGTGGGGGAGCAGAAGACCAAACCCACACAGCACAGCGTGAAGGAGCTTAGATCGATAGGGATACAACCCGATCTCATCGTTGGAAGATGCGAGGAGCCGCTTGATCTCTCGACGAAGAGGAAGATATCGCTCTTCTGCAATGTTCCAGTGGAGGGGGTGTTCTCAGCGCATGATGTGGGGACGGTTTACTCAGTTCCGAGGCTGCTCCATGACCAGGGTATCACCGATAGGGTAAGGGAAAGACTGGGGATACGGAAAGGACCCACCAAGCTGAAGAACTGGGACGATTTCGTGGAACGCCTCAGGTCAAGCAGGGAGAACGTCAGGATAGCTCTCGTCGGCAAGTACACGGGTCTCAAGGACTCATATATCTCCCACTACAAGGCCTTCGAGCATTCATCGGCCGAGCTGGGAGCGAACATAGAGGTCGTTTGGATAGACGCTCCCGAAGATGGAAAAAGCTGGAAAAAGGACATCGAGAGCATGAAAGCCCAGCTATCCTGCTGCGACGGGGTCCTGGTTCCGGGAGGCTTCGGAGCTAGGGGTACGGAGGGAAAGATCGAGGCCATACGGTTCGCCCGTGAGAACGACATACCGTTCCTTGGCATCTGTCTTGGTTTTCAACTGGCACTGGTGGAGTTCGCAAGGAACATCCTGGGGCTCGAGGGGGCCAATTCCACCGAGTTCGATCCCGATACCGAATATCCCGTGGTCGACATCCTCCCCGAGCAGCTAAGGGTGACCCAGATGGGTGCTACCATGAGACTGGGGGCTCAGAAAGCGCTCGTTTCCGAAGGGACCCTTGCATTCACCCTTTATGGGAAGACCGAAATATCGGAGAGGCACAGGCATCGCTATGAGATAAATCCGGAATGGATAGAACGGATCAAGGAGAAGGGATGGGTGTTCTCAGCAGTCTCGGAGGACGGGATAAAGATGGAGATAGGAGAACTTCCCGGCAACCGCTACCACATCGGGTGCCAGTTCCATCCGGAGTTCCTCTCTCATCCCCAGAGACCCGCTCCACTGTTCTATGGATTGGTGAAGGCGGCACTGGAGTATCGATGGAACAGGGGTTGATATGAGTCCCACCTTCACCTCCAGTGATCGGGTCCTTCTCCATCTCCTAATGAAGGGAGACCGGATCGACAGGACGAGCGGTATAGCAGACCAGGACGATATTGCCGCCAACTGCGGTATAGGCAGAACACATGTCCCCCGTGCTCTGAGATCTCTTCTCTCGGATGGCCTTGTTGAGGAGTCCAGGGGACACGTACCGGGCCGCGTTCGAAGGGTGAAGCGGTATTCCCTCACGACCGAAGGTATGACGGCTGCAATGGCTCTCAGGGCACAGGCCAACGAGGTTGTCATCGAATGGATCGACGACCAGGGCAGGTTGGAGAAAGCCCCTTGTGTGGATGCCCTGAGAAAGATCAACGATAAGCTGGGTACCTTTTCCATGAACCGCATTCCAATATCGCTTTTCCTTTCATCAGGTGGAGAGAGGATCGGATGGGAGGAGATACTCGCCTTATCCTCATCGATCCTTAGAAAGACCTCGGAGACCTTGCGCATCCCCGAAGGCTGGAAGCCAGTCATCCCCCCTGACCTCCCGTCCCACTTCATTGAAAGGCCTTCAGAGCTGTCTGACCTGTTCGAGCTGATCCAACACCATGATGTCTGCGCCCTTGCAGGGGATAAGGGAGCTGGCAAAACGACCCTCGTCCAGATACTCTGCGGGAGGTTCGGACTAAGGGCCCTCTGGCTGATGAGGGACGGTGAGCAGGGATCCCTCATTGACCCGGGAGAATTCGATATGATAGTCGTTGTCGGGGCGCCAATGATCGATATCAGATCGACCCTTTTGGGCAGGGGAAGAACTCAACTCAGGGACCCCAGGGATGATGAATGGCCAGAAGGCCTCAGGTCCGTCCCGCTGCTCGGGATACTGGAGGGCAGACTTGAAGGTATTGGTAATGATGTCATGTCCCTTGGGGGCCTGGGGGGGGAGGTTTTCGTGGAGAAGGCTGTGGAGATGGGGATGTCCGGGGAACTGGCACTGGAATACTACAGGGCAACGCGAGGTTTACCTGTTGCTCTTTCATTCCTCGCGGAACTCGAGACGTCGGTCCTTTCCGGACTGGGGACCCTTGATACAGAAGCCGCATTGATGTCGCTGATGCTGGGGTTCCGCTCCCGCTCTTGATACGGTCCTGCCTCAAAAAATATTAAAACAATGACCATTGATTGTCTCCTCGATACCGATGAGCGACCGATCCGGGAAGATGAAGTGCCCCGACTGCTCGATGATGATCAGTGAAAAGAACATACAAAAGCACTACCGGAGGATCCACCCAGGTCTTGACCCGGCCAAGCGGATGAAGGAAGAGAGAGGATCAAAGAGAACGCATGTCCGTAGCCACCGTTCGGAGGTCACGAAACCCGTGACGATCGGTATCCTGCTTGTCCTGGCGGTCACGGTCGTCATCATTGCTGCAGGATTGCTCGTCTATTCGATCCTGGATGATGACAGTGAGGCTGCCACCCCGGGAAGGACCATTTGGTATGCAGCTTCGGATAAGGTCGTGATAAATGGGACCTGGTATGGTGCTGCGGAGACGGGGGCGGAAACGATCTATCTCATACACGATATCGGTGAGGACCGAACCGTCTGGAAACAATATGCCCGTCATCTCCAGTCCGAGGGGTACAATGTTCTGGCCATCGACCTGCGCGGTCACGGGGAGTCCGTCAAGAGCCTGATATCGGAGGATATCACGTACGATTGGACCACCATGACCCATGCAGATTTTGTTCTTATCAAGAACGATATTCAGGGAGCCATTGACTGGGTCCACGGTGATGACGAGACTGGTAAACCCAACACCGAAGCTGGTGAGCTATCATCCTTCGTGGGGGTCGGGAAAGGTGGCCTTTACGCCATGAACGCCTTCTCCATGCTTTCAAGGGAAGGAGTGATATCCGGCGCAGTGCTGTCCCCCACCCTCGACTGCTACGGACTGGATGTTCCACAGGTGTTCGAGGACTGGGGCGATGTAAGGCCCATTCTCCTTGCCGCAGGTCAGGGTGATGGGACCGCCAAGCTTGCCATAGATACGATACTGGAGAGGAAGGAGCAGGACGGAGAAACGAACGGCGAAGGTGTATTCGTTCCAGGGTCTGCAAGGGGCCTCATACTTCTGGACAACATGGAATTCGTGGAGCATCTGGACGGATTCCTTGGCAAGGGCTGGGAAACCACACCTCCCTCTTAGTATTTCCTTTTGAGGACTGCATATCCAGCGGTCAAGAGCATACCGATCAGGACCAGCTCCCAGCCGAATGGGGAGTCGTCGGAGTCGTCATCGGAGATATCATCGTCATCCACGGATGGTCCTTCCTCGAAATAAACGGTCAGGGACTCGCTCTCCTCCACGATCTCGTCGCCTCCGGTGTTCGGTACGGCGGTGATCTTCACCCTGAAGAGGATGTCCAGATAGTCCTTTCCCGAAATGGGGTTCTTCACGTCGAAAGGCCCTATTGTCGCTGACCAGCTCCCGTCCCCGTTATCTGTCATGACCTCGGGCTGGGAGATGCCGCATCCGTCCTCGGTGCACAGGGACCACATTAGAACAACACCGTCCACGATGGGCTCTGCATCGATCAGAACAGGCTCCACAGTTACGTTGAACGTCTCTGAATGCTTGGGTTGTTCGGGGGTGTAGGTGATCATCGATCCATCGACCATGACAGTGGCTCCCTCCGTTACTCCGCAAAACAGGATCGCTATCATCAAGGTCAATACAATTGGAACAATCGAAATAGCTGGTCTAAGGTCATCCCTCATGAAAGCCACCTTATGTCCGAACTGTCTTTTTTTTAATTTTAAATTTGCGGAAAAACAGGGTATTGCATGATAGCTTCGGGTCATGTTATCAATGACACCATCCCTCGGATCATAAAAGGATCGTTCCATTGTTACTTAATAATGCCCATTACGATGTTCGAGCAGGGCGAGGTTATGAGACCGACCATCACCACGGGTATAGTAATGCTCCTTGCTTCGCACTTCCTGATCACATTGGCGATATTCTCCAACGCGGAGGACCTTCAGGGTCAGGAGGGAACGATCCTGCCGGACCCGGAGTGGTCAGGGATCCCTACGGTAACAGAGGATTCGATCCCTGTCATCTTCATGCTGGACGGCTCAAATTCACCTTTTTTGATCAACCATGAGAACATAACGGTATACCTGCTCGCCCCGGAAGGATCGGAAAACGGGAGTATGATACTATCGACCGGGATAGCAACACTCAGTATCGTTGGCGAGCCCTCATCGTTCTCTCTCCTGATAGAACCCCTTCCCGGAATGAACGGATGGGTCTCCTTCGAGCTCATAGCTGTCGGTGAGAATACCAAATGCAACAGGACAGCAGCATTGCGGATATCACCGGTGAACGACCCCCCCGAGATAATATCCATCATCGTTGGGGACAGGGAACATCCGGTTACCTTCCTGGAGATCGGAGTGTACGGGATCGAAATGAAGGAGTTGGAAAAGGTCTACGACGGAGACACACTCAACTTCACAATAAACGCAACCGATGGGGACCTGCAGCAGGAGGGGGATGATATCTCGTTCAAGTATGATCCCGAAAGGTCCGACCTATGGTTTGAGAGGCCCTACGTGGACGTTGCAACCGGGTCGATATCGCTTCATGTCACATATTCCGATTGGAGAACGGGAAATGAGAAGCTTGTGTTCCGGGTCCAGGACCGGGGCTTTCAGGAGGTCATTCTCATGGTATTTCTCGAGATCGATCACGTTAACAGACCCCCCCTGATCACGGTCCCTGTCGATACCAGGGATTCCTGGACCCAGTTCGATATGCTTGAGGTCCACCTTGATATAAATGACCCCGACAGTAGTGGGAGCATCCTTGTTGAGGTGAATATGGAAGATTCGATCGACGGGTCCCTGCCGTCGTTGAGGGAGCAGCTCCCCTATGCCGATCTTGTGGCTGGAGAGAATATGGGTCTTGACAGGAGTTCGGGCCTTTTCTGGATGGACCTTACGGATCAGGATATCTGGAAGGCGGGAGGGAACTATGTCGGGTCCGTGCAGGTTTTCATAATGTTCAGGGCAACGGACCCGGAAGGGACCAGCTCAAACAGGACACTGATGATGGAATTGGTCGATGTGAACGAGCCACCTGTCTGGACCGGCGGGATACATGTAGCTCCGTCGCAGCAAGCGACGGGAGAACGGATCACCTTCATGGTCGACCCGGCGTTCGACCCCGAGATGGGTCCTCTGATATATAACTGGGACTTCGGGGACGGCAGCACAGGGGAGGGCCGGATAGTCGAACACGTCTATCTAGCGAAAGGTTACAGGACCATACAGTGCTGGGCTTCGGACGGTAACTCTTCCACGCAACATCTTTCGATAAGATTACAGGTGTGCGAACAGGAGTACGACTATAATGCCGAATGGTATGATATGGACAACGACGGTGACGGTATCCGGAACCGGGTCGACGCTTTCCCTAACGACAGGTCGGCCTCCGTGGACACGGACGGAGATGGACGTCCGGATATGTGGAATACCGGTTACGATCAGCGGGATTCGACAACGTATCTCGTACTTGACATGTTCCCGACGGACCGAAAGGAATGGATGGACAGCGATGGTGACGGTCACGGGGACAACGGGGACAAATTCCCCCACAACAACAAGGAGTGGAAGGATACGGACGATGACGGGATAGGAGACAACGCGGACATGTTCCCCAGGATCCCGAACCATAATCTGAAATGGTATGCCCTTGTAACAGCATCGGTCCTGCTCACGCTCATCGGGCTGGTCCTTTTCATCCTCAGAAATACTTTGGAAAGGGATAATGAGGACCCGCTTCACAATGAAGAGTGAAGGGTTGCCTAGTAAAAGTTTATTATGGATTTGGTCCATCTGCCACCGCTTAATGGTTCCAGGGGGACCCCCATGCAGCAGAGCGAGAACGAGGCAATACAGGAAAAGCTTTTGGACAGGGTTGCGGACCTGGATGCCGCAAGGCTCAGATGGGTAGTGGTTGTGATATTCACAACGCTTCTGTTCTTCATCATCCTAGGGGTTTTCCTTGCGCCGGTCTCCGAGCTGAGCACCCGTGAGACCGCTCAGTTCAAGGTTCCAAAGAACACCAACACCGAGCCCCTCGCGGTCGAGACCATCGCCATCCCTGTTACCTACTTCATGCATTACAATTTCGAGCTGACCCCCGACTATCTGGACTCACATTCGAGCGCCTATATTTACATCTTCAAGAACGATGTCCCCGACATGTCCCCGGACGTCGTGGGAGGAGACCTGCATTCATATCTAAAACTCACGTCCTTCAGGAATGCGACCATCAATGCAGCCCACCCCGTGATCGAGTGGGACCTTGCCTTCAGGGACTGTGACACCAACCGATATTATGTCATCATCTACAATCCGGACGACCCGAACGACCCCTACGACAACAAGGATGTCATTATAGACATGGATGTGAATTACGAACCCCTGCTGCCCCTGATCCCTATATTCTTCGTCCTTGCCTTCATATTGATCCTTCCACTTGCGATCATCCGTTTGTATGTGATCGCACAGAAGAAGAAGGAGCTGCGGGTGCTCCTCACACTCGACCTCGAGAACCTTTCCAACGAGGACAAATTGAGGCTGGGCATACCGATCACCAACGAACCGGGTTCATACCCACATTAGGATCGGCCGCCGTGCCAGGAGCCTATGTCCCACTATAGTTATCGTGGGAGTATGATCGGTGGTCGACCCGGGTGTCCGAACGATATTGGCAGAGGGATCTCAAGGTCGGTCTAAGGAACACTTTTATCCCACTATTGACATACGAGAAATCCACCCCTTGGGGCAAGGAGGGGTTCAATGGACCAGGAACAGATCGCGCCTGTTATCCGAGAGATAAAAGAGGCGCTTCCGGAAATGAAAGAGGAAGAACTCAGAAAAGAACTGGATAGATATCTTCACTACGGCATCGATCCGCAGGAAGCGAAGAGAGCGATGATCAGAAAGTTCGGAGGAACACCGGCCTCGTTCGTATCCTTGGGCGAGAAGAAGCTCGGGGAGCTGAAAGGCGGGGAGATGAACGTCGACCTGACCGTCAGATGCCTTTCATCGAGGGAGAGGGAACAGAAGACCCAGAACGGGGACAGGATCCTCATAACCGGTCTCATTGCCGATGAGACGATGATAAGAAGGTTCGTTTCATGGGAAGGGCAGATGCTCGGCAAGGGCGCAACGTACCTGATCAGGGGGGCTTCGGCAAAGACCTTTCGAGGTGAGGTGGAGATCAACCTCGGGCCCTACACGAAGGTGGAGGAAGCACCGGAAGGAACATTGTCCCAGCTTGATATTTCAAAGCTCCCAAGGTTCGGGAACCTCCTTGAATTGAAACTGAAGGATGTCAGGCCGGGAATGGGCAACATCCAGGTAACGGCCAAGGTGATGGACCTTGAGAAGAGGACCATCGAGACCGACAAGGGTAAAAAGAGCATCTTCGATGGGATGCTGGCAGACGATACCAAAAGGGTCCGCTTCACCTCATGGTCCGATTTCGACCACGAGATCGGGGATGTGCTGACCATACGCGGAGCTTACGTCAAGGATTGGAGGGGGATCCCCCAGATCAATTTCGACGACAGGGCTGAGGTTCGTAAGGAAAAGGATTTGGATTTTGATATAATGAAGACACCCCGTCTTTTTGCCGAGGACCTGGTGAATGCAGGAGCCACCGACATCGAGATCACCGGGACGATCATTGAGATCAGGGATGGGTCGGGTTTGATCTTCAGATGCCCCGAATGCAACAGGGCGCTTTTGAACGGAAGCTGCGCTCTCCATGGCCAGCAGAACGGGGTTGCCGATCTGAGGACAAAGGTGGTCATGGACGATGGAACAGGCTCCCTTTTCGCCGTCCTTAATACGGAGATCACGGAGAATATCCTAGGCAGGAAGGTATCCGAGTGCATCGAAAAATATCAAAATGACGATCAGATGATCGTTCAGGAGCTCAGCCACATACTTCTCGGCCGGGATTATGTCATGAGAGGCAATGTAATAAGGGACGATTTCGGCCCCACGGTCCTTCCTGCACAGATGACCCAGCACACATCAGAAGATATGGAAGAGGCCCGGTCACTCCTGGATGAACTGGAGGTGATCTGATGGCAAGGATGAGAGAGGTGGCCAGGAGGGTATTTGCAGTCGAGTACAACAGGTCCCAGCATGAGGACAGGGGGATGGAGGAGAACGCCCCGAACTACATAATTACTCCTCTTGGAGCCATCGTGAACCGCCTCTTCTTCGTGGGTGTGATGATGAATAAAAGCAACACCGGCTCTGATGACTCCCCCCAGTACAGAGTGGAGGTCCGGGACCCCACCGGGACGTTCTATCTCTATGCTGGCCAGTACCAGCCTCAGGCACTCAACACCATAGCAAAGCTGGAGCCCCCCGCCCTTGTGGGAGTGGTGGGAAAGGTCAGGACATTTGTCAAGGAGGACGGTACCTTCTATGCATCTGTCAAACCCGAGGTGGTTTTCCCCGCGGAAATACCGCAGAGGGACCGTTGGATAGTCGAGACGGCCAGGTTCACGATCGAGAGGTTGAGGGCGGTGAAGGACGCAATGGGCGAGGACCAGCCCTCCATCGACTCGCTCATGGAAAAGGGACATCTTAAAAGGGCCGCAAGCGCAGGAGTAAATGCGGTGGGTCTCTACGGAAACCTTGACCTGGCTCCTTTCAGGGATGGTGTAAAGACAGCACTCGAACTGGTACTGGAGGGAAGGGGAAAGGATAATGGCCACGAGACCGAGGAACATCAACCTTCCATTCCATTTGAAGGTGAGGGGGCCGGGGTTCCCGACAACGTGAAGGAACAGGTCCTTAAGATAATAATCGAGGCGTCGGGTGAGAAGGGGGCCCTCTATCGTGACATAATCACTAGCTGCGAGAAGAGCGGTATCGACAAGATACAGCTGGAGGAGACCATCCAGGAACTCCTGGATGAGGGCCAGATATACGAACCGACGATAGGGATAATCAAACCCATCTGAGGGGCTTCCTTGACCAAGGATTGGATACGGCGGAGGAAACGCGATCCCTACTACAGAAAAGCGCGGGCCGAGGGTTACCGGTCCAGAGCGGCCTACAAGCTCAAGGAGATCAATGCAAGGCTCCATTTGATGAGGAATGGATCGAGGGTCCTGGACATTGGGGCTTCCCCCGGAGGATGGAGCCAGGTGGCTCGCGAGATCGTGGGCCATGGCGGGATGGTGGTGGCCGTGGACCTCTCCCCCATGGAACCTATCGATGGTGTGGATTTCATTCATGGGGACATAGAGGACCAAATGGTCCAGGAGAAGGTCCTCGAATCCTGCAGAGAATATGATGCAGTCATATCTGACGCCTCGCCGAATCTCTCAGGGAACAGGACGCTGGACCGGGGCAGGTCTCTCGCATTGACCTGGTCCGTTCTCACCATTGCGGCCAGAGTCCTTCGGTACAGGGGCAGTGTTCTCGTAAAGACCTTTCAGGGGTCCGAGGTGGAGGAATTAATAGAAGAGTTCGGCAGCCAGTACAACAGTGTCGAACGGATCAAACCAAGGTCATCTCTTAAGAGGTCGATAGAGATATACATAGCTTTCAGAGGTCGGAAGGATGACAGGCAGATTGACGATGGGACTCTACAATTCTCTTGACCGGACAAGGTTTGCAGAAGCACATAGAAGAGCGATTGCAAGGGCAGCCCCCGTGGCCGCAGCCTTCGACTGCAATCTGGCGGTCTTCGGATTCCCGTTCGACCCTGATCTTCGCACGCCCGTTGACATTTCGAAATGGATCGTTTCGACCACTTCGATAGGGCAGGGAGGGGACTGGATCGTCAAGCTTGCCGAGGAGGGTCGTTTCAACCATTTCCCCCTGCCCAGGGGAGGTTTTCCTCCCCAGCTCGGGATGGTGGTGATCGCGACGAGGAGGCCGGACAGCAGGATATCCGCATCACCTGCCGATGTCGCCCGGATCTTGAAGAAGGGAAGGTCGGTCCTTCTGGTGCTCGGGCTTGGCCCCAGAGGTCTTCCGGAAGAAGTGATATCAATGGGCGAACATCATATGGACCTTACGGGAAGGGGGGTGAGCCTCGAGACGTGCACCGCTATCGGTGCATCAGTGGCTAGGATAATGACCCATTTGGAAGTGCTCCAGCACCGTATATGAACCGTCAGAGGGAGGGAAGCCAGCAGATCTCCATGAACTCGCAGTCAAGGAGAAGGTCCCTGGAGCAGTACTCGCATTCTGGAATGGATGGCTCCGTTTGGATCGGGGGATTTAGGTCCATTATCGAACGGTAGGAGTCGTGAAGCTCTCCCTTGCTGAAGGTCTCTCCGGTATCGAGGGAATCACTAACAAGGTAGGTTGCCATCTGGGAAAAGATCGGGATACCGTCGAATGTGGGCTCTTCGTGATATCCAGAGAACCTTGCCCGGCAGTTCGTACAGAAATAGACAATACGTTCCTCGGGTCCGGTAAAGGGCAGCAGGACACCGTTATGGCAGAGCTTGCATTCGGCATAATCCATGTTCACACCCATGACCGGTATGGCGCTGGTTGATTTTAACGCTAACGGAGGTCGATCTCCTCCACTTTGGCAGCAACCTGCTCTATTGATTCCCGGGAGGCGGCCTTCATCCATTCCTTCTGGAGGAATTCAGGATCCACTTTCGTGATGGGGAATCTTGGAAAGGCATTACAGCCGCCAGTTTTCCTTATGGATATGTTGAAGGTCCCGATGTCCTTCCCTATCCTCTCGATATCCAATTTATCGAACCCGATAAGGGGTCGGATGATCGGATGCCTGACACCGGCACTTACAGCGGCCATATTTTGGAGGGTCTGGGAAGCGACCTGTCCCATGGAATCCCCCATGACAATGCCCTCAAGATCCCACCTGTCGCAAAGGAGATCCGCCAGGTCAAGCATGGCCTTCTTGCACAGGACGCACGTGTATCTATGGTTCGAGAGCTCCCTGAATGATGAGAGGAAGATGCCGTGTGGTGCTCTGAAAAGCCTTACACGGTCAGGGAAGAGCCCCCTCAGCCGGGATGCTAATTTGCTCACCTTCTCTACCTCATCATCTCCCCCGAAGGGACGAGTATCCATGTTCAGAATCCTTATCTCGGCGCCCGCTTTCAGCATCAGGTAGGTCGCGACAGGGGAATCGATCCCTCCCGACATCAAGGAGATGTACTTCAGGCCTCTTCCTCCAGCAAGGTCTCTACGAGTCCTTTCAGTTCGAGAACATCCTCCGGTTCGAAGGTGAACCTGGACCGGTAGGGGCAAAGATCATCAAGCAGTGGCTCCATTGAAGGGACCGACATTATCAGGGGGTACGATCTGCATCCTCGAGGGCGGATATCGTAGATCGTACAGACCCCCTCATTGGAGAGGAATACACATCTACCATCGAGGTTACGAAGCTGTCTCGTATCTTCATGATAGAAATCAACTTTTCCCGCACCGGAGATCCTATTGATATCATCAATGGTAAGTCCCATCTCCGTCCCCCGGCAGCAAAGGCTGCATCCATGTGTCCTGCAGACATTACCCTTCAAACCTGCCTTCCTCCATCCAGGGCGATCCCTGTCAGTCCCTGATAGGTACCCGACCGGTCCCCATACAGGTGCTGGGGGCTCGATGATAGTTTCAAGAGAACGAGCTGGCAGATCCTCTCTCCTATCTGCAGGGATACATCCTCGGGCCCCAGGTTGGTTACAGAAAAGGTCAGCGTACCCTTGAATCCAGCATCGACAACCCCGAAACCCCCTATCAGGCCTTTTCTGATGAATGAAGACCTCATCCATAGATTACCGCACAGTTCCGGGGGTATCTCCAGGAACTCCAGTGTCGATACTAAACACCAATCCCCGGGCTCCAGATATACCTCGCCAATGGTTACCTTGCCCTCTGGATTGCGTGTGAACACCTCGGATATGGTGAGGTCGTAACCATTTGGGGTGAGGTTCTTTTCCCTGAAAGGTTCGATCTTCAGCGCTCCTCGTTCAAGCCGGTAAACGATATCGTGGTCTGAAAGGACTACCATAGAGGGGGCTAGAGGATGCATGAGTAATATCTTTTCTGTCAGCTTTCGCAATGCTTTTGTAGTAGTGAGATTTCACCGATCACTCCGGTGGCGAACATGATCGATAGGAAGGTCGTCGCATCCGTCGACGAGGAGGATAGCGATCTGGAATATGTAGTATCCGTTTCCGTGAAATGCCCCTTCTGTCCGCGTAACTTCTCCGGTGGAAGGTATGATGTTGAGGAAGAACTGTTCCTGCACCTTTGGAAGGTCCACGAGGATGACGCCCTCGTATACATGCTCAGCAATATGTACATACCTGACGAGATCCGTGAGAGGATATTCAACGAGATGGGTCCTGATTATGTCTCGTGGGTCGTTGATTCTGCAGGTGAGGTCCAGGACGATATTTAGGAGTCTGTTATGCTCCCTGCCCACCCACCAAAAGGTTTTTAATCAAGGCCCAGGTATTACTTTTTCAAAATGATTCATTGGACCAGTTATCGTTCTTGATATGGTCCGTGGAAGAGGATTCCCTCCGTTCCATGACAACCCCGATCCTGATGTGGGGGTGATTCCATAGAGGTGTTCAAATGAGCGTCAAAGACCGCAGCATCCTCGTTCCGATCATGATCGTGCTGCTAATGGCCTTTCCTTCGTTATTAGTTCTGCCAGATGCTTATGGGGGGAGGTACCCTCTCAGGTCCGCGGAACTGCTGGGCAAATGGGACCTCGGCGAGGGGGAAGGGCAGTATACCTATGACGGTTCAGGGAATGGCAACCACGGTGTACTGGGCGGGTCCATCGAAAAGGATACGTCCGATCCGTCATGGGGAACGGGTGTCCATGATGCTGCTCTCGCTTTCGACGGGGTCGATGACCTTGTCAACTGCGGGAACCGCTCCTCGCTGCAGATGGGAAAAGGGTCCTTTTCCATTGAAACCTGGGTCCATGTCCGTCAGAACATGACCGACAACCTGGGGGGTATTCTGAGCAAGTATGATCCAACATCGGACCGGGGTTTCTTCCTGGACGTTCTCAGCGGACAGAGATACGGTGGAACGGGAGACTCACGGGGACAGTTGATCTTCGGCATGAACCAGGGATACAGGAACAGTTCATGGAACACTGTCTCCGGGCAGTACGATACATCGACCTGCCTGAATGATATCGTGGTGTATGACAAGGGATTGTTCGCGGCGACCTCACAGGGCGATATCATCGAGTGGACCGCATCGGGTTGGGTAAAGAGAGCCCCCCCTTACACTTCGGGGATGATCAACTGCATGGCCGTTTACAACGGGAAGATATTCGGAGCCGTGGCCGCAACGGGAGAACTAGTACGGCTTGACGGGTCGTCCTTGACCAGGGTTGCCCAATCGTTCAACTCCGAGCTGATAATCTCCATGGCCGTTCACAATGGCATGCTGTATGCTGGTACGAGTCCCTCTGGTCTTCTTCTTGAATGGAACGGTGTCGGAGCCTGGGCACAGGCGGCTTCGCAGTACAGTCTGGAAACGAACATCAACGGCCTTTGCAGTTACAATGGACACTTGTACGGGACCTCAAGCCCGGGGGGTTACCTGTTGCAGTGGAATAACAGGGACAGCTGGGTGCAGAAGGCTGAACTTGGAAGCGGTCTGAACACCCTTGTGGTCTACAGAGGAAAGCTCTACTCGGCATACACTTCACTCTTCGAATGGAATGGCGTGAATTCATGGGTGCCCAGGACCTCGGCCATACCTTCCGGGACATTCTCGACAATGACGGTTTTTTCAGGAAGGCTTTTAGGGGCGACAAGCGGCGGGATACTGTACGAATGGAATGGGATCGATGCATGGGTATTGAGAGCCCCTGCATCGGGCTCCGAATACCCGATATGCGCCATGTGTGCGTTCAGCGGTAGGCTTTTTGCGGCTACGGGAGGCCATGGGTCATTGCTGGAATGGAACTCCGGATTCTCGGTGACCAGTGATACAGGCATTGCTCCGGGTTGGAACCAGATAGTTGCAGTGAAGAATGCATCGGAGGGTACCCTTAGCCTTTACATAAACGGTGAACTGGAATCGGTCTCGGGTCATTTCGATCCATTGGCCTACGACCTGAACTGCAGCTTTCCCCTGGTGATCGGGCAGGGTGCCCAAGACAACTACCGAGGCTTGATCGACAGGGTAAGGATCTTCGGGAAGCCCCTCAGTTCCGAGGAGGTATCTTTCGAATACGACTTCTTTTCCATGGAATGGAAGGCGCCCCTCCCCCCAACTTCTCCATCCATCCGTTCGGGCGACCTTTTCGTAAATCTTTCTTGGGGGCCCCCCAATGCTTTCGGGACCCACGAGCTTCTGGGATATGTGATCTACAGGGGAACCACCCAGGATGACCTGTCCTTCCTGAACGTGACCTCGACCGGGGTCAGGTGGTTCAACGATACCAATGTTGCTTATGGAAACACCTATTACTATCTGGTGTCTGCTTACAGCGAGGCAGGAGAGTCCTCGAGCGAGGATATTTTATCCACGACGCCGAAGGGATGCCCATCCCCTCCCATGAATCTGACGGTACATTCTGGCGATCGTTTTGTCAACATCTCCTGGAAACCTCCCCTTAAAACCAAAGGTTCCAATCTCACCGCCTACCGGATCGAAAGGGGATTGGACCTCCACAGCTTCGGCGATCTGATCCAGGTGGGAGCTGAAAAGAGATACTACAACGATACGGTGGTTGACAACAGGCAGACATATTACTACAGAGTATACGCAAAGAACGAGGTTGGTGAATCCTCTCCCTCCACCACCGTATCAGCGGTTCCGAAGAAACTCTCGCCCCCTGTGACGTCGCTTGAGCTTACCCCCAGCGATCGTGGGGCCTATCTTACGTGGAACAAGTGCTCCGACCCCTATTTCCAGAGGTTCAACATATACAGGGGGATACGTGATCTGATATCTGGGGGTCTGATCGGCAGATACTACAGTGAACCGGACCTGACGAACCTCTCATTTCAGACACAGGACCTGGCCATCGATTTCGATTGGGGAACGGATCCTCCGCTTCCGAGAATGGGGGATAACAACTTCTCCGTCAAGTGGGACGGTTATCTAAAGGCTTCGACGACAGGATCATATACCATCATCTTACGCGTGGACGGAGGGGTCAGGCTCTGGGTGGACAACATCCTTCTGATCGACGCATGGGAGGACAGGTGGTATGAATCCCTCTCGGCGAGCGTTTATTTGATCTCGGGGGAGCACCAGGTGAAGATAGATTACTTCAACTGGGAAGGCCGCGCTTCCATGAGGCTTTCCTGGGCTCCTCCGGACCAGGACCCGTTCGTCATCCCCACTTCGGGCCTTTACGGATACTACATCACCTACGAACTGCTTGCGAGTACGGGAGAGACCAGTTACCAGGACCAGGGGCTCGAGATGGGTCGTTATTATTACTATTTCGTCAAGGCAGTGAACGATGCTGGAGAGTCGTTGATGGGCAGCATCATCGAGTTGTATGCCATCGGTACCCCTGGAGAACCAAGGGGTTTCCTTCTGAGTGTGGGTGATAGTTATATAAATCTGTCATGGGAGCCGCCGATAGAGCTCGGTGGTTCCAATATCATCGAGTACAGGATCTTCCGGGCGAACGGGACGGACTATCTGAAGTTCTACACCAACGTATCGGGTGATCGTCTTTTTTTCAATGATACGGATGTAGATAACGGGCTTGATTATTTCTATTATCTTACGGCCGTGAATGAGGCAGGGGAATCCGGTCCCTCGGCCTCGCTCAAGGGAATTCCGGTCGGGAGGCCGACACCACCCAGGAACCCGAAGGCGGAACTCTACGAGGGAGGTGTAAAGATAACCTGGTCCAGCCCCAAGTTCACGGGGGGGGTGGACCTCTCCGGTTACAACATATACCGCTCCGTGAACGGTGGTAACCGCACCTTCATTTACTGGGTGAACGACTTCCTTATC
>JBLIRF010000080.1:0-7775 GCA_049472175.1 Thermoplasmatota archaeon
AAGGGAACGTCGTGGGTCCTCAGGCCCTCCACATATTGATCGAAACCGTATCTCGTGGGTAGAAGGATGGCAATATCGGAATATTTCAGGGGACGCTCCTCGCCGTTATCATCCACGAGCCAATTCCCAACGGCCTTTTTTATGGTCCTGGCTGCCTCCTCCCCTTCCCTTCTCTCGGAGCCGTTCTTTCCAAGTACACCTACCAGCGTGATCGTCCCTCCGCCCCTTCTGTCGGCTTCCAGAGGATCGAAGGGGACACCCCATCTTTCGGAACCATCCCCCATTATGGAGGGGAATATCCCGTTAACCACATCCATTATCTCCCTTCTTGACCGGAAATTGCGGTCCAGGACCACCTTCTCTCCCGAAGGGTGTTCGTCAATTGTATTCTGGGCCGAAAGGAACAGCCGGACATCTGCAGACCTGAACCCGTAGATGGACTGCTTGGGGTCGCCCACTATGAACAGCCTGGAGCCCCTGCCCCCGTCCCATAGCATGTCAACCAGCTTCCACTGGCGGGGGTCCGTGTCCTGGAACTCGTCCACCAGCAGGTGCTTGTACCTCGCCCTCAGGGAATCAAGTATGTCCTCCTCGTTGCGATCGAGGAGAGATAGGGCAAGGGAGATCATGTCGTCGAAATCCAGACCGTTCTCCTTCCTTTTTCTTGAAGTGAACATATCGGAAAGACGTCGGAAGACCACCATCAGGTCCTTCACCCTACCGGCCGCCCTTTTTGACAGTTCATCGCTCGATGAGAAGGGGAGGATGTCGCGGTGGGAATGAACGAAGGAGAATATGGATGAAAAGGCCTCCCTCAGCCTTCCCAGATCACCTTTCCATACCCCAAGGCTGCCAAGATTGCCCGATCTCCTCTGCTCCCCCTTTGCCGTGAGGAAAAGCTCTTTGTTCGAATCGAGGGCGGACATGAGTTTCCTTTGAGACCCTCCAGCCTCCATAATGGGCCCCATCTTCCCTATGAGCTCGACGGCCCTGTCATTCGATCTGTCCGGAAGCGGGATCCTTTCGATCTCTTCGAGTGCGTCGATCACCGAAGAGAGGTCTTTCTCGGCTGCCGCGAGTCTCTGCATCAAAGCATTCTCCAGGGACCGAAGGGAGAGCTCCTCGAACTCCCGGGAGCCCACCGAAAGCGTTGTCTTCCCGCTCTCTTTCAGGAGTCCTTTGAGCATCTGAACGGTGTTGTTCATACCGTAGTCGACCATCAGCCTTCGAAGGCTCGACGATCCCTCCCATTCCACGGTGAACAGCTCGTTGAGGACCTCGTTAATGATATCCGAAGCTTTCGTCTCCGATATGACGCTGAAATCCGGATCGACCCCCGCAGGCACCGGAAGGGTCCTTACCAATCTGGTGCAAAAGGAATGGATCGTGGAGATGTCCGAGCGGTCGAGGTCCTCCATTATTTCGAACCAGCGGCCCCCTTGCTCGGCTGCCATCCTCCTGACCTCCCTCCGAACCCTGTCCTTCATCTCCGATGCGGCCTTCTCCGTGAAGGTCAGGGCCAGAATGTTCCTGGGTCCTGTACCGTCCTTGTCCCTGAGAATGTTCAGGTACCTCTCCACCAGGATGCGGGTCTTTCCAGACCCCGCTCCCGCGGTGACCGCTATGTGCTTTGTGGTGTCGAGGGACCTCCTCTGGGGATCCGTCAGTTCCATCAGGCACCCCTCCTTCTGCATATCTGGTCGAAGGGACAGTACCTGTCCCTGCAGTTGGGCTGGGCCGAAAGGTCTCCCGACCGTATGGAATCTATGAACCCCAGACATCTCTCCATGTTTGAATGCAGCTCCCTTTCAAGGTCCTCGATATGCGCCTGCAGGCCATCTCGGTCCATCACCGTCCCGTTCCAGATGTCGGCTCCCAGGACGGGCACTCTCTCTATGGAGCCCCTCTTTCTCACGTAGTAGTACCCCCCTCCTGCAGGATAATGTTCGGGGAAGAGCTTCCTCAGGGCAGCAAGATAGAGAGGGACCTGCACAGATTCCTTATCGACCTCGGAGGATCCTGTCTTGTAGTCCCAGATAAGATCAAGCTCCCCATTTCTCGTGGCAAGGACATCCATACGGTCTATGGAGCCCCTGAGACGGAAAACATCCTCACCTGCCTCGCACCCCGGAAGGGATAGACAGACAGCGGGAAAGGTCCCTTCAGGTAGTCCGAACCGGAGCTCGGTCCCTTGGACCAGGAACTGACCGGTGTATCCCGCCTCCACCTCCAGGAAACAGTCCATGAGCCCCTTCTCGCCTTCCGAACCGAGCAGCTGGTCCCTGAGGGCGTCCCAGTAGGGGCCCCTGTTCGGATAACGGTCCATCACCTCCAACGTGACATCATGCATCAGCTTCACGGCATTGTCCAGGTTCTCCCTCGTCACCCGGGGTGCGACCTGTGCCCTGAAGCGTTCGTAGAACCTCTCCGCCGCCTCGTGGAATATGAGGCCCCTCTTCTCGGGAGGTACACCTGGCTCGAGGTCCTCCAGCTCCTCAAGGCCGAACAGGTACCTGACAAGGAACTGGTAGGGGCACTTCCTGAACGTCTCGAACTGGGTGACGGACCATACATGATCCCGGCCGTAACGGTCCTCGATCAAGGCTAGCAGGTCCGGGTCGATGATCCTGCCGGAGTGCTCGTTCGGTTCCCTGCATTTCCTCTTTCTACCGGAAAGAATGCCCCTCATGATCCTTTCCTGATCCTCCCCGCAGTTCGAGAGCAGGGTCGGGAGGCAGAGGAAGTCATCCCGGCCCCTCGAGATCGCAGGGGAACTCAGCTCACCGATCATCCGGTGCAATTCCACCCGGGACCTGGGGTCAGATCCTGTATCGGCCCATTCCAGGGACAGGTCTTCTATGAAAGATGATATGAGCACCGGACGGTCTTCCTCGTTGTGATGAAGGCTGAGCACTGGCTCGTCCGCTGACCCCATCGTGATGGCAAGGAGCTCGAGCTCTTTCCTACGGTCCGTACCGGGTGGAAGGCAGAGATCAAGCCTCTCGGCATCGGACAGGAACCTGAAGGAACCTTCAACAGACGGTATGGATCCCTCCACCAGGTCCATGATGTAGACGGTCCCGAGCTTCAGGCCTGCGGCCTCCTCCATCCCCATCACCTGCACCCCGGCCGATCTGGGAGCGGACCTCACCCTTGATCGGGAGACCTCCATCCTTACGGATTCCAGGAACTCCTGGTATGACACCCTTCCAAGGGAGAGTACACGCGACCTTCTGCCGAGGGACCTGAGAACCGATAGGAAAGTCCTGAAGGCCACCGCGTTAACCTCGAAAGGACCCCCGCCACGTTCCGTCCCTGAAATCCGCTCGCCTTCCTCGAGTACCTTTCCAAGCATGTCCTCCATCATAAGGTAAGAGGCCAGTCCGGAAACGTTTTCCAGATGCTCCCTCACAGTCCTGCGGCCGGCCGAGGCCTTATCGAGCATTTCCAGAAGTTCGATGAGAGGAGGACGGTACCTGATGGCGATTTCCCTGATGTGGTCTGGAGCGTCTCCGGCGAGTTCCATGAGGGGTTTGGACCAACCCTCTTTTGGGCTTCTTCTCGTGGGGCCCATCCCGGCAAGCCTGGTGAGCAGTTCCAGCTCCCTTCCGGTCAGTCTTTCCCCATTCCCATCCTTGAGGAGGAAAAAGGGAGAGGATAGCGCCTCGACTACCTCCCTTCTCCTGAATCCGGTTTCGGGAAGTGCGAGAAGCATCATAAAGGCCGATATGATCGGGACGGTCTCGAGGGAAAGGTCCTCCCCCTGGTCAACGGGAACGCCATATTCATAGGCTGCCGCCCGCACAATATCGTCCCTTGACCTCTTTGACGGTAGGACTATGTTGAAGCTTGATGGCGGAAGCCCGTCCCCAAGACATCTACGTTTGATGTCCCTGAACACCGACCTTGCCTCATCCATCGGGTCCGTGCCACAGATCGCCATTATCTTTCTTTGGGATACAAGTCTTGACAGGGCCCTTTCCCCGGGAAGGGGGACCCCCGGTTCCATCTGTGGTCTGAAGGGAATATCCACAATGCCAGGCAGATCGGGGGGTTCCCTCGATGCGTGTTCGACCACCAGGACGCGATCTGTCCTTGTGATGAGAAGAGAGATTAGTTCAAGCTGGGACCTCGGGATCCTGCCCGGGAGGTATATCCCAAGGGAATCCAACCGGAGATCGGACCCACGAAGCAGGGATACCGATTCCACGGCAAGCAGATCCGGGTCGACGATGTTCCGCTCCCTTATCTTCATCATGTAGCGCTTGTATATGCTCGCAAGGTCCATCGACCGCCTGCTTCTGGCAGCCTCTTCCAACCTCCTGTGCGAGACACCCTCCGACATAAGCTCGCCCAAAGCAGCCGACACGGACCTGACCATGCCTGGCCTGACATCACCCCTGCGTACCAGTGAAGGAAGCTCGATCTCGGTCATGATCCCCCTGACGATCTGGTCCCGGACGGACCCGTCCATCACTGGCTGCGGCCCTTTCAGGACATCGTACAGGTATCTCGGGAGATCCCCGATGGTCATCATCGGTCCCGTGAACCCGCCGCCGTCCCGGGCGGTCCTGAGCTTCGCCTGCTGTACCATCCTTCGGGTTGGAAAGAGGACCAATTTCCTGCCTATATCCGAAAGGGTGCCGGAGAGGAGCTCCCCGATGAGCCTTTCACCTCCGTCGCATTCCGTGGTCCATCTGAACTCTATCCTCTTTTCTCTGGAGCGTTCCATGTAAACCTTCCGTCCGCACCTCGGTCAAGTGTGATCACATGAACTGGTAGGACTATAGAAACGAACACGGGGGAGTGCGGTAAATGTAAGAGTGAATATCAGACCAGTCCCGAAAGGTCCTGGGGGACCACAAGGACGGGAACGTCGCACTCGCCCATCAGCTCCATGGTCACCCATTCGGCTATGGCCCTGTCTGCCGAGGCCCCTACCAGGATCAGGTCAGCTTCCTTCTCTGCCGCAAAATCCTTCAGCGTCTCGACGAGAGGTCTGCTCGTGAAGTAGGATTCAACATTGATACCCGCTTTCTTTCCCTTTTCCTCGTACAGCTTGAGCGCCGCCCATCCATCACTCTCTTTGTTCAGAGCGTTCAGGTAGTTGGGGTCCCTGACGTGCACAACCACGAGGTCCGCATCGAGCCTCTTTGCCACATCGATTATGTAGTCCCCCCTCTCCTTCGCCGCATAGTAACCAGATGTCGGAACAAGGACCTTCTTCTTATCTGCCATAGTATCCCCTGCCTGCTTTTTCGTGGATATGCTTTCTCATGATTTTAATGTATCGTTCTCGAAGATGGAGCCTTTTCTGAGGGTACCGAGATCCGTCACCCGCTCCGCAAAGGCATCGTGCTTGTGGATCGATTCCTCCGAGATTGACCTCACATGGATGGTGACATCATCGGGCAGCTCCCTGTAGCGATCGAGGAAATCCTTGAGGATGTCCCTCACTATGTCCTCGACGAACTTCGGGTTCCTGTGTGCGGCAAGGACCAGCTCGGCCTCCCCCTTCCTCTTGAGCATCTCGTAGGTAGGTGATGATATGTTGCTCTCGAGAAGCTCCACAAGGTCGTTCGCCTCCAGCTTGAGCTCCCTTGTCCATCCGACCTCGATGTAGGCCTTGTTCCTCTGATTGTGGGTGGGGACCGGGATCCTGTCAAGGACCGATATCGCCTCGGGCGTCTCCCCTTTCTTCTTGAGCTCCCTCTTCAGGAGCTCCCTCACGTTCTCCATGGCGCAAGGGCACGCTGAAAGTCCGGACACCTCGACCCCGATAGACCTGTAGGGGTTCCTCTCTCCTCTCTTAATGCGGGCCTCGGCGAATATCCTGTAGTTCTCGGTCACCTCCCGATCGTCGGGGGACCTCTTCTTGAGAAAATAATCGGCCGATAACCTGACATCCGCATAGGTGGCGTAATCGTGGGACCTGAGGAGCTCGCGTGCTATCCTCTCGACAAGTCTCTCGACGGAATCATTCTGCTCCTCCACCGCCATGTCGATGGCCCTGTTGATGACCTCCAGATGGCGGGACATGTGGGACCCCTTCTGCTTTGCAGGCAGGTCCACGGATATGTCGAACTCGGGGACCAGGGAGATGCTCCCTTTCGGTCTGTTTATGGTGACCGGGCGCTTCACTCCGCTGATGCCGACCCTGCTCAACACGAAGTTCGAGTGGGGATCCTTACCCTGTATGTCCGGAAATGCCGTCATCTCTTCACCCCGTAATATCCCTGATCCTTCCGGCTATCGGGACCGCCGCGGAGAAGGATGATGTCGGGTTCTCGATCGTGTCCGACGAGAACAGCCCGTCGAGGACAGGTTCCAATCGGTCCCTGCCCCCGCCTGTGAACAGTCCGTGTGCACAGCAGGCGTACACTTCCCTGGCCCCCTGCTGCCTCAGGACCTCATGGGCCTTCAGGATGGTTCCCCCCGTGGCAATTATATCATCGACTATGCAGACGGCCTTTCCCCTGACATCGAGCTTTTTCGGGGTCATCACGACCGACCTCCCGTCGATCCGGGTCTTCTCCAGATGGTCGAACCCGCAGCCAGCCACCCTGGCTGTTTCCCTGGCATATCCCACGGCTCCCTTGTCCGGTGAAAGGACGAGGTCCACGCCCAGGTTCTCCATGTAAGACCCTATGACGCCCATCACCGAGACGTTCGCCGCGCTTGTCAGAGAATCGAACTCGGAGAGGGTGGCCTCCTTGTGGAGGTTCACGCAGATGACATGGTCAAGGTCCGCCTGAAGGTGTTGTGCCATGGTCCTTGCGGAGAAGGATTCACCCTCCTTGAAGGTCCTGTCCTGCCTCGCATAGCCGTAATACGGTATGACACCTATAACGGAACTGGCTCCGAGGTCCCTCAGAGTTCTCGAAAGAAGCAGGAACTCGACAGCATTATCGTCCGGATAGGTGGACTGGACCAGGATGATGTCCTGATCGCTCACGCTTTCTTTTATCCTTATGTAGAGTTCCCCGTCGGGGAACCTAAAAAGCTCCCGGCTGACAACACCAGCGCCCAGGACCCCGGACAGGTTCTCTGCCAGAGCGGGATTCGAACTGCCTTGGAGTATTCTCATTTGAACCCCTGCAAGAGTGGAGAATGTACACCTAGAAAAATGTTTTCGACAAGGCGGGCCCTCACATCTCCTCCTCGATCCTTATGAGCTCGTTGAGCTTTGCTATTCGTTCCCCGGAAACGGCTCCCGTCTTTATGCAGATCGACCCGAAGGCGACCCCGAGGTGTGCAATGGCGGAGTCTGTCGTCTCCCCGCTGCGATGGGATATGACGTTCTGATATCCCGCCTCGCTCGCCAGCTTCACGGTGTCCAGGGTCCTGGTTAGGGTCCCTATCTGGTTAGGTTTGATGAGGATCGCGTTGCATGAACCCGTTTCGATGCCCCTGAGAAGCCTCTCCTCGCTGGTCACGAAGAGGTCGTCACCGATGATGAGACAGCTCTCCCCGATCTCCTCCGTGAGGTCCGCGAACCCGTCGAAGTCCTCCTCGTCCATGGGGTCCTCTATGGAGAAGAGGTCGTACTTATCGGCCAGTTCGGCCATGTAGGCGATCTGCCCCTGGGTGTCCAGCTTCTTGTCCGCGTAGTGATACTTCTTGTCCTTGAAGAAGGAGGAGGCCGCAACATCGAGACCGGGCTGTATGGTGAAACCCACCTCGTCACCGACCTCCTTGCATGCCTGGGAGACGATCTCCAGGGCCTCGTCGTTGGTGACCTTCGCCACCCAGGCCCCCTCGTCACCCTTGCCGAG
>JBLIRF010000081.1:0-7768 GCA_049472175.1 Thermoplasmatota archaeon
AACAAGATCCTTGTTTCTCATCATGGAAGCAAGAGAACTACTAAACTGGCTGCTGCTCATTCCTGAGAGCTTCCAGAGCTCCCTCCTGCTCAATCCAGAAGGGTTCTTCTTCAGAACAACCTGTATAGAAGTGCCAACCATACCCCTGACCAAGAATAATAGAATTAGAGACTATTTAACAGTATTCATTTTCCCATTACAGTCCCATCACGAGGAATTATATGGGATATTATTTTTCATGCTTATGCATCCTGTTACAAGAAGAGAAGGCAGATATTCAGTATCCACTTGTGTTGAGAATCAACTTGGGAAGATCGAGAGGGTGATGCATCATTGCAGTAGATTGATGAACACAAAAAGAGTTGAGTTGGATTTTGTTTTCTCAAGAGGGACATATAACCGTGGTGTGAAGATCGCTGATATCATAGCATACTCTGGTCATGTCTTAAAAGAAAAATACATTCATGACATTCAGAACTATCGCAGGATCAAGAGAGATATCCCAGATTGGCATATAAGCAGAATTTTCTCAAAAAAATGATACCCATCATCCCTCCCAGAAAGGCCCTTTAACTTCACGGCAGTTTCTTAGTCCTTCGCACCGTTACTTCGGACCGTATCTGGGAGGTCCGTTGGAGGGATGTAATGTCTGATGCATTTTTGCATCATAGGCATCACCTCAATCCATCATTAATCTCATGGTTATATAACTTTTGTTCTTAAGAAAAGAAATATGAAAACAACGACTGGACTAGAAAATAGTCACTTAATCCATGACAATAAACGAACGGACGTAAGAACGGATCTCATGGATATCGGTCGGTAGCTTATGTATCGGTATGACGATCACATCTCTTATCCCGGGTCGAAGGTACTTTTTTGCTTTGGCATTCCGATATTTTTCCTTCATGGCAACCCACTCCGTTATGTCCCACATCTGGTCCCTCCGAGTATGTTTTCATACCCGAAGGGGGTGGGGAAAATTCGATTGCCATTGACAATGTTCAGAATGCCATGTCCAGATCAATGGGTTGGAGGGAATTTGCCTACCGATGTCGAGTTGTATCTGCATCCGAATCATTTCCTTCCTATCAGGTTTTCTCATCCAACCTTTTTCGGTGGTTATGATCCGTTTCTATTCCGTCGAGAGGGTATCGAGCAGCCCGGAAGCGTGTATGGTGTAGACAAGCGCAGGCATCCGAGGTAGGGAATGAAGCGTCCGGGTGAGAACATGGATCTCAAGATCATGCAGGTTTGTCCATCATCGTTCTTTTCCTTGTTCTCCCTTCTCCTTTGACCCCCGGGCAGCGTTCCTTACACCCGAGCCCACCCGGGAAATGCCTTTTCCGATCACTCCATCTCTTCCCACTGACCTGATTATGGCTCCTCCGGTCCTCCTCAGCGGTCCCCTGCCCCTCATATCGAATCCGAACTTCCCCCTGGGGGCGAGCGACCCGAGTTCCCTCTGGAAGTATGCAGGCATGTCGTTCAGTCTCTGGAAACCGGATATGGAAGCATCTATGCCGCTCTGGAAGAACCTCGAGAACCTCGTTTCCCTGCGGGCAGCTCTCCTGACAAAAATCTTGTAAGCCTCGACAACGGGAATTATCGAGAAACCCAGAATGATAGAGGTCCCGTACTGCAGTGGTGTCAGACCAACGAGGTCCATACCATCGCCCATATCTCCGAAATACATCAGGAAGGTCAAGGCTGTGACAGGTATCAAGGTCATGAGTACGGGGAGCAGCATGCTCTTCTCCCTCAGCTGCTTGACGAGGGAATCCTTCATCGAAAGGCTGTTGAAGAGATTGAAGCACTCGGCCCAGACCACAAAGGTAAGCACCATGGTCTGTATCGTGGTCAGACGGTCCCCTTCGATCCCCATATCGATCCAATCGTTGTCAAGGACCAGGAACATCGAAAGGGATATCACTGTCATTGTGAAGATCATGACCAGGAGTTCCCCGAAGACATTTCTGGATACTATTCCCTCCCTTGCATCCCTTGGAGGCTCCTTCATCACTCCGGGAGTTGTTCTGTCCAGCACAAGCGCGGCAACGGGAAACAGATGGGTCGAGAAATAGAGGAACAGAAGATGCTTGTCGCTCATCATCTGGTCAAGGAACAGCAGAGATCCCATGAACATCAGCGAGAGTTCCGAGAGGTTCGTATAGATCTGGTAGGTGATGCTCTTTCGGATGTTGTCGAAGATCTGCCTTCCTCTATGGACAGCCGTTACCAGTGTTGCGAAATTGTCGTCCGAGAGCACGATCTGGGAGGCCTCCTTGGCCACATCGACCCCGCTAATGCCCATGGCCACCCCGACGTCTGCGTTCTTCAAAGCGGCAGCATCGTTCATCCCGTCCCCGGTCATGGCGATTATCTGTCCGCTCTGGCGGTATGCGTTCACGATATCGACCTTCTGTCCCGGGGAGACCCTGCAGAAAACGCTCACCCTTTTCAGTTTCTCGCGGGGGACGGGGAGCTCGCTGCCCTCGACAACGATCTCTCCCTTTCTGAGGACCCCGAGGTCCGAGGCTATGGCGGTGGCGGTCCCTTTACTGTCGCCGGTGATCATGACTACCCTTATCCCGGCCTCGTTGCACTTGCTGACCGCCTCGCGCACACCTACTTTGGGCGGGTCTATCATTCCGACGAAGCCGAGGAACACCATGCTGTCCTCTATCTCTTCATCCTCTGATCTATGGACCTCACTTCCATCGATCTCCCGATATGCCATGGCAAGCGTTCTCTGGGCTTTGCTGTTGACAAGGGAATTGGCCTTACCGATGTATTCGCGGAGCCCCTCATCAAAGGGAACCACCCTGTCACCGAGCACTACCCTGTCGCATCTTGCCGCAACTACCTCGAAACCGCCCTTGCAGAAAGCTATGGCCCCGCCCTCCTCCTCCACCACCCTCGTCATCATCTTCCTGGATGAATCAAAGGGTATGTCCCTCAGGACCTTCCTGTTCCTGATACCTTCATCGATCCCTGCCTTCATCCCGAGGGTTATCAAGGCCCCTTCTGTCGGGTCCCCCAACACCTTCCAGCCCTCATCATCCTTCACCACCCTGGCATCGTTGTCGATATAGCCTGCTTCCAGCAGCCTCCAGAGATAAGTGCCGTTCTTCACCCTGACCTTCCTGTTATCCCGTTCCAGCCAACCATCAGGGGAATAACCTGAACCCATAACACTGTAGAACCTGCCGCCCTGGAAGAGGGTCTTCACCGTCATGGCGTTCTGGGTCATGGTACCTGTCTTGTCAGAGCAGATCACGCAGACCCTGCCGAGACCCTCGATGGATGCGACCCTGCGTACAATGGCGTTCTCTTTCACGAGGTAGACCATTCCCCTTGCCATGACGGACGTTGTGATGATGGGAAAGCTCCATGGGACAGCAACAACTCCGAGTATCACGCCGTTGACCATCTGCTGTATGGCAGAATCCCAGTCGAGGTCCCCGATCATGCCCAGCCTTGCGATCTGGACAACAGTGAGTATGAATATCAGGGTAAGCATCACACCGGAAAGCGTTCTGGCAAGTTGGCTCATTTTCTTCTGGAGAGGGATCTCCGGCTCCGGCGCCTCCTCTATGCTCTTGGCTATCTTCCCGAGCTCGGTGTCGAGACCAATGGCAGTGACGACACCCTCCCCCGCCCCCCTCGTCACGATGGTGGACATGAAGGCCATGTTCGAGAGATGGTGCAGGGAGAGGTCCTCAAGCTCCACGGGAGATGCGTCCTTTTCCACCCCCACGGATTCTCCCGTGAGGGATGATTCGTCGATGGTGAGACGCTCCCCTTTTATGATCCTCACGTCGGCTGGAACCCTGTCCCCTTCCCCGAGCATCACGATATCTCCCCTGACGAGCTCTTTCGTGGGGACCTCCGTCCATTTCCCGCTTCGCTTTACCTTGGCCCTGGCAGCGCCTATCTTCCTCAGGGCTTCCAGGGAGCGCTCCGCGGAGTAAAGCTGGAACACTATCAGGACCCAGCTGAGAAGGATGACCCCCACGATGGCAATGGACGTCTCGAAGGAGGTCGATTCGTTATCGGGGAAAATCCACGCGAGGAGGGCAAGAACAGCTGCGATACCGATGAGAAGCACTATAACGAAATCGAAGATCTGGGGGGCCACCTTCCTGAGAAAGGACTTCTTTATCCTGGGTATCTCGTTCGGGCCGTCGCTTTTCGATCGTTCGACAGCTTCTTTTTGGGTAAGCCCGTCGGGGGAAGTGCCCAGGATGAGCATCACTTCCTGTGCGGTCTTCTCATGCAAAGATCTCATCCTGTTCTTGCCGGGCAATCTATCACCTTTCAGGGGCACCTCTCGAAATCCCGCCTCCACCCACCTTTGTTCTCGGGGTCCTCCGCCACCCATCTGTAGAATTCCTCCGTCCTCGCAGCAATGTCCTCCCAGGAGCAGTAATCGACTATGTGCTCTCTCCCCCTCATGCCCCATTCGCGGAGGTCTTCCCTGTCAAGAAGTTCCAGGGCGGCCCTTGCCTGACCTTTCACGTCTCCGACCTTGACGAGCTTCCCGGTCCCCTCAACGACCATCTCCGAGGCGCCCCCGACATCTGTCAGAACACAAGGCGTTCCGGAAGCCAATGCCTCGCCGAAGGTAAGCCCGTATCCCTCCCAGTAGGAATGGAACATGGCGAGGTCGGCGGTCGCCACGATCGCCTGCATCTCCTTGTGGGGCGGTGAGATCACCAGTTTGACGGCCTCCTCCATGGACCATTTCCGGAGTTTCGATCTAACCTCGTTCTCAAGAGGCCCCCATCCCACAAGGATCAGGGTGATATCCTTTCTCTCATTGTACATAAGCCTGAAGGCGTCCAGGACCTCCCTGACCCCCTTCCTTGCCGCGAACCTGCCGACGGAGGCTATCAATCTGTTATTCTCCGGTATACCGTATCTCTTCTTCAGTCCCGGGTCCCTGTTCCCGGGGTTGAACTCCTCGACATCGATTCCGTCGGGGAGGTGGATCCTTCTATCATATCGGTTCTTGATACCCCTGTCCTTCAGGGCCCTGCATTCGGAATATGAGATGGTTATCACACCGTTTGACCTCTCTATTGCGAGGTCCTCGTACCTGTCAAAGAAGGGACCCAGGTACATGACCGCAAGGTCGTTCAGGGCCGCGATGGACGGCGAGAGGTCCCGGAAGCTGATCTTGGACCGCTCCCCCCGCCACGTACCGTGCATGGTTGAGATCACCGGAGCATTCAGTTCGTCGTAGCATCTTTCGGGCAGCAGCGCCATGTTCGATTGGACATGCACGATATCGAACTTCAGACCGCTCTCCCTGATCCATCTCACCGCATTCCTGCCAAAGGATGTCGTGAACAGCATGGGTGCCTTGAGCCATTTCACTGGGTGGATCCTGATATTCTCGTGGGAGGACTGGTAGCCGATGCTCTGCTTCCTGGTTACGACATGGACCTCGTGACCCCTCTTTGCCATCCAGGTGGACAGGTAGTAGGCGACAACTCCGACCCCTCCCCATTTGGGGGGGTATTCCGAGGAAATCATGCAGATCTTCGTTCGGCACACCTCTTTGCATGATATGGAGGATCGGTATAATTCATTTCTCTTATACGTATCCGTGAAGACTTTCGATCAGATACGGAATAAGGACCGTTATGACGATCAATCCCATCGTTAAGACACCAAGTGCCATCATTCTTCTCCTTGAATAGTTCCTGAGTGATGCATACAATGTGCAGCTCAACGCGAGGAAATAAAGCAGTGTTGAGGTTTCCTTCGGGTCCCATGACCAGTAGCTCCCCCATGCTATCTGTGCCCAAACCATTCCCGCAAGCAGCCCGATCAAAGAAAACGACCAGGCGCCAAGAGAGATGGTTTTTACCAATTCTTTGTATTCCTTTTTCCTTTGGTACATGATTATCGAAAAGAAAAGTGAGGATGAAAGCAGAAAACCGATCATGGCAAGAGGCGGATGGATGAAAAGCATCCATGAATCCAGGCCATGGGACATCCTACCACCACCTTAGAAATGCCAGGTCCGTTCCTTCCTTCACGGAGTGTATGACGAATATTATGATCACGGCGACGGAGAGCCAGAAATGAAACCGCCTCCATCTCTTATCGCCTATCTTCACTGCAAGCCTGGACCTGAAGATCCCCGTGATCCCTATCAACAGCATCATCAATGTCGCGGTGAGGCCAAGTCCCAACCCTTTGTAGGTACCGCCGTACATCCCCGAATACAGGATAAGCATATGGACGATTGCGGATACAATTGAAGTAAAGGCAATGACACAGTGAAGTTCCTTCCTTCTCTTTATGCGTTCGTCAAGCCATTTTCTCCATGAATTGATGCTACCTCCTGTGAAGAAGGAAGCGAAGAAAAGGAATACGGTCAGGAAACCGATCCACCTTCCGGTCATCCACATCACCTCAACGGAAGATATCTTATCCCGAGGAGGGTGGTAGACCAGCTCGTCGCCCACGACTATCTCGTACTCCATCTCCTCGTAGTAAGTCTCCGATCTGTAACCCTCTTTGTGTTCGTAGGAAACCTGACCCTCAATGTCGATATCTATAGTGCCAACACCCTTCTGGACGGACCTCAGGGTAACGGTCATCTCATCCTCTTCACCGGGTCCGATCCAGATGCATCCTCCAAAGTCCATGTTCTCGATATAACCGTAATCGGCCTCGACCGACAGAGTATAGGAAATGGGACTCCTTCCCCGAATGTGTATCACTCTTACGATAAAACCCCCGAATGGAACTTCACTTTCCAGGACCAACGACTCATCAGCATCCGGTCCGTCGGAGGTCCAGACATTTCCAATACTGTCCTCCACTTCGAGGTCGATATCGTTCAATCCCAGTCGACCGTCATCACCGTCAAGGGTTATGGTCAGAACATCGGGTGGTATCATGTATCCTTCAAAGTGGTGGCTTGTCTCACTGAATCTGGAAACGGAACCCTCGACGGTCTCTTCCCATGATTCCGCCCATGGAGAATTGATCATCAGCCCGTCATGTCGGGAAACGTCAACAAACATCAATACCCTGTCGATCTCATGCTTCCAATTGTTCTCCACCCTGATCTTGAACTCGAACTCTTGGTCCACGGGGACCTCTTCAGGTGAATCGATGGTCAGTTCAAAGGGCTCGAATCCTTCATGGCATTCTTCACACTCTCCCTCCGAGAGAGGTTCTGCGATCCTTGATATCACGGGAGCGAATAGAGTTGACCCGGTAGTCAGGACGATGATGGCCACCGCTGCAAAGATCACCATTCTATGAGGAAAGAAAACATTGCTCACCATTGGTCATCTACCTCCTGCTCTTAATCAATTTCGTCGAGTTCCAGTAACTGTTCTCACTTGGACCTCTTTGGAACATGATGCATTTGTTTTCCAACATCAGAATATTAAATGCTACATTCCTTGGAATTATCAATATCGGATCGCCTCTTTTATCTTTCCTCTGCAAGGGACAGGACCTTTTGAACCTGTTCGGTATCCATATAAAAGATGCTCATTTCCCTGCACCTGTCCCCAAAAGATAGAAATAATGTTGCAAGGATGAAAGAGGGTGTCGGAGAACGCAAGGTCGAGGCAGAGGGCCCTTCTGGGGGTCCTAGTGATCGTTGCCGTCGTGGTGATTCTCATGGCGGTCCTATTGTATCCGCGGGATAACCAGGATAACGGGGACGGCGATCAGAGGGAAGGCCCCTGGAGGGACCTGGATGGATTCAAAAGGTCGATTTCGGAGGTAGATT
>JBLIRF010000082.1:0-7760 GCA_049472175.1 Thermoplasmatota archaeon
GTTCTTCCTCATGACCGGAAGCATGTCTTCTCCTTGTTTATGGCCAAGTCCTCTCTGCTGCTCCATGAACCTTTTCCAGAGCTCTACGATCTCATCCACATCGGATAATCTAGCTTTTCTGATCAAGGTCAAAACCTCTTATCACGTTCAATAGAGCATTTAACCCCAAGATAATTACAGATGGGTCTCAAGGCTCTCCAGTTTCTTCTGATATTCCTTCCCAAGGTCGATAAACAGATAGTATATATTGAACACCCATACCGGCCATAGACCTGTGCAGAAACCACCAATAAGCATCAACCAGAAAATGAAATTGGGGCTCTTCCTGATACTGCACTTGATGTCGTATCTACCTTCTGATTTCTTCTTTATGAACAACGTTGCTGAACAGTCGAACATGAAATCTCCGAATATCCCCATCTTACCATCCGCGATGTTTAAAATGCCTTTTTCATCATTTGTGGTAACATTTCCACCCAACGGAGAGAGTGCATCCTGAACTGCCTCCAGTAAAACAATCAACGGCGCATCTGTATTGACAGAATGGGTGAAATTATAATCGGTTGACATCCCTTTTCACCGCTGCTCAATGAAGAATGTTTGTATTTATAGATTGTTGGAGGTCAGCCAACTACTTATGTGTCTAGAGGCCTTCTTTCTCAAGCTTTGCGTTCAGATACTCGAATCCCACGAATCGATAATGGTTGCCCTTCCTTGAACATTTTTCAATTCCTTTCCCCATATCGATGATCCTGAGAGAACCCGGAATATCCGTGATCAAGTGGAGCGGGATCAGTATGAGGACCCGAAATGATGGGTGAACAGGCCCTGAATTGTTATATATTCGACGTGTTCTATCGATAATTCGTCCTGAAAGTATTTGAACTTGCGTTCGTGGTGGTAATTAATGGTCAAACATGGGAATCCCGGGGCAGAAAGGAATCCGATCATTTGGTGGGTCCTAGGACTATGTTTAATAGTCAATATCATGTGGATCTATCGGGTTTGGACCGAGATAGCATCTTTTACCAAGAAGGACTTCAATCCAATTGTTAAAACCGTACTGATGATAATTCCAATACTCAATATATTCATCCTCTACCAGATGTTCTCCGAGATATCCGAAATGGAAGAGATGGTCGGTATATACGAGGATGAAAGGCTCAACCCTTTTGTAAACCTGTTAATGTACTTTCTCTTCTTTACGGGGATAATCTTCGCACAACAACACCTTAACAGGGTATGGCAGAGGGCTTGAATCCTTTCCACGGACACAAAAAGCTCCCATTATCACAGGAAGGTTCGTAAATGTGTGCAAATTGCGATATGATGGCTCCGAAAATGCATCCACGATCGATCGGACCAGTTCTTGATGATCTCTCAAATTATTGTGATTAGGAGTGTGTCCGAGAAATGATAAATAATCTCATCGGAGAGAATATTCTATCACCAAACTCCTCGTTTTTCAAGTAATATTTACCCATCCGTGTGGATGAAAGTGATTTCTCGGACTGGCTCTTAGGGCGAATATTTACGATAAAGACTAAAAGATATGTTTTAATAATATGTTCGCAATTCAACCATGAACTGGATCGTGGAGGTGTTTAAATGGGTGATGAAACGATTACTGGCGAGAAAAGCCCGATAGGAACATTGTTCCTGAATCTATGCTTGCTTGGATGTGTCGGATATTTCTATATTGGACAGTGGCAGAAGGGATTGGCATCTCTGGCTGCGACACTGGTCCTTTCAGCAGCTTTTGGGATAGGCCTTATCGTACCGATAGCAGCGTGCATCGATGGATACATGCAGGCCAAGCTGATGTCCGAAGGCAAAGCCGTCAAACACTGGACATTCTTCTCACAGACTGCTTGAGATCAATGGGCAGTGAGCTGTACCTGCTGACCTGTTGATCGGTCCGCAGGTATTTTTTTCATTTATTTTGCCATTTATTTATATGTTCAGTTGATGAAAGGTTTAAATCGAATATTATGGATGGTCGTTCGTGGATAAAGAAATTATCAAGACGATGCGAACATTGGCCCCATTTCTGCTTTCCCACCATCCAGATTGCCAATTCTTCAATGATGATGTGTTCCAGGTGTCAGAGAAAAGGATCTGCCTTGGCTGCAGCATAACCTATCCCACCGCGTTTCTTTTGATAATCTTTGCCTTTTTTACCAGATGGTATCGCTCATTGCCGGAATTAATAATGCATCAGGACCTGTTGCTGTGCGCCTCCATTCTCCTGGGATCCATGCAGTTCATCAAATATCAGGGAATGCGGTCCTCGAGGGCTGCCAATATCCTTGTTAAGATCTCATTGGGAGCATCACTTGGCGGGATCACCGTCTGGATCTTTACCATGCCCATTCACTATGTTTTTAAAATATTGATCTTCATTTCGTTCTTCATCTCCTTGCAGTTCATCGGGACCCTGAGGTTCAGAAGCGTCAGAAATGTCTGCTCCAACTGCATTTATCACGGTGATTGGGACATATGTTACGGATTCAGGGATATCAACAGATATGACGATTTCGGTCATATAGTTGACAGGAGAGGGCTCGAAAGATTGATCTTTGATAAGAGAAGAAAGCAAAGGGGGGCAAGCGGGGTCAATAAATTGAGGAAAAGGAGGCACCAGATCGATCTGAGAGACGCATCGAAACGATGGATCTATCATGATAAAGCCTACGAGGTCCCCTGGCTGCCGGGAACCGGATATGAGGTCTCAAGATGCGAGGATATCCCCAGGGTCTCACGTCATCGAATGCAATGAAGGATGTCGGCTTTATATTATTCCGGCCGCTTTTCCGCCTGCCTCGAAGGCAGCGAGTGCCTCGTCGAGCATCTCCTGGCTCAATCCAGCGTTCACCTGGACCCTGACCCTGGATTTGTCGCGAGCCACCATCGGGAAGACTATGGGGAGCGCGAAGACACCCCTATCGTAGAGTTCCTTGGAAAGCTGTTTCGCCTTGTGGGATTCCCCGCACATCACCGGTATGATCGGGGTCTCCGTCCTTCCGGTGTCGAATCCCATGGATTGTATCCTCTTCTTGAAGTAGTTCGTGTTCTTCCAGAGATTCTCCCAGTGCTGGGGCTCCTCATCAAGAACCTGGATGGCCGCGAGCTGTGCTCCGGCCACAGCCGGGGGATGCGATCCTGAAAGCAACCATGTCCTGGATTTGTTGTAAGCGAAGTTAATGAGGTCCTGAGAGCCCGCTACCAGGCCACCCACAACGCCGTAGGCCTTCGAGAAAGTACCCATCTCCACATCCAGCTTGTCGTGGCATCTGTAATGGACCCCGATACCCGCCCCCTTCTCACCGAGGACACCCTCCCCGTGGGCATCGTCCACGTAGGACATCGCTCCGTATTCCACGCAGAGCTTCACGACCTGGTCCAGGGGTGATGTGTCTCCGTCCATCGAGAACACTCCGTCGGTCACGACCAGGACCCTTCTCTTATCCTGTGACTTCCTGAGCAGGTCTTCTAGAACCCCCATGTCGTTGTGGGGGTAAACGCCCCTTTCCGCCTTCGATAGCCTCACTCCGTCGATGATCGAACCGTGATTGAGCTCATCGGAGATTATCAGGTCATCCTTATCCGGGGCCAGCTGTGAGATCAGACCGGAATTGGCCGCAAACCCTGTCTGATAGACCAGCGATGCCCCCCTCTGCTTGAACTTCGCAAGTGCCTTCTCTACCATGAAGTGGATGTCCATGGTACCGGCTATCGCCCTCACCGAACCGGATCCTGCGCCATTCCGGTCTGTCCATTCCTTTGCAGCGGCGATCAGCCTAGGGTGGTTGGAGAGACTGAGATAGTTGTTCGAGCAGAGCATGATGAGCTCCTTTCCATCAACCCTGCATCTCGGAGTGGAGGGCCCCTGAAGCTCCCTGAGCTGCCAGTTGAAGCCCTTCGCAACGAGGTCCTGATACTCTTCTCTGAGAAATCGTGTTGGGTCCCTTTTCATTGATACTCCTCCATGAACGGTAGGATACACGCGGGATATAAAGTGAATATTTATTAGGTTTGTGCGTATCCCACCTCCCCGGCATCGAAGCATCGGTCTTTAAGTAAATGCATGCCGTAATGGTTTGGGACGGTGAGGCATCAATGGTCAAGTTCATAAAGCCAAGGACAGCACAGAGATCTGGACCCGACATTTCCAGGATCCTGAAGCAGTTCCACCAGATCGATGTGGAGACCGTGATGAAATCCAACATGTGGGACATGTCGTTCGTCACCCCAGGAACACCGGTAGAGGAGGTCATAGGAATTCTCTCCTCCCGAAAGCATATCTGGGTCGTGGATGACATGAGGTCAATGAGACTTCTGGGCTGCATCACCGAGCGTGACCTGGTCGAGATAATAGCTCCCAGGAAGATCGACCCTTACCAGTTCACGATATCGGGCTCTCATTTCAGGTCAATGCTTTTCGGGGGCCTCGAGAATGCCGAGGATATGATGACCACCGACCTGGTCACGATCCACCCGAAGACGACGATCGGAAAGGCACTGACCAAGATGAAGAGGCATCACCTCAAAAGGCTCCCCGTCGTCAGAAAAGGGAAGATCGTGGGTGAGCTGACGATGAAATCCATTCTTCTGCAGTTCAAGAAGGTACTCCGGTGGAGTCAGATCCTGGAGGACCATAAGACATCGAACGACGGTTCCTGAGGTTTTTATACTCTGCAGGAACCTAAGTTTACTGGAAAAATGGTCCAGCCCCGTTACCTTGGATCAGTGACCGTTCTGCTCTACCCAGCCTTTCTTCCTGAACCATTTGCTCAATACTTTGAGCAGTGCCGGGGTCGCAAGGGCCATGATGATGGCATTGAAGACCACCGCCGAATAGAGGTCCCTGTCTATTATTCCCGAACCCAGTGCAACACTTGCAAGGACCAGGTCCACCGCTGCTCGTCCGTTCATCCCAACACCAACAAGGATGGATTCGGCCCAGTTGAGACCCGAGATCTTGGCACCCAGACCCGCACCGACGACCTTTCCGGTCATACCCAGAACGACCAGAAGGGGCACCAGCCAGGATATGGCCACCCCTGAGAATGTGACGGAGAAGCCGACCCAGGCGAAGAATACGGGCGCGAAAAAGCCAAATGACCATCTTCCCAGGGACTGCTTGGTCTGCCTGTTCAGCGATTCCCTGATGGCCATTCCCCCGAGGAAAGCACCGATCATCAGATGAAGGCCCATGAAATGGGCCATGACCCCGAACAGACCCGCCATGAGTATGGTGAAGCCGATACCCTCCGTTGTCCTCAGGTCCTTGATCTCCTTGTATACGAGCTTCAGAAGCCAGGGTAGAACGAAAAGTGCGATAAGCACGAATGCAACGGCGAGGAGGACGGTCGAACCCAAGGAGATGGCCCCTGGAAAATGTCCGGTCGAGGAGATGGACAGCAGAATGGACAATATCACTATCCCGATGATGTCATCCACGATGGCAGCATTTATGATGGTCATCCCGTACCTGGTCTGGATCCCATCTATCTGGAGCAGGGTGGCAACGGAAAGGGCGACCGCGGTGATGGAAAGCGCTCCGCCCACATAGAGTGCAACGATAACATCACCGAGGTAGAGGTAGGCTCCTATAAAACCCAGACCGAACGGGAATATCACACCAAGCGATGCCGTTACGATACCGGTCCTGAAGGACGCAAGGAAATCCTTGATCCGGGTCTCCAATCCCGATGCGAACATCAGCATCACGATGGAGAACTCAACGAGAAATGAGGTCGTCTCCTCCACTTTCTCCGGAAGCAGGTTTTCCGCGACCTGATGGAAAAGATCACCACCGGTAATGATATCGACGGTCTTCAGGGCTGCGATGAGTATGGGACCGAAGACGAGCCCGCCGAAAATATTACCGACGATCGTCGGTATCTTCATCCTCTCTGCCACCTTCCCGAAGAAGAGAGCTGCGATAAGCAGCAGCAGCAGATAGATGAAACTGAACATAGACCCGCTCCAAACGAAACTCCCGTATAAAACTATCGCTTCAATGTCCCATCGTGCAGATTATTGTATGATCGTAGGTTCAATAAAAATATATTTTATGAATTTTAGAACAAATATTTATTTTAAAAATCAATATCAATATATATCATCGAATTCAGAGAAAGTAACACTCGGGCTCTCCATCATCTACGGAGGCCAAAATGTATAACGAGGTGAAACGAGATTGAACGAAACAGGAAGTGATGAGACGCGCTATTTGACCTTGAAGGTCATCAAGAGTGCGATCGACTCGGTGGATTCCGGTGTGGCAAGGATACATACCAGTCACCTGGGCATCTTCGAGAATAACGATATACACCTGGTGGAGATAAAGTCGGAAAAGAAACAAAAGGTCGTAAGGCTAGTCTCGGACAGATTTGCGAAAAAGGACCATGTGGTTCTCAGAGAGGGCGACATGGAGGACCTCGAGGTCGAGGAAGGGGATGAGGTTGGAATATACCCTTACAAGAATCTTTCCGAAGATGTGAAGGAAAATTGGCGGAAGTTGAAGGACAGGTTCCGCAGTAAGAAAGAAGAGGAGGAGAAATGATGGCAATAGGAAGCAGGATACAGGCATACAGGGCGAGACACCCGGTAACCATGAGCAAGAAGATAGACCAATACCTGGTCGAGCACCTTCCGGACCTCATGGACGAATACAAGATAGCTGACAGGAACGATATCACGGACCTTGATCCGGAGTTCGAAGGATTCGAGAATAAAATGTCTGACCTCGAGATATGGAAGGAGGAATTCGACCAGAGACTCGATGAGGGATCGAAAAGGATCGAGAGACTGACAGACAAGTACGGTTTGAAGGGAGGTGGGAAGAAATGAGCTGGGACTGGACAACGTTCTGGATAATGCTTGGTATAATTGCCCTTGTGATAGCATGGTTCCTGGCACTTGCCTGGTTCATCCATCTGAGAAGGAAGAGGAGGATGGAACCGTCCCATCTCCAGCTCTACTTCGAAGAGAACTTCAGGGGGATCATGGGAGAATGGGATATCGTTACCCGGGACCGGGTGAAGGAGTTCAAGAAGGACATCGAAAAGAGATTACAGGTGGTCGGCAGCGATATAACCTCTCTCGATAAAAGGAGAAAGACCCTTGAAAAGAGGATGAGCGGACTCGAGAAGACCATTACCGATCTGGAGGGGCTCTGAAGGAGGTGAGATGATGCAGGAAGAGATTATCGATGAAGGGACCGGAAATAAGGGATTCCTTGCCTGGATCAGGTCCACCTTCAGAGGTGGAGAGGATGAACAGGAGGAACAGGAGCCTCCGCACTACAAGCGAAGACTGCTGGATGGAAGGATCGAGAAATACCTCGACCAGAACATGTCCTCGTATATTGAAGAGTACGGGATACTGACCGGCCTGGACATAGAAGCATACGAAATGAGGTACGACAAGATCACTGGCAGGATAAACTCGATGAAGGAGTTCATGCTGTCAGCAGATGCCAGGATGTCGAACATGGAAAGGGATGTCGACCTCATCAGGAAAGCTGCCAAAGGAGGCAAGTGAATGCTGATCAAGAAAATGGAAGAGTGCAAGGTGGTCAACACGGTTGGCGAACCTATCGGTAAGATAAGAGAGGCCTACATAGACCTCGAGAAGTGGGAGATCAAGGCTTTCGAGATATCCCCGGGGACGCTGAAGAAGAACATCATCCTGGACCTGAGAGACCTTAAGAAGGTCGATATCGAGGATAGAACGATAATGGTCAGGGACAG
>JBLIRF010000083.1:0-7642 GCA_049472175.1 Thermoplasmatota archaeon
CGATATACACTATAGGAATGGGTTTGGTCCCCCACAGCGAAGAAACGATTTCCACCTATTCACCCTCCAATTACTGGTTCACGACGGAATACGATCTTAGGATGATATCCGACAAATCCACTGGCAATTACAGGTATATCGATTCCCAAAACGAAATCAGAATGGCCTTCCAGGGAGCCTTCGATGATATCGAGCAGGCGGCCATAACCGGGACGAGATCGGACCCGGGTACCAGGAGCATCGGGCCCTGGACGGACTGGAACGAGATCGCCAGGGAGAAATATATCAATACTGGTGAGATAGATCTTACATATGCGGACACCGCCGAGCTGTCCTTCAATCACAAGTACAATCTTGAGAGAGAAGACGCCGGAGGAATAATCGAGGTATACCATCAAGACGAAACGAAGGGATATGGTTGGGAATATGTCCTGCCTGACCAGCCCTATACAGGGAGCTTTGATGAAGAAACCTGGGCCGCCCAAATCGAGACCGATTTTCTGGAAAATGATATCAATTGGTGCTGGAACGGTATGAGCGGCGGCGGCACAATGGACTGGGACCATGTCACTCTGGACCTCAGCGATTATCTGGGAAAGGTCATCAAGATCAGGTTCCGTTACATCCATTACGAGGGGGGAACCGGTTACGGATGGTTCCTGGACGACGTTACAGTTAAGACATCAACCCAGGACAGTAACCCCAACAAGGACCTCACCGTAGACAATTGGGCGCTCATTACCGCCGCCACACCTGGTGTTCAATCATACAGCGGGGACCATGCATGGTTCTGCGGTGTGAACAGTAAAAGCGGTGACCTGAACGATGGCGTGGACAACTCGCTCTACACGAGGCAGATAGACCTCACCAGCGTGAGGACCGCCGGACTGCAGGCGATGGTCAAGTTCAATCTGGACCAGGAACCGGGCAGACCTCCGGACGGTTTCAGGATAGAGGTTTCCACGAACAACATGGAAACCTGGGTGCCCCTCACACTTGGAGTGAGATCAAGCTGGGGCGTCAGCGGGACACAGCCGGATGGTTCCGATGGTATACTCAATGATGGCAAGTCGTATACTGGTCTTGAGATGGATGGGACCAAAGAATACTGGGTTCCGATCAACACATTGACCCGTGTCAACGCCGATCTTTCGGCCTTCACAGGCAGCGCCATCAATATCAGGTTCCGGATCGTCACGAACAATGTGGATGCGAACCATTACGACGACGATCCGTCAACGGTCGATCCTCTTTTCAGGGGGATCTACATCGATGACGTTATGATATATGGAGAGACCCAGGGATCGACGAGAAGCGGTGCCGCTTACCTGGAGGAACCGGTGCTCGGGAGCGATGGATCGGGCACCCTGATGGATGCTGTCTCGCAGGACAGCACTGCAGATGAGATACGATACGAGCCCGCACCTCAAAACGATGAGCCCATCGGACCGGCACCTGCGGATGGATCCATAGATGAGCCCCGGGAAACACCGACCTTACATCCGGGTCCATATCTGTTCGCCGCGGCCGCCGGTCTCGTCCTGCTTACGGCGGTCTGGATATCAAGGCCACTTGCGGGGAAGATCAAGATCGGATATCGGGGGGTATGATCAATGAAAAGGGGACTTACCCTCGGATCAAGAAAACATCCCAGGGACGGGCCCTCGCTCCTCGGAGTTTCAGAGGTCGTGGGAACGATCCTGTTGCTTGGCATATCCGTGGTCATGGTGGGCGGGATCGCACTCTGGACATCTCAATTGGAGGAGAAGGACGAGGGCCTTTTCGTGGACCTATGGTCCCAGGTCGACGGGAATACGTTGACCATTGTGCACAGGGGCGGCGACCTTCTAGTGGGATCGGATACGGAGATCACAGTATACGATAGTGACGGGGAAGAATTCTTCAATGGCAATTATTACGACCCTGCGAAGGAATGGACGGATTACTGGGATCCCTCGGAAGAGTTCGAGGTATCCCTCACTCTTCTCCCATCGGGTATGTTCACACTGGTGGTGACCACCGTCAAGGATAACGGAGTATCGACAGTTGTCCTGAGGAACGAAATGGTCAAGGGAATGGATACATCGGGTCTTCCTGACCTTGCCGTGACGAGGATATGGTTCACAGAAAAGGGAGGGGCCACTGCCAACTTCATCGAGGAAGTTGGAGTCTATATCGTTAATATGGAGATCAGCAATTTCGGAACGGGAATAGAGGAAGTATATTTCAAGGATAATCTCGACGGAACGGTCTCCAATCTTGTGGTATATGATTCGGAGAACGAGCTATATGTCACGAAAATTGTTCTACAGCACTATAAAAGCGACGGAGCCACCATCATTTCCCCGGAAGATATCGAGAATTGGGGGAAGCTTCAGAACGGGGAGAAGATGCGGATCGAGATGACATGGGGTGATCCAACACTGATGGGGGGAACCAGGACACTTGGCATACACGAGCTCGGGGTGAAGGTGATACCTCATCCCGCAGGCGAGTTGGACTATCGGAACAACGTGGTCAGGAGGAAGTTCCAGGTTGAGAAAAAGCTATTACAGATCGTTCCGGAAGGTCCGGACCCCGGGATCTACGATATCTACTTCTCCAGCTCTAATCCGAAAAGCGGGGAGAAGGTGAAGGTGACAGTCATCGTGCAGAACTCGGGATCGCTTCCCCTGCTCCCCTCGCATGGTGTGAACCTGGTCGTTTCTCTGGACAAGATCATAAAAAAATTCGATGGGATCGATCCATATCTTGACTGGGTCCAGGATTACCCCGACCACGAGGGAAAGCTGAGGACGGAGGACAGCACCTATACACTTGTCAATGATAACTTGTTCCCCACATGCGTCGTGACAGACCTGAGCATACTGCCTGGATCGTATCAGTTCTTTTACTTCGACCTAGAAGCACATGTGGACGTTCCCGGTGATGTGAGGTGGGTCTATGCCGGGATAGATGTATACGATTCCCCGGGATCTATCGAGCACCTGAAATTCGAGGATGGAGATTACTTCAACGATAACTATTTCCAGACATTCATACAGGTCCTCCCAAGGATACTGCTGGTTGACGACGATGAAGCGACAGCAGGCACGGACCAGGATATGACCACCCATGTGATAGAATCCCTGGTGGGAGCAGGTATCGAGCTGGATACAGTTTTCGTTGCAGATGCGGTTAACGACCTTAGCGGCCAGAGGGACGCTCCTGCCTTCACATACGAGATGGAGGAGAGTCCGTATCCCGCAATGGAGGATTACGACATCGTTGTATGGGTCACAGGCAATGTTGATGATCCACTCACCAACGTTCCCGAGATCGATCCCTCCCCGTATACCGGAAATATCCAGCAGTTGATGGATTACATGGATTCATATCGTTACCTTCTCATAGTTGGGACCGACCCATTTGGTGGTCTTATGGACCTCTTCGGAGCGGATGGCGTTACGACGAATAAATTGGTAGAGAACGATGCAACCGGGGACGCGAGCGATTTCCTTTACAAATATCTGGGATTGCATCAGGTTACAGCAAATGTCGATATCCCTGACGAGGACCCGACATCACTCTTCAGCATGGATGTATACGTGGACCTGGTGGCATCCATACAACAGGAAGGGGATACGGATTGGAGCCTTGTGGTCTCCCATGAAGGCGGAGATGAACTGACAGGTTCGACCACGACCATCAACATCTATGACCAGAACGGTGATCTGGTGGTTGGTTCGTCCGGCACTTTTGAAGAATTATCATCCCTTTCAGTTTGGGCTTCCGGAACGGATTTGGAGATCGATATTTCAGGTTTCACGCTTTCGGTGATCTATGAGATCGAGATAACTACGACAACAGGTCCTGGAGGTCCAATCATCATATACACCAACAGGATGATCATGCCGGATGCGATCGATGAACAACCGCTTCTGGAATTATCCGGATTATACCATGGAGGCATCTTTTCAAAGGATTTTTCCCTGGTATTGATGGATCAGACATCAGCGAACGGAAAAATGAGCCTTTTCGCTCCGAGAACGGTCTACGAGGAGGACAAGTTCGAGGTGCCGGTTGGAATTTTGACCACCAAAGTGGAATCGGAGAAACCCGCTCCCGTTTACAATTCCGTCCGGACATCCGGGACCCCCGATCCAACCCTTTTCGGTGCGGCCTACAGATCAGCGGTGATCGCATGGGACATAACCCAGATGAGATACCTCAACGAGAAGATCTCGCTCTTCGCGGATATCATGAAGTGGTTCGACTGGGAGATCAAGGTTGGAAAGGACCTTGCAATAACCAAAATGGATATGTTCGTTCTTCAGAAGGAAAATGATGTATGGCTTCGATCAAAGATAACGGAGGAGAACGTCCCGAAATATCTCGATACGGTTGAGATCGAGGTGACCGTCCGCAACAACGGACCGAACGTCGAATCACCCATACTGATATTCTACGTTACCGGCCCCAACGGGATCGAGGAATACATACCATCCAATATTCCCGATCCGAGGTCCCCGGACGATCAGGTCCCTGCGGGCAGGGGCCCCGACAGGAACCCGGTCGAAGTGGTCTCCATTCCCGGAAGGGGCGGGGAGGTTAAAATATACAAGCTCTGGCTGGCTGTCGGAGCGGGAATATTCAAATTCAGGGTGATGGTCGATCCGTATCTTCTGATATCCGAGATAAGCGAGGACAACAACGATATCTCCTATTCCACCACCACCCTTTCCTCCTTCGTCGCCGAGAACAACATACTCATCGTGGATGACGACGGCTCCGAGAACAACTTCGTCAGCGAGGATATCCCGAAAGGAATTACTGACAAGGTCATCATCAACTATGCAAATGTAGGCCAGGAAGAGCCGAGCCAGGTCGTTATGGATATTTTGGTGGACTTAGATTATGATTTCGAGGTTGAAACAACAGTGAACAGATACAGTATAACCGGATCGGAGTGGGTGATGGGGTCCGGTCCTGGTGAGGATATTCTGAAAAGATACAATTCCGTGATATGGGTGACCGGAAGGTCCGGCAGCATCGAATTCCTTGCAAGGGAGACACTGACCGATGAGGATATGGTAAGTATAATGAATTATCTTAACGGGATATACGGTGAGGCCGAACTACTGCCGCCGGACCACCACGAGAACATGATGTTCATCGGGAGCCACCTCGTTCCAGATATTACTGGCATCGGGAGCATCGATATAACTGGATCAAGCCCACTTACAACGACATACGGTTTCCTGGTGGAATACCTGGGGGTGAATCCCTCCACATCCATCATGAGTAATGGCGATGATGTGTTCGGTCCGACCGAAGGCAGGTTCCTGTCGGACGCTTTCCTTGGATTGGACATTTTAGGAACGGACATAACAGGGTCAAGTTACCAATATGCACCTCTAACACTCTCTGATCGGCTTGACAGCGATACAAGGTGCGCTCTTAGTACTTCCACGGCCGAGGGTTTAGAGGACATTATAGGGGTCCAGCAGCACAGGATGACGGACAATGGTGATCAGGTGAACTATTTCAGGACACTGCTGCATGCGTGGGAACCCACGAAGGTCGTTCATTCTTCAGAGGATGTCACCGTGACCGAATTCCCGTTTCATGAGCTCATGTTCCTGGGTCTTCACTGGTTCCAGACACCGGAGAACGATCCGGAACTTGTCTCGAGAGGGGTATTGATAACCGTGAACGATGATAATCCAGAGGTAGGCAGCTCTTATATCGTGACGGTGGAGGTTGCCAATCTTGGAGGGGACTCGGCCGGAGGCACGGTAAGGTTCATGGATTCTGGTACGATATTCAGAAGCAGTTATATATACCTCGATCCGGGCGACGAGATAACACTTGAAGCACTGTGGGAGCCGCATTACGCCGGAACAAGGGAGATAACCGTATGGCTGGACCGGTTCGATGACTCCGATGAGATCTTCAATACCCTGAACAACATACCATCCCGGATGATCTATGTCTACTACCTCCGGGACGACCTGGAGGAGGGATGGGAACAATGGAAGCATGATGCCAATCTTGTCTACATAAACGGCGAATCTCCCCTTGATTACTATGACCCGTCCGGGATCGATCCGGATACGAACGTGATAGGTGATTGGGACTGGGGGATGTCTTCGGGAACGGTTGCCACGGAGACGACCTACCACAGCTCCCCGAGGTCATTCCACCTCAAGGAGGAGAAGGGAGAGGTGGAGGGGGAGGCAGATGTTATAATATCCTTCGTGATCGATGATTCGGCTTCCATGGAAATGAGGAAATCCCTGAAGGATCCAACCAAAAGCTGGCTGGATGTGGCCAAGAATGCGGCTCTCGTTCTTCTCAACGAGCTTTCGAATGATTCCGTGGTCGTATCGATCTGGGATTTCCAGGGGAACATGGAGAGGAGGTTCTCGGGACCCACCGATAGAGGGACATCCGAAGGTGGGATCCCGACGAAGATCAGACGTGATCCCGTGAGGGTAGGCGATGACTTCGGGGGCGTGTCCGGCAGGGAAAGGATCAGGGCTGAGATAGAGGCGATGAGGAACGATGCGGGCACCACGATAATCTGGGACTGCATAGGCGAGGCCTATCTGGATACCCTTTACTGGTCAACATACTATCCGGACCTCGATCCGGTGGTCATAGTCCTCTCTGACGGAATGGACCTCCAGGCATCGGACAAATCGGGACTTTCCATACTTACCGCGGATCAGAAAGCGGAGGCCGGGAGCACTTACTGGGCGCCCTGGGGAAGCATGGCAGATGGGGAGCAGTATTTCAAGGACCATGTTGGCAAATATACCCTGAACTGGGCCTTGCCGGACAGCAATACCTACTGGATGTACACACTGGCAACGGGTTCCGTTGATCGCTACAGGTACGGTCTTCTCTATTCGGACATTCCGATCTACACGATAGGCCTGGGTCTCGAGCATCATGACCCTCCGTATCTTCCAGAGACAACGACCAATCCACTGAGCGGTTACGGGGATCACCACCCCGATTATACCTATGCTGTCTGCACGGGAAGCGGTTGCCTTGAATCGGGAACCCTGGAGTACAACCTCTGGAGGATTGCCGATACTTCGGATGCTCAGTATTTCTACGCACCTTCTGCGGAGGAGCTCGAGGATATTTTCAGGGAGCTTGGGAAGCTTCTTGCGAAACCACAGGCACAATCGAGGAGCGGTGAGCCCGGGAGGGGGGATGTGGTCAATCCGAACTCGAACAAATGGGTGGTTACGCCGGAGATAGACCTCACCAGCAGTGCGGGTTCGAAGCTGAGCTTCTGGCACAAGTACAATGTCGTTGACGGTGCCAACGGCGCCTACATACTGATCGGGTACAGGGACCCTGCAGTTGACACCGATGGGGACGGATTTACGGACGACGATTGGGACTGGAGGTACGCCACACCTGAAAAGGGATTCTATTCGGGTTCCCTCATGCCAAATGTCGACAGACCCGATTCCTTCGGCAACTTCATAAAGTGGGGATGGACCGGAATATCCGGAGTGGGGACGTTCGCCTGGGAGCACGTGGAGCTGAACATCCTGGACTTCGTTCCTGCGGAACACAGGTCCGCAGTCAAGGTAAGGTTCCAGTACACACAATACGGAGGGGGAACGGGCCTGGGATGGTA
>JBLIRF010000084.1:0-7265 GCA_049472175.1 Thermoplasmatota archaeon
CTGCAATATGACCGGGTCGATGGACAGGTTCTCGATCGGTTTCAAACCGTATCTCGATCTTCAACTTATCGTCCTCAGGGACGGCGAGAGTTGGGACCTTATCAACGGAACGGTCCCCTTCCCCCTTCAGGACAACGACCTCTTGCTGGATTCCGACGGAGACCCTTTCGTCAACATCCCGACCCTGACAAAGGGTTTTGTGGATGTATACACCTGGGACCTGTTCCGCGAGATCTACAACGGAACAGTTTCCGAACTCGGGGAGCTGTCGATCACTTTGGATGAAATTGACATGATGGATGTGGACCTGTTCTCCTTCGCATCCACAGCACTTGGGCTGGTCCTCAACCAGTATGCCTTCCTGATCGGAGAGACCTTCAATCTCCTTGACGTCTTTGCGAACATGTACATGATCGAGCGTTTCGACGTTCGGATCGACATACTCAAGGAGATCTACATGCTGATCGACCACCACGGTTCCGACCACAATGACCTGGAGCTCTACGAAACGGGGCATAGGATGGTGCCCGATGGAAGTCTAGATGACAGGGACATCTTCGTGATGACCTCCAGCAGCATCGGGGTTGCGATGACGCCTTCACTTTCATTGAAGTTCAGATTGACGGACTGGGGGCGTTCAGCATATGGGACCTACGATCTGTTCGAGAGAAGCGGGATCATACTTGGCATCGTCAAGACGGCTTTCAGTTTCCTGACCACCGGAAACGCTCCCAAGAAGGACTACACGTTCGATGCAGATCTCTGGGAGGGCAAAACAGCGCTGAACATGTCCGGCGAGGTCAGGAGCATACACCCGGGTTTCTTCACCTATTCCAGCGATCACGACAACGACGGATACATCAATATCGAGGACGCGTTCCCGTTCGATCCATCGGCATGGAAGGATACTGATGGAGACGGCATGCCTGACGAACTTCAGGGTAACTCTTCGACCGGTTTGATCGAAGACGAGGACGACGATAACGACGGCACCCTCGACGTGGAGGATGAGTTCCCCCTGGACCCTAGTAGAACAGGGAAAGAGGATGATACAACGGACAATGCCGTTGTCGTGATCATCGTTATTGCTGCCGGGGGTATCATATTCACTGTAATATTGTTCCTTCTCGTTTGGTTCAACAGGGAGAACGAAGGCAAGAGCTGGGGCCAGGATGAGGAGTGATATTGCTCACGCCTCATGGACCTGATCAACGTGGTGGCCGAGACCATGAAGAGAAGGTTGAAGATGAACATCTCGGTGATCCGGAGGAGTTGGCCTCTCGAACCAACCAATTTAAATAATTGTTAAAAAAGCCTTCCAAACTCGTTTAAGACCATGAGGTTCATGTTATCATGCGCCCTGAAAAAGAAAGGGGCGTGAAGATGAACGGAGGGTAACATGATGAAGTACCGACATGATATCTCATGCGGGTCGGTCACGGAAGCTCACCGGAACTCGAATATGATCATCCTCAGGTTCGACCCTCCGTTCTCCAGGAAGAGAGAAAGACATACCACCCACCCCCTGGGGATGAAGGTCACCATCCTTAGCATCGGTCCGGAGCTTCGTTCCGACGCATGAGACAATTAACATCAAGGGCCCGGCACACATCACTTAAACTCCAATATGCTCCTCCGGGCCCGCTCTTATCTTCCCGGGGAAGATGGAGCATCCTTCGGAAAATCATAAAAGGACACCTGCATTATTGAGATCCCCGTAATGGAATGATGAGCGGTCTTCAAATAGCTCTCTTGATAATTTTCTAAGCGACCATTACTCTGTCGATGTGAACGTGACAGGGGGCTCCTCCGACCGAAGATCCGTGTTGTACATGTCCCAGACCGCCACATCCTGAACGGTCCCCTCGATAACCTTGTTCGCTCTCAGCCTGTAGTCGAACCTCACGGTCACACCTTTGTCAAGGCTTTCGATGTATACAACGCACTGCCTGTCAGAGATCTCGAAGAAGTCGATGGTCCCTTGCTCGTCGATTGCCTCGAAGTCGGAGGCCTCGAACGAGAAACCAACGGGCGCCCTGAGATCGATGACGACCATCCGGACCTGCATGGCATCACCATTGTAGATGAGTTCCACGCTGGCGGTTATGTGGTCGTTGACCTTGATGCTCGTGGTGTCATAGGTGACGGTCAGATCAAGCTCATCGGGATCGTCCTCCCCCGCTATGTTCCATGGCAGGTACTGCTCGAGGTACACCTGGTACATGATGTTCCCGGCCCCTTTCGAGGTGAGCCTTACGTTCATCGTATCGGCAAGATATCCTCTGAGGTCCACCAGGAAGGTCATGTCCTTGTTCTCCTGGTCCATTGCTATTGTGTCTATCTCGATGTCGTTCATATATACCTTGACCTCGAGCTCATCTATGCTGAACTTGCCAAAGGATTTCAGAGCCTGGAATGCGACCACTGTATCCTGGGTTGAAGAGAAGCCACCCAGGTTGGAGCGGTGGTTCAGAAGATAACTTACAGCCTTCTGGGTGATGCCCATGTAGCCTCCTCTTGCCTCCAGTGCCATGATGGCATACCCCGTACATTCGATCGTCTTGCCGTTGGACCATCTGCCGTAGTATCCTTCCTCACCGTCGGAGATCATGCTGTTGTCCGTGGACCAGTAGATATCACCGTTCTCATCTGTCTTGGCCAGTTCAGAGATGCGGGATGCAAGATCGGTCCTTGTCTGCGTGTCACCCATTCCCATTTCGAGGGCGATGAGGGCAAGTGCGAGAGTGTACGGGTCGTCCCAGTTCTCGGATGCCCTCACGTTGCCAGAAATGTATCCCATCGCTTTCGTTATGATAACGGATGATCTGTCGTATCCCGAATAGAGCAGCGCCCTTGTGATGTAAGCGGTGGTGGAGACCTTCTTCGCCTGCAGTATGGGGTTCGTTGTCTCGTATAGACCCCAGTCGGGGAACCTGAAGCTTCCATCACTCTCCTGCTGGAGGGATAGCCACAGCTGCATGTCCGAGATTATCTTGGGATCGACAATGAAACCCCCGTCCAGGGCATCCTGGAAGGTAAGCAGACCCCAGGACGTCAGCCATGGGGGCACGTCCAGGTCCCCCGGGAACCATACGATACCTCTCCCCGGATCGTTCTTCCCTTCGATCAGGTACATCAGTTCGTGCTGGATACCCTGGGTGCACATCTGTTCGAACCTCAGGAGGTCCTCGGCCATGATATCGCCCTCCTGTGCCTGGTCATATGCAAGTATGTCCACCGATAGGGTGGACATCGACTGCTCCCCGCAGCCGGATACGAACTGGATATACCCCTCGGCACCATCAAGTATCACAGACCCGATGCCTCCCTGTAACTTGACCCACATGTTCTCGGAGTTCTCCACCCTGTCGGGATCCAGGTAGAACGTGTGGGTGAGGGTCATGTTGTCCGTCAACTGTCCGTTCTCCAGTTCCTGGACGGGTTTTCCGTCAGGCACCACCCTCATCGGTCTTATGACCGTATCGACCCTGTTGCCGTTGTCTCCGGAGATGGTCAGCTTGAAATCTCCTACCTTCAGGACCCTGATGGGGAACTCCACTGAAGAGACCTCTCCCGCCTTCATGCTCCGGATGAGCGTCATCGGGCCTTCGACAATTTCGAACCAGGGCTCGTCCGGGTCGTAGAGCCTTACCGTGATGTCACGGTCCTCCGGGTTGTAATTGTAGATCATGACACTGAGCGGGAAGATGTCGTTGCGGACCACAGAGACCGGGATGTCCGGTTCCACGAAGAAGTCCTTGAAAACAGTTATCGAGGCATCCCCGGTTCCTATCATACCATCCATGGTCGAAGCGGTGGCATCGACCTTCCAGGTCGTGATCGAGTCAGGTGTCCTCAGGGAAACGGAGGCTTCTCCGTTCTCATCGGTGATTATTATGGGGTCCCAGTACCATGTCTCCGGGAAGAACTGCCTGGGCCTGTCCCTGCTGCCAACACCCTCGCTTGTCGAACCCTGGGAATAGTAGTCCCCGGCAGCATCACCGCCATCGTTCTTCCCTCCGCCTCCCATCGCCTCCGCATCTTCCATGAACCCGGGGAAAATATCATCATCGGTGATATTGAACCAGCCGCGCCCCCACCAGATATCCCTGTAACCGTCGTTGTCCCTGTCGAAATCGGATGAACCGTATTCCTCCTCGATCCCGTCAAGGTCACGGTCAAGGCGTCCGTCCTCATCGACGTCTCCCGCCCAATGATCGGACTCGTAATCGAAACCGAACTCGTTGGGCTGGTCCTTTATCTCGTCGGTCGGAAATTCGGTGGGGTCGAATGGGTCAGTGTTCCTCTCCTTCTCGAGTTCGTCCGAGTAGCCATCGTTGTCATCATCCAAATCATAGCGGTCCACAATACCGTCGCCATCCGTATCCGGGAGTTCATTGTCGGTCACCATGAGAATGACGAAGGCCAGCATCATGAAGGTGGCAAATCCGAGCACCACGATGCTAGCGTAGGTCCCATTCTCGCTCTTCTTCTGCCTGAAGAAAAGGAGCAGGGAGGCCCCGATACCTGCAATGATGATCGAGATTATCAAGTATCCCCAGTGGTCGTTGAACCTCTGGGAAGCCGATTTGTCTCCGATGTTCAAGGTGGTGACGAACCGCCCGCTCGAGACCTCGTCCTCCTCGAAAACGATATCTGGCATGTCCTGGACCGCACCAGCTGTCCCGTAATCGCTGAAAACATACCCGAGCACCATTACCGAGGGTTTGGAGAACTCCTCCTCGAGACCGAAAACCGTCTTGTCCAGGCCGGTGAACCTCCTTGACATCTCGAATACGGATTCGTCCACGATGGAGACACCCAGAGCCGAGACCGTGGATACCCCGTTCTTCTTCACCCTGAAACCAAGGTCAAGGTCCGAATAGGGCTCGTATGTGTCCTTTTGGGGGTCCGTCGAGATCTCGACCGTCAGCTCCTCTGAGCTCGTGACACCGATGACCGTGACATCCCTGACGATATCAAGGTTGGTCTGGGTCTTGTAGACCCTTACATATGACAGGGGATACATCTCGCGGGTGACGGGGAACGAAAAAGTTCCCCTGTTGTCATCCAATCTCAGCTTTCCTGTTCTCACGGCGAAATCCTTGGAGACCACGTCGTAGTAGACCCAGTTGGTCATCGAATCCCCTTTGTAATAGACCTCGAACTTTGCGGCGTCACCGATATCATATGTCTCCTCTCCAGGGACTATCTTCAATCCCTCGGTATCCGACAGGAGCAACAGCTTCTCTATGGAATCCTCCCCTTTCGTCACGTTTATCAGGATCTCATTGGTACCCCAGTAGTTGAACTCGAAGGGTGTAATGCCTCTCTCATCGGTGGTCCTCAACTTCACCGTATTGTTGAATTCGATCCTGACATCTGCATCCTCGACAGGCTGCCCGTTGCCGTACTTTGCTATGAAATAATATTTCGATGGCGCCCCCGGGACGTTGGAATCCGTTACTACGGATAACACAATTGGTTCCTTGGAGACCGAGACCATGGTGGAATCGGCCTCCGTGTGGCCGGCCGTGTCCGTTACCGTGACATCAAGCTCCACGAGCCCGTTGTCCTTGTTCAGGGGTATACCGACGGCATATTCTGGACCCTCCAGCTCGAACTCGAGCTTCCCCTCGGACAGGGCCCCTTCTATCCTGTCCACCTCTTCCCATTCTCCGTAATACGTGAGAACCTCTATGACGGCTTCCCCTTCCACCGGCTTTCCGAAGAAATAATTTACCGACAGGGTCCCGCTGATGGGTTCCCCAATAAGGTACCAGTCCTTCACGTCCTCGAGTTCTATCTTGAACTTAGGAAGAACGTATCTCTCCACGGTCACCTCCTTGGTGAACTCCTTCTCCTTCGAGATGGCCTTTATGGTGTAGGTTCCCATGTTCAACTGATCGGAGAGGAGCAGGGAAGTGTCCGCCACTCCGAATCCGTTCGGTGTCAGGTCCTTCCGGAAGATGAGGTTGTTGTCTGCATCCTTTATCTCGATCCTCACCGGTTCCTGTGAGGCAACCGGGTCCTTGCCTTCCAGAGAAAGTGTTCTTATGTTGATCGTTTGACCTGGTTGATAGAGCGGTTTGTCGGTGGATATCAGAACGTTCAAGGGTCTTATTATTACGATGTCTTCTTCCAGAAGCTGATCGCCGGTTCCGATCTCCAGCTGGTTGTATTCCTTGGTCAGAGCAGGTACGACAATATTCGAGGCTAGCATGCCCGAATTATCGGTCCTCCCATTGTACAATGGCAGCCTTCCTTCTGGTCCGTCAAGGGCGATGTATACGGTCTCGTCCCCAACGGGGTCCCCGTCCTCGTCAGTGGTTATCACGAGGATGCTCGTCGGGACCTCCTCGTACATCGATCCGGGGAAATGCGCAGTGATATGCACCTCGCCGGGAACGGTTCCATGTGCCGAGCTCATCAAAACCATTATGCCAGAGATCATAAGGAAGATGGCTGCGATGGCAGCCATAGATGACCTCTTGGATGGATCTCTTTTCATACTATTCCTCCCAGATGAAGCACCATGGGGCTGCCTTATAAAATAAAGTTTGGAACACTTGTTAGACAGGGGGCGATCATCGGATTCGGCATCTTCATGATGATATACCATTTCATGCAGTATGCATGATATTAGGCTTTTAGCTAATTTCCTAACAAGTTCGCTTAGGATGTATTCCTTTCAATCCACGGGGCAGACCAGACATTCCTTTATCTCGGATGCAAGGATATCGGTCTCCTCCTCGAGCATCGTCTTTGCACACTGGTGGCATGTCTCATCGGACCTCATCGGCTGGTCGATGACAAGTCTCGGAAGCCTTTCCCCTACCTCAAGCTCACCCGAGCGGAGGTTCTCTCTGATGTTCTCCATTAGGGACATGTTCTTGCTGATAAGCCTTGCATGGTTCACGAACACCACCAGTGCTGCGACCGCAGGCTTCGGTTCGAGGTTAGGGAAGGTGAAGAAGGTCTCCCCTTCCTTGTATCTTATCCTGACCAGGGGATGTTTGAAGTTCGCCATATCTAGTAATGTGATATCGATAATGTTCCAGATATCAAGCTCCCAGATGTCCACATTGCTCTCCGTGCTCCTCATGAAGATAGAGGGTTTGACCTTCTGCATCTGTACGAAGGCCATCCTCCGGTTCGTCAGAAGAAGGTATCCATCCATCACCTCACCGTGTATTATCATGTGAGAAGGTTCCTCCCACACCACAAGTTCTTCGTTCTTCAGGTTCATTTTTCCTACCTCCTTT
>JBLIRF010000085.1:0-7475 GCA_049472175.1 Thermoplasmatota archaeon
CTCTCGGTGATATCGCTGGTGGGAGTGCTGCTTCTCTACCTGGATGTGATAGTGGGGTGAAATGAATGGTCACGCATGCTTTTTTCGAACTTCTGAAACAATTCTTCAGCGAGCCTGCGACGAATATCTTTCCCGTCAAGAACGCCCCGAAGAACGTCCACAACACTCTGAAAGCGGTGGAGGCAGGAAAAGCGCACATACATCCACCGGTGGAGGTACCCCCCGACTTCAGGGGGAAGGTCCAGTATGATAGAGAGGCCTGCATAGGCTGCCAGATGTGCATCAAGGTATGCCCCGCCCAGGCGATCGAGTTCATCCCTGATGCGAGGAAGGTCAAATTCTACATGTCGCGATGTACCTTCTGCGCCCTGTGCACGGAGATCTGTCCAAAGAAGTGCATCAGGATGTCGGACCAGTTCATCATGGCGAACCTTGACAAGTACGGAAAGGATATGATCGTCCTGGATTCCGGCAACTTCACCGCCGAGGCAAAGACGAAAGGAACACCGAAGCAGGCCGATAAACCAAAAAAGGCATCAAAACCTCCCCAAAAAGCTTGACAGGACATGTCGGATGCCTTCTGCATGGAAAAATAATATTATGCTTGAACCTTGTATTCGAAAGGTCATGGAAGAGTTCAGGATCAAAAGGAATACGAGATCGCCCAAGATCTTCCTCGGCATCATCATTGCTGGAGTTCTGATCGGATCGGGGATCTCCCTGTTCTTATACCTCCCCATGGGAATACTGGGTATCTTGGGGGCAGCCCTTCTCTACATCTTCGTATATCGAAAAACCGCCGGAAAAGTCGAGCTGGTAATGGATGATAAAGGATTGAGATATTATTTCAAGGGGGATCTGGATCGGAGCATAGGATGGGAAGAGGTGCAGAAGGTGGAGGTGTTCGATCAGGCGCATCACGATTTCATCTTCAAGATATACGTGAAGGAAGGCCGTCACTTCATGCCCGATCCCTACGACTTTCGCGCCGATGACATGAGAGAAGCCTACAAGAAATTGAAGGAATTCACCCGAGGACTGGAAATCACGTTCCTGACCCACGACGAGATCAAGTTCGCCTGAAGGTCTTCACTGTCGTTCTTTTGGACAGCCATCTTCTTACTATTCCTTTGAGAACATCGGGACCTCGAGTGCCTTTCCATCCAGGATGATCTTCGCCAGCTTCGAACAGCCCTCCTTCACTTCTTCGGTCATCACCTCGAACAGACCCGTGGTCTGCACCTGATCGCCGATGAGTTCCACGATCGGCACCTTTTCTCGGACATACCCCATAACATAGGACACAGGAAGGTTGTGGGAGCAGGGAATGGTCTCCTCGATGAGCTCATCAGGTATCCTCCTGATCTCACCAGGCTGCAGTTCCATGTCAACGGCGTCGATGAAATAGACCGTGTCAGCCCCGCTCTCCCTCATTGGCTTTGTGAAGTTCTCCGGCATCACATCTGCATCCATCAGCTCGATATCGAACCCTTTTGGAGGTCCTCCTGCACTTAAGAGCTGTTCAAGAAGATCTATCGTGCAGGGACCCGCCGAATCATCACCCCTGATGCGGGAGCCGACCCCAATGACCATGACCTTCGTTCTGCTCACTCCTTCGGGACCTTCTGCCAGTCGGAGAGGAACTTCTGTATCCCGATGTCGGTGAGAGGATGCTTCACCATCTGCATCAGAACACCGTAGGGTATTGTGGCTATGTCCGCTCCCGCTTCTGCTGCCTCGAGAACATGCAACGGGTTCCTGACAGATGCCACGATTATCTCGGTCTTGAAGCCGTAGTTCGAGAATATCACGGAGATCCTGCGGACCAGCTCCATTCCGTACTCGGATATATCATCGATCCTCCCCACGAAGGGGGATACATAGGTGGCCCCGGCCTTGGCAGCCAGCAGGGCCTGGTTCGCGGAGAAAACCAGGGTAACATTGGTCCTTATACCGGCCTCGCTGCACATCTTTGTGGCCTTCAGCCCTTCTCCGGTCATCGGTATCTTTACCACAACATTCCTGTGGATCCTTGAAAGGACCTTCGCCTCCTCGAACATGGTCTCGGCCTTTTCCGTGACCGCTTCTGCAGATATGGGCCCGTCAACTATCGAGCATATCTCCGTGACGACCTCCTCGAACTTCCTTCCCTCCCTTGCAATGAGAGAAGGATTCGTCGTCACCCCATCTATCACTCCCAGATCGTTTGCTTCCCTGATATGGTCGATGTTAGCTGTGTCCAGGAATATCTTCATCTTATCACCTCTTCATGGAAACGGCCATCTTGGCGTTCTCGACTATGTTCTCCACCGTCAGACCGTAGGCCTCCATTAGCTCCTCGGATTCCCCTGACTCGCCGAAAACGTCGGGTATGCCGACCCGTCTCTGAGGGACGGGTTCGTAGTCCGCCAGGACCTCGGCCACGGCAGAGCCCATCCCCACGATCATGTTGTGCTCCTCCGCGGTAACTATGGCACCGGTCTCCTTTGCGGCCTCAACGATCATGTTCTTGTCAACGGGTTTTATGGTGGACATGTTCACTACCCTGGCAGAAATGCCCTTCTTCTTCAGGACATCCGCCGCTTCCAGTGCCTTGGCGACCATGAGGCCGACCGCTATTATCGTCACATCATCACCATCACGCAGTCGACTGGCCTTCCCGATCTGGAAATCATAGGTCTCATCGTAGACCAGTGGTGTATCGGTCCTCCCCAAGCGTATATAGCAGGGTCCAGGTGTCTCGGCAACCTTGAGGACAGCTTTCTTCGTTTCCCAGTAGTCGGCAGGTGCGATGACGGTCATATGGGGGAGAACCCTCATGAGCGCGAGGTCCTCGTGCATCTGGTGCGATGCGCCGTCACCTCCAACAGTTATCCCTGCATGGGTCGCAACTATCTTGACGTTCAGCTTTGGATACGCGATGGACTGCCTTATCTGATCGTAGGCCCTGCCGGTTGCGAACATCGCGAAAGTGGAGGCGAAGACTATCTTGCCCGTGGCGGCGAGACCTGCTGCAATTCCCATCATGTTCTGTTCGGCAACACCAACGTTGAAGAACCTCTCCGGAAAGGCCTTGTCGAACATTGTTGTCGTGGTCGAACCGGAAAGGTCGGCGTTGAGTGCAACCACCTGCTGGTATTTCGCACCCAGCTCCACCAGGGCTTCCCCGAAACCCGGCCTCATGTTCTTCAGGACCCATTCCATCAGGCATCACCTCCAAGCTCTCTCAACGCCTGGTCAAGCTCCTCTCTGGAAGGGGCCTTGCCGTGGAACTTCAGGGAGCCCTCCATGAACGATACACCTTTTCCCTTGATCGTATTGGCGATGATCAACGTTGGTTTCCCCTTGTAGGTCTCCGCCTCGTGGAAGGCCCGAAGCAGCTCCTTGAAATCATGTCCGTTGACCTCGATGACATGCCAGCCGAAGGCCTTGAACTTGGAGAACGTGGGCTCTAGCGACATGATCTTCTCGGTTGGACCATCTATCTGAAGCTGGTTGCGGTCCAGGATCGCACACAGATTATCAAGCTTGTAGTGGGACGCCGCCATGGATGCTTCCCATACCTGCCCTTCCTGGGACTCGCCGTCCCCCAGAAGGCAGAAGACACGGTAATCCTTCCGGTCCAGACGCGCTCCCAGGGCCATCCCGATAGCGATGGAGAGGCCCTGGCCGAGGGAGCCGGTCGACATATCTATCCCGGGGGTCTTGTTCATGCTTGGATGGCCCTGGAGCCTGCTCCCGAGCTTTCTGAGGGTCACGAGCTCCTCTTCGTCAAAATATCCAGAAAGTGCAAGTATGGCGTAGAGACCGGGGGCTCCGTGGCCCTTTGAGAGAACGAACCTGTCGCGGTCCTCCCAGAGTGGATTTTCCGGGTCATGTCTCATGACCCTGAAGTAGAGCGAGGTCAGGATCTCAACTATCGAGAGGGAGCCGCCGGGATGTCCGGACCCGGCCTCGTAAGTGCTTCTCAATATCCACTTTCTGGCCTGGGTGGCCGTAGATCTAAGCTCGGGCAATGTGGGATCCATGTCATACCAGTAATCCATCCTTTGCAGCGGCACCAGAACCATCTCCGTTAAGGAACGAAACCCGTATCGAGGGGGAGCATTTGGGATAATGGGAAATTGATTATTAAGGTTGTCCCACGATCCGTTCAGTGCCCCATATCCCAGACATCGCATCCATGCGAGAGTAACGATGCAAGTCCAAGAGGTAGCCGGCCCCCTTCAAGTCTCCTGAGTTCGGGCTCCGAAAAGCTGGAGCCGTGTGTGATTCGGCTCCAAACACCGAGTGCTATCTCACATGGGTCTGTCGTCTCTCTCGGGAGGATCGTGTATGCACGCCCCTTTTCCCTGTCGATCTTGACACGGTCACCCCACTTCTCATGGAAATCGTGCAGTCTCTGGTTATCTATGGGAGGCCCCAAGTGGACCACTTCAGGGGAAGCGGATAATGGTGTTGTCTTGATATGTACAATGACCCTGGGTGTTCTTATATCCCCTTTCCATGTGTATCGTGGCCTGAGATATCCTGGATCGGGCTCGTCATCTTCAGGGAACTGGGCAAGGAATCTTATACGAACATCATCGAATCCGTTTCGGAGCATACCTTCGATGAGCTTTCTCAGGGATCTTCGAAGCTGTGTGATGACCATACCCGGTTCATCCCCGGGAAGATCGAGCTCGAAGAACATCTCCCCTTGATCCAGCCCGATCTCGGGAATGCCGGCGGTGGAGAGGGGGCGTCTCGAAAATGGATGGAAGAAGCCGGTTTGAGGTCCGCACATCATCTCCGATGCTGCTCTTCTCATATATGACAGGGTCTGAGCTGATATGGGTGAGGCCACATTCCTGCGGGCGTCGACGGGGTCCACCACCACCAGGGGGTCCATCCCGAACATTCTTGCGTACCTGTCTGCTTTTAAAGGCATCTCGTCTGCAAGAGGTGGGTCTTTGAACAGAATGACATCCGCTTTTTCGGGAAACCGATGGATCTCATCGACCTCCTCACATCCTCCTGGCGCAGGTGCTGAAGGCTCCATTCCTGAAAGGAACCTCAACACTCCTTCAAGATCGCCGAACCTCAGTATGAGGAGCTCTGTCATGTATCCACTGCATCCCTGGACGGAATCCTCGGCCCCGTAAGCTCCTATTCCTTTGAGGAAAGATTTCAGGAGCAGGACCTGCTCCTTCTGTTCGGGCCGCATCCTCGAGTTGATGTATCTCGTGTGATGAGGTGTCCGATCGACCGCGGTCCTTACTTTCGAACCTTTGGGAATTGACAGGCAGGGAACGATGTCGCAATGGAATCCCTCGAAGGTCCCCGTGATGTATGGATGCTGGGTATACTTCCTGCGGGGGTCATGAAGAATGCGAAGGCCGATCTCGAGACCATTTGATTCCATTGTTTCGACTGGGGTGTCCTCCGGAAAGATCACGAACATGTCCAGGTCCGGATCCTTTCCCATTGTTCCCTTGGCCACAGAACCCGCTATGAGGGGGTCAAGATCAAAGAGACCCATCTCCTTCATGACCGCCCTTGCCCTATTGACAAGCTTGTCCGCAACCTCCTGTATCCTCTTTCTTTCATCGGTATTCGGCGCTACGGCTTCAAGTACCTCTCTCTTCAACCCGCGAGGCATCTTCCAGTCGTCCGTATCACCCTTGTCCATCGAGAATCGAATGCTATATGAAGTATTAAACCATGCTTTGTCCGGGTGAGCTTTCCGATGTTGGAAATAATCCAGATAGAGGCGGGACCCTTCGATTCCAATATCTACCTTGTGAGAGGTCACCGTACGAACATACTTATCGATGCAGGAACTGGGTCCAGCAGCAGAACTGTCGAGGCCTCCATCAGACGCAACCTTGGAGGAGAGAGGCTGGATGCGATCGTTCTCACCCATGAGCATTTCGATCACAGCGGTGGTGCAGCGCTCCTCATGAGGGAATTCGGTGCCCCTCTTTTCGGATCGCCAGAATGTTCAAAGGCCCTAAGGGAAGCGAACCCGATCATGACCGGAAGTTTCCTGTTCGGCGCCAGCATGGATCCCATCACGGACATCGTGGAGACCGGCAGTATGCTGGACATAGGCAGTCTTTCTTTCGAGGTACATTCGACACCGGGGCACGCTCCCGGCCTGATCTGCCTTATAGAAAAGTCCGAACGACACCTCTTCTGCGGCGACCTTGTTTTCTGCGATGGAGGTGTGGGCAGGTGGGACCTTCCAGGAGGGAACCTCGACCTTCTAATAAGGTCCATTAGGAACGCATCGACCTGGAAGATCGGTTCCCTCTACCCCGGTCACGGGAGATACGAGACGAAGGACCCCAAGGGTCAGATAGAATTATCCTTACGAATGCTGGACATCATCTGATCCTTTAAAAGACCAGATAAGCAATTATGAAGATCAGGCCGGTAACGAAGGATATCCAGAATAGTATCATACCCACGGTGAACAGCATGCTCAGACGGGCGGCCCTTTTTGGATCTTTCATGAGCTCTCTGATGAAAGGGTCCTGAGGTCTTTCACCCCATCTGTCCTTTTTAGGAGCCCATTTCCTGCCTGCCATGTATGTCCAAGAACCGTTCCGGTAATTATGTATTGCTCAAAATATATTAACAGGCAAATAGTGTATATTGAAAGGGAAAGTTTTATGACCACCCCTGGATTACATACCTTGAACTCTGTAAAGAGGGAGCAGACACTTATGGCAGGGAAGGAAACATCCTCGGAAAGGAATACCGTTGCGGAACTTCGCAAATGGCTGAAAGGGAAGGGTATCAATTCCACAGCGGATGTGAAGGTCCCAAAGAAAATGATGGCCCAGGTGATCGGACAGAAGGAGGGCGTGGAGGTTGCCAAGAAGGCGGCGGAGCAGAGACGCCATCTTCTTTTGATCGGCGACCCGGGTACCGGAAAATCAATGATAGCAAGCTCGATGACCGAATACCTGCCCCCGGAGGAGCTTGAGGATACAATGGTCTATCCCAATCCAGAGGACCCGAACGAGCCAAGGATACGCACGGTTCCCGGCGGCAAGGGCAAGGAGATCGTCAAGATCCAAAAAGCCCAGGCGCAGGTCAGGAAGGAGAAGAAGAACTCCTGGAAGTTCCTGATAATCGGGGCGATAATGGTCATCACCTTCGTATATTTCCTCTACGAGAAGGATATAATGATACTGGTCATAGGATCGATGATCGCCATAGGCATCTATTTCTTCTCGAGGTTCATCTCAATGTCCAAGAAGGAGGACGAACTGATCCCCAAGCTCCTGACGTGGCATGACAGGAATGCCAGGGCACCTTTCATCGATGCGACCGGAGCACATTCCGGTGCTCTTTTGGGAGATGTCAAGCACGATCCTTTCCAGTCCGGAGGACTGGAAACACCTCCACATGAAAGGGTCGAGGTCGGAGCGATACACAAGGCGCACAGAGGTGTTCTTTTCATCGATGAGATCAACCTTCTTAGG
>JBLIRF010000086.1:0-7465 GCA_049472175.1 Thermoplasmatota archaeon
CCCTGAACCCACCTATCTGATCGTTCAGGAGGACCCAGAGGTCCTTTGAGTCCTCCGAGAGGACGATGAGGTCAAGGTATCCGTCACCGTTCAGCTCGGACAGCTCCACTCTGATAGGGCCGCGCCCCACGCTGTACTGTGCACCCCTGACGAGGCCATCGCCGCGGTTGTTCATGACCATGACCTTATCGTCCCTGTTATTGGCGACGACGACATCGGTGAACAGGTCACCGTCAATGTCACCCACGGCAAGGTCGATCGGGTTCTTCCCTGCCTGAAAGCTTATCTTCTGAGGGGGGAGACCACCGGAGAGCCTCAGATAGGCCTTATCGACCTTAGCATCATCCGGCAGGGTGATGGACACATCTCTTCCCGTGTACGTGGTGTTCACCAAGACCCTTCTGGACCCGCCCATGAACGTATCCAGCGCCACGACAGCGCCACCCGAATCTTCCCCCTCAACCCAAACCGCGGATATCCAGAACGGAAGGATCGCAAGGAAGAGTACGGTGGCAACCACAACGACAATAACCTTGAACTTGCGGTGCGGGTCCTCTTCCAAAGGTGCATCGTATCCCCGGATGACCCTGCTGACTTCAGGCTCACGGGGTCTCCTCTGCGGAGTTCTCCTCACAGGTCTGGGCCTCTCCCCAATAAAACTGCTGTTTCGGGACCCCCATTCGGGCAGCCCTCCATCGGCGGACCGGTACCTTGGTGGCATCGTCTCCAACTCCTGCATATAATGCAGACTATGACTTCCCACGATAGCGCCAACTATATAAGTTGATTAGTACAGGGGCTGTAACAGGACCTGCATCCGTTTTCCATAGGCCCAGCCAGTGCTCAACGGTAAAGCCTGTAGAGTTCCGTCGGGGTCCTTGGATAGGAAACGTGAAGGTTGAGTCCAAGGTCCTTCCCGCGAAGGACCTCATTGGAGGTCTCGAGCGCCAGGAGGGGGTCGTTGTTCTCCTCTGAAAGGTGGACCAGGACCACGTCCCTTGTCCGGGGGCCTACTATCCTGTCGAGAAGGTCACGGCACTGCTGGTTGGAGAGATGACCGTTGTGGTCCATGATCCGCTTCTTCAGATAAAGCGGATAAACTCCGTCCTGAAGCATCTGGTCATCATGGTTCGATTCTATCACCAGCCCCTCCCTGTCCTTCAGCAACCCGACGATCCTCTCATCAACCCCACCCAGGTCGGTGACCAGACCCAGTGAAGCCCCTTTTCCCTCGACAATGAATCCGAAGGGGTCGATGGCGTCGTGCGGGACCAGGAATGGAATTATGGTGAGGCCTCCGATCCTTTCAGGAGAGCCGTCCCTTATCTCTCTGAGATCGAGACCATCCTGATCTCCCAGGAACCACCTGACAGGCGGGGAGAGATATACCGGGCAGGAATATCTTCTTGCAAGCGGGAACAGGTTCCGGGTATGGTCCGAATGCTCGTGGCTGATGAAAATACCATCCACGCGCTCCCTTCCGGTCAGCTTGAGCACCCTGCTCATCGTGAACCTGACCGGAAGACCCGCATCCATGAGTATTGTCGTCTCACCATCCGTTACAAGTGTACAGTTACCGGAACTCGAACTACCAAGGACGGAGAAGCTCAGACCATTAATACTTCCGAGGGCATCCATTGGAACGCGACCTTCAACCGAAATACCTGCTCCCATGATAATCGTTTTCCCCAGACAGGACCTTGATGTCGTAGAACCGAGGGAGGCTCTGCAGGACCCTCTCGTCCTGGTACCTCCTGTCCATGAGTATCACGAGGTTCCTTCCCTCCCCGGGCGCCTCCGCCATGGAATTGACCACTTCCATAACTCCTGTCAGTGCGGGAAGAAGGACCGATATCACATGACCCAGGTTCGTCCCGTGCTTTTTCTGCATGTGTACCTTGAGCTGATTGGACCTTGGTGTGGGAGGGGGTATATGCATTCCGACCATGATCACCGTATCGGGTCTGATGGTACCTTCCACGAGCGACCTTGACAGATATCCTTTCTGAACGCAGGTGATCAGAAGGTCGCCTCCGAGCGACAACTCCTCCTGGACCTTCTTCCGGTCCTCCCTGCCCATACCCCTGGTCTCCTCTATGACGGGGCGGTCGAACTTGCGATCTGCCAGCTCCTGCATTACGCTCTCCAGTATGAAATAGGATGGGAATACTGCCATCACCATCCCGGGGGTGCTGGATGTGACCTTGACGATATTTTCAACGATCGTCCTCCAGGTCGAGGAGTCACGGTTCTTGTACGAGGTCTCGACATTGCCGAAGCTGACCACCGAGGTCCTTTCCATGTGCTCGTGGGTCATGTACGATCTGTTCAACGTGTCCTCCGCCCTCAGTCCAAGCAACCTTGTATAGAGCTCCTGGGGATAGAGTGTGTCACCGAAGAGGATGATGCTGGAGAACGATTCCAGAATGGGCCGGACCATGACCTGAAGGTCCAGCAGGGACAGGGATATGTATCTTGTCTCCCTGTCTTCCTCGACGGTCCTTGCGACCGAGTTATGCTCCTTCATCCAGAGCTTGAGGAAAAGAAACAGGTCCTTGACCTTCTTTCTGTCCGTTATCCTTCCGAACCTGCCCCTGTCAAGAAGTTCCTTCAGATCATCCATCAATCCGCCTATCCCCTGTTCGATGCTCATCTCCTGGGTTCTTGTACGGTAAAGCTGGATGAGGCTCTTCCTTTCGACAGGCTTCGTTATGTCCCATTCCTGGAGCAGCTCCTTCATGGACCCCAAGATCACCTCCAATGCCGTCCTGTTGGGTCCTTCCATTCCCTCAAGGTCCCATGAATCAGGATCGAGGTCATCCTCGTTGAAACTGTACCGGAATCTGTTCCACAGATGCTGAGTGAGTGAGGGGGGGTCGTTGATCGCGAGTATGGTCTCTCTCGGGTCCTGTCCCATGAACTCGAATATGCGCCCCCACCCCTCCGAGAATACGAAACCATAATCGGTAACGATGATCCTCGCTTCCGTCGCGAGGTCTACTGCAACCCGGGCGGGGCACATTCCCTTGCCCTTGATGGCCTCGGCATTCTCACCGAGCAGGGCGCCACCGCTCATCTTCACCTCCCGGTAGGTCTCCAGGTCGAACCCTGTCTGGTATGGGCACAGGTCCATCCTGTCCCTTCTCACGCAGTGGTTCAGCAGGTCCCCCGGATCGTTGTCGGAGCCGTCCATCGCACATCTGAGGTCGCGGGAAATGAAGGACACCATACTGCCTCCCTCGGCTCCGTCATCGATCCCCTTTCGTACCATGTCAGCCATTTCCGATACCCTTTCGACGGGTGAGAGCAGGATCAGCTTCTTTCTCCGGGAAACCGCTTCAAAACATATCTTATTAATAAAAGTGCATGTCAGTTCGCATCTCATCGGGATCAAGGCAAGCATGTGCTTGTTCCGGTCCAGGGTATGGGCGATATCACCGTTCACCCCCAAGAAAGCACCATTGGCGGTGCTACCTGCAATGCTTTCAGCTTCCATCAATAGCCACCTGAACGTTTCCCCGAGGTAAGTTTTTGAGGCCCCATTCCCTTTATTCGAATTCCCATCATGATGCGCCTTATCCGATTTAAATCATGTTACGTATCATTGCTTCCATCGCTGTATTGAGTGAGTATAATGAGTATAATACAAAAATTCAATATATGATACAATAATTCAGTATCATCATGCAGCCCCGTTCAAATATCGTTCATGTGATTCCGATGGGCCTGGAACTGGACAGGGTCCTGGGGGGCCTGAAAGAGTTCCCCACCAACCATGTGATCCTCCTTTACGGAAAGGACAGCTCTTCCGGTATCGAGGTCAAGGCCCGGCATAACGGTGAAAAGCTGAGAGACCTCATCTCAGCGACGATCGACATAGAGGAGAGGATGATGGATATATTTGACTTCTATTCCGCGGCACGATCTCTCAAGGAGCTCTTCTCGGACCTCCGCAACAGGGGTTTCGAAGTATATGTCAATATATCCACAGGGAACCGGATAATAACATCCGCCGCCCTTCTTGCGGTCTTCATGACAGGGTCCCATCCGTACTACGTCCAACCCGAAAGATATTCCATCCCGGAAGGACAGGAGGTCCTGTCCCATGGTGTCTCCAGTGTGATGGAGATCCCGTCCGTGACGATAGTGGGGCCCTCCAGGGAAGATGAGCAGGTGCTGAAGGTCCTCGGGAAACTGGGCGGAACGGCGCGTCACGAGACATCGCTCATACCGTATCTGGAGACGGTAAGAGGATTCTTCAAACCCCGGAAAGAGAGTGAAAGTAAAAGGTCCTACCTCGCTAGGAACCGGGCCCACCTCTCAAGGACGCTCAGGTCACTTGAAAAGGACGGATACGTTACACTCATCAAGAAGGGCAGGTACGTCAACGTATCGCTTACCGATACCGGCCTCCTCTTTGCCGGGCCACCGGAGAACATCCTCTCATGAAGACCCCCACTCCGGCGAACCCGATACTATATGAAGGTCAACCGACCTTTTCATGGACACTGAATCGGGAAGGATCACCATCACATCCTCCACATCCTTCATCCTGCGGAACCTCTCCAGCATCGTATCCATGGCGTAAAGGTCCCTGCCGAAACATTTGAGCCATATTCCCTTCGGTCTCTGCAACGGAAATGAATCCCAGCTCTCTTTCGATATCCTGCGGACCTCCGAATAACAACTTTCGAAGGAGCAGCCTTTCATCATCCGGAGTATTATCGAGAACGTCGGGAAGGGATTTATCAGGTCCTCCTGGACGACAGGTTTGACAATAACACCGCATCTGTCAAAAAGGTAAGCAAGATGGTCGGAGACCCTGTCATCGGGAAGTCCCATGTTCTCTGAAAGGGTCTCGACATCGCTTCTGCCGTCCCTGATGAGGAGGGACAGGAGTTCGAGGGCCTCCCCTTCCGGTCTGTCTGGCAGGACCTCCGGAAGCAGAGGTATGAAGTGGTCGGTAACTGTGAAAGGGGACGCCACCCTCTCCATCGCCCTGACCGCTGCTTTAAGAGAAGCGCCATCCCAGTGGACCACCTCGACGATCATGAAATCGTCCATGTTCGGATAAACGGAAGCCACCTGGGGCATCCTGGAAATGCTATTGAGCACCCTGTCGAAATGCCTTTGGTCGAAATGAAGTTTCAGGAAGGTGGTATCGTACCCGAAGATCCTCCTGTCGAAGAAGGCGGAAAAACCCAGGATAACACCTTCCCTGACCAGGAGCTTTATCCTCCTATCGACGTTTCCCGGGGAGATTCCGAGCTGCGCAGAGAGCGCTTCCGCGTCCCATCTTCCATGGGCCGAGAGGTATGTGAGCAGCTCCAGGTCCTTAGCATCCATCATAAACATTGGACATTTGTCCGAATAATATTTGCTTCTTTCTTTGATTTTATGGTATTTGTGGTATTTTGGTACCGCGATGGCCCGATGGAGCCCGACCCTGCCTCAAAGTGACAGGTAACGCCTCAGCTCCCATTCCGTGACCGCCGAATGGAACTCCATCACCTCTCTTGACCTGTTCTCCAGATACGAGTCGAAGATCTCCCTGCCAACGATACGATGTATGAACTGGTCCTCATCAGCGGCCACTATCGCTTCCCCGAGCGATGAGGGGAGCTGTACGATCCCGGACTCTTCCCGCTCCTGCCTGGTCATCTTGCTTGGGTCGGTGCTCAATGGTTCGGGAGGTTCGATCTTCCTCTTTATACCGTCGAGACCAGAACCGACCAGGACAGTGAATGCCAGATACGGGTTGCAGGAGGTGTCCGAATGCCTTACCTCGAAGTCACCGACCCTCCTCGATCCAGGTGAACCGGGGACCCTTATCATGGCCGTTCTGTTCCTCTCTCCCCACATTGCATAGACCGGAGCTTCGAAACCCGGTAGCAGCCTCTTGTAGGAATTGACGGTGGGATTCGTGAAGAGGCAGGTTCCCCTTGCATGCTCGATGATACCGCCGATGAAATACCTTGCAGTCTGGGACAGGCCCATCTCATCATCGGGATCTGCAAAGACCGAGCCGCTCCTCCCCTCGATCCACATATGAACGTGCATTCCGTTCCCCGAATCCTTTTCCGATATCTTCGGGATGAAGGAGACCGCGTACCCGAACTCCCTGGCAGTCAGCCTTGCAAGCAGCTTGTACAGCATGGAGTGGTCAGCGCATCTCACGATGCCCGGGACATGCTTGAACTCCACCTCGACCTGACGGGCACCCCCTTCGTGATGGTGGAACTTGATGTCCATTCCAGCATCGATCAGGTTCCTGGTGAACTCGTTGCGGAACGGGTCCGAATCGTCCCAAGGGACCGAAGCGAAATATCCCTGTTTCGGGGGGATCGAATAGATGCCCTCCCTGTCGGATCGAACATTATCCGCGGTGACATCCTCCCTGAGGAGATAGAATTCGAGCTCTGGCTGCAGGTGGACTGTCCGGTATCCAAGACCTTCGAGCTGTTCCATGCACCTTTTTGCAGCGTTCCTTGGGTCCATTGGAGACGGACCGGACCCGTCCGGCGACCAGGTGTTCGTAACGACCCTTGCGATCCTCTGTACCCCCTCCCCGTAGGGGAGAACCAGAAGTGTTTCCGGGTCCGGAACCGCCCTGAGGTCAGAGTTCTCCGTCTTTGCAAATCCGATGGAGGAACCATCGAAGGTCATACCGTCCTTCCAGAGATTTCCGTTCAAAAGGTCGGAGGCCGGGACCGTGAAGGACCTTATCCTTCCGTTCAGGTCCGTGAAATGACACTGGACCCATGTGATCTTCTCTTTCTTCAAGATGGAATTGGCCTTTTCGATGGACCGATCATTAATGGATGTCATGCAGCAGCCCTCGCGGCCTTCCCGAAAGGCCCGGCCCGTTTAAAAAGGTTGTTGGTCAAAACACTCCCTCAGCAGACCTTCCATTCACGGCCTCCCAAGAGATAAGTGGGTCCGGCCTTCGACGTGTCCACATCAATGAAAGCCCCTAGAAGCTCCTTCCCCCCCTCTATCACGATCGGTAGGTAGTTCCGATCCCTCGCCATCATCGTACCTTTCCTCCCGACCTCCGTCACGAGACAGCCCTCGTGATGACCCATCCTCCACTCCAAACGTGTCCGGAGGACCTCCCTATGGAGGTTCGTCAATTCTCTGGACCTCTCCTTCTGAACCCATCCCCTGACGTGGCCCGGCATTCCATTGGCATCTGTTCCGGGACGGGGAGAGAACCGCGTGATGTTCAGGATATCAGGGGCGATCTCCTCTATCAGCCCGAGGCTCATCCTGTGGTCCTCCCCATTCTCCCCGGGAAAACCCACGATGATATCAGTGGAGATCATCGCTTGCGGGAACGAGGAGCGGATGCCCCCGAAGATGCTTTCCAGGTCCGATGCAGTATGACCTCTGCGCATTCGAGCAAGGACATTGTCCGACCCTGATTGCACAGGCACGTGGAAGAACTTGAATACCAAATGATGGT
>JBLIRF010000087.1:0-7456 GCA_049472175.1 Thermoplasmatota archaeon
CGCCGGACATGGATATTGCCGCCCCGAACACCGTGGTTCCGGCAAGCGACATGATTATTATCTGTGACTGGCTCATGTCGATGCCGAAGATGGGCAGAACGAAGGAGAACACCAGCATGAGTATAAGCAGGACAAGGAAGGATGTCGCCGATACGGGTTCGGTCCCGGTCTCTCCCATGACCTTCACCGCGATGGCTCCCAGGAGGAAGGTCAATATCACTAGCAGGAGTGAGAAAATTCCAGATGCGATGAAATTGAAGCCTCCGAATATGAAGATGATCCAGACGGAGATGAATGTGACGAGGGCTACCCAAAGAATATGGGAAGAGGGCCACTCATACCATCCTTTTCCCTTGATGTATACCGCCCTGCTGTCGCTTCCCTCCTTTCTCATGGCGAACAGGTCCGTGAACACTGTCTTGAAGACCGGGAGCATCTTGATAAGGGCCGTCATACCCCCTCCAAGGATGCATCCTATGGCCATCACCCTTGCCATCGAGTATGCTGCAAAAGCAGGAGATGTCGGGATCCCTTCATAGACCGTGCCCGTCAGGTTCACCCCGTGGAACATGTCCATGAGGGCAACGTCGATGAACTCGCCAGAGTTAGCCCAGAAATACGGTGCATGGGTCCAAACACCTATGGGGACCACAACGAACCATGTGAAGGCGGTCCCGAGGAATATCAGGAAAGCCGTCTTTGCTTTCATGAACCATCCGAGACCGAATTGTATGGGGATCAAAGTAAGCTCGAAAAGGAACGCCCTGGGTCTGGGAGTGAACATGATGTTACCCCCGTAATAGATTTCGCCAATTCCCAGGGCCAAGGCGATCCGGTCCATGATGGACATGTCCGAATTGAAGAGCTGCAGCTTACCCTCCCAGTTGAAAAGGGGAAAATCCCTGATGAAGGTGAAGGCAGCGGTACCTCCGATCCATGCGAAAGCCTGTCTCACGGAGGATCTCGCCTGGGCAGTGGCTTCCGCGGATGATGCCCTGGAAAGGTCCAGAAGCTTCACCATGGCCTCGAAACCAGGGGTCGGAAGAGGATCCTCCACGAGCCATATCCTTCGAAATATTATGAAATACATAACTCCAAGGACACCTGCTATCATTACGGAGATTATCGCTATGGGCATCAAAGCGCCCAGCGATCCATAGTCTATCAGAAAATTACCATTCACCTTCTCTGCAGGATCCAGGGCGAGAATGTATATGGCGGGGAATGTGAATACGAAACCGGTGCATATCATGGCTGCCCCATTACTTGCCGTCGCGGCAATATTCAGGGTCGGTGGATTCCACTTGGCTGCCATTCCGAGCAGATATACCATGTACCAGGATCCCGCGACCACCATTCCCACCTTCAACCCCACATACTGGTTCACCATGGCGAAGAGAGCCCCTATTGCGACTGCGATGAGGACCTTCTTCCAGTCCCAAGCTGGAATCCTGAAGCTCTCTTTCCTGTTCTTCTCGTCAAGGTACTGCTCCAGGGCCCCGGTGTTGAAATTGACGAACATCTCGGGGTCGAACCACTGGAGCTTTCCATGCTCCAGGTTCTCGATGCCCAAAGGTGTCATGGGCTGTCTGTAGGTCGACCTCCTTACTCTGGTCATAACACCACCGAGAAGAGTTGTCCCCGGCCTCAGGAGAGGCCAGAGTTTGAAAGGTGATTTGTATATTTAACGTTTGGTCAATATGGAAGATACCATTGATTCGGCCCTTTTCGGATAAGGTTTTAAGTACCCTTTCCATACCCCCTCAGGGAATGACCAAAACCCGTTCAAAGGATGTGATAGGACATGTTCACGGTCGAAGTCAAGGTGGGATTGAAGAAAGGAGTCAGCGACCCCGAGGGAGCGAATACCCAGAAATCACTTGAGCTGCTGGGTTTCAAGGAGGTATCCTCCGTCAGGTTCCTTAAGGTCTACAGGATGACCATCGACGTCCCCGACCAGGAATCGGCCATGCAACGGGTCGAGGAGATGTGCAGGAAGCTACTGACCAATCCGGTCATTCATACTCACGAGATCGTGTTCCTGTGAGGTGTGTCGATGGACATATCTCACCTATTCGAGGATGTTGGCCTGCCCGTTCCCGTGAAGCGTGTCAATATCCTTGATGCCTCAGATGAGGTCCTCCGATCGGTGTCCGAACGTCTCTCCATTGGTCTCTCGGTCGAGGAGATGGGTAGGGTTCGGGACTACTTCAGGTCCGAGGGGAGGGAACCCAACGATATCGAGCTCGAGGCACTTGGCCAGGCCTGGTCCGAGCATTGTTGCTACAAGTCCTCCAAGTATTTCATGAAGAAGGCTTTCCTTGATATCCATCATGATCATTTCCTCATCAGGGGGGAAGATGCAGGCGTGGTCGAGTTCGATGACGATCATGTCTATGTTGTCGGGCTTGAATCCCACAACCACCCGTCAGCTATAGGCCCGTACGGGGGAGCCGCAACCGGTGTAGGAGGCATCATAAGGGACGTTCTCTGCATGGGGGCGCAGCCGGTTGCCGTTGTCGATCCCCTTTTCTTCGGCCCTCTGGACCTTGCCTATGACATGGTTCCAGAAGGAGTGAACCACCCGAAGTTCATCTTCAAAGGGGTCGTTTCCGGGATAGGGGATTACGGCAACAGGATAGGCATACCCACGGTTGCCGGGATGGTGAACTTCCATCCAGGTTACACGGGCAATCCTCTGGTGAACGTCGGATGCGTAGGGTTCGGGAAGAAGGTGGACATGATCCATTCCCGCGTTGGAGGGGCCGGAGAGATATACATACTGGCAGGTGGAAGGACGGGAAGAGATGGTATACATGGAGTCACGTTCGCTTCCACCGACCTATCAGCCGATTCCGAGGAGAAGGACAGAGGCTCGGTCCAGCTTGGAGACCCGATAACCAAGGAACCTCTTATCCATTCCTGCCTTGAAATGAACGAGAAGGGTCTGCTTGGGGGAATGAAAGACCTGGGTGGGGGCGGGCTCTCTTGCGTATCGGGGGAGATGGCCCTTGCAGGGGGGTTCGGAGCGGTGATCCATCTTGATAAGATACCGCTTAAGGAGCCGGGGCTTGCCCCATGGGAGATATGGGTGAGCGAGTCGCAGGAAAGGATGATGGTCTCCGTCAAGCCTGAGAATGTCGAAGAGGTACTCCATATTTTTAAGAAATGGGATGTTGAAGCGAACATCATCGGCAAGGTCGTGGAGGGGAAGAGGGTAAAGGTACTTTGGGGGGAGGATTCAATACTGGACCTTGACCTGGATTTCTTCACGGCAGGCCCTCAATACTGCAGGACATACATTTCCAAGGTGGTAGAGCGAGAGGTCGAGGACGCCCCCTTCCCGGTCCCGGATAGATCCGGTCTCGAAGCAGTTCTGCTTGGACTGCTCGGGTCCCCGAACATCTGCTCAAAGGAGCGGGTATTCAGGACCTATGATCACGAGGTCAGGGGAAGGACCGTCATCAAACCCGCCGTGGGACGCCCTTTCACTCCCGGTCCATCGGATGCAGCAGTGATCAAACCCCTAGAGGGGTCTGATCGGGGCCTGGCGATCACGGCAGACGTCAATCCCTTCTTCTGCGAGGTGGACCCATACAGGGGAACTCTCTCGGCCATGGAGGAATCCATCAGGAACCTGGTGTCCGTTGGAGCAAGGCCTCATTCCGTCACCGACTGCCTGAACTTCGGGAACCCGGAGAAACCCGACAGGTTGGGTGATTTCGAGGAGGCATGCCGGGCGATAGGCGATTTTAGCCGGTCTATCGGTCTACCCATTGTTTCGGGCAACGTTTCGCTGTACAATGAATCGGACATCGGCAAGGTTCCACCCACCCCTACTATCATGATGATCGGGATAGTTGATGATATTAATCTGGTTACCACATCGGACCTCAAGACCGGGGGCAATATCCTGTATCTTCTGGGAAGAACCTACCATGAAATGGGGGGATCAGCATACTATCAGGATGTCGGGGCGGGATGTACCTGCGTTCCCGATGTGGACCTGGAACTATCCAAAAGGATGATGGAGGTGGTGCTGGACCTTGACAAAGGCAGCCTTCTCCAGTCGGTCCACGACCTCTCCGAGGGAGGGCTTGGAGTGGCAATATCGGAGATGTGCATAGGAGGGCATACGGGGGCGGAGCTGAACATAAAGATGATCGGCAACGGCCCTTCTTCCGGTTCTGGTAGCTCTCTGAGGAGTGACATCAAGCTCTTTTCCGAGAGCAATTCGAGATACCTCGTCGAGGTGCAACCGCAGGACGCCGCCAGGGTAGAGGACGAGCTTTCCCGTTATGAGGTGCCCTACGTTAAACTGGGTACTTCGGGAGGAGCGAACCTCAAGATAACCGAAGGCGAGAAGGTCCTGGTGGACATACCAGTTGACATACTTGACCACATGTGGAGGGAGGGATTGACAGATATTCTGGAGGGGTCCGAATGAAGACAGAGGAAGTGAATGTCTGCATTCTCAGGATGGAAGGCACCAACTGCGAGCAGGAGACCTTCGACGCCTTTAAAAGACTGGGGGCGGACCCCGAGTTCGTCCATTTGAAACAGCTGGAAGGCAGGGATACCCTTGCCGGTGAAGGACGATCATTGGAGGATTTCCATATCCTGATGTTCCCCGGCGGTTTCTCTGCAGGGGATTACATCAGGGCAGGGGCGATCTTCGCTGCCAGATTGAAGGCGGTCCTCGGTCGGGACCTTGTCAGATTTATCGAAGAGGGAAAGGCCATAGGTGGATTCTGCAACGGCTTCCAGATAATGGTCGAGCTGGGTATCCTGCCAGCATTCGACTGCACCATGGCCGAGCATCCTCAGGCAGTACTCCATGCCAACGATTCCGGGAGGTTCGAATGCAGGCCGACGGTCCTCAGGCATTCTAATGCTGGAAAATGTATCTGGACATCAAGATTGAAGAAGGGCGAGCTTCGCCATATCCCCTGTGCGCATGCCGAGGGCAAGTTCATGCTGTCTCATGATAGTCAGGAAAAGGAGGATAAGCTGTATCAGCGCCTCTTTGACGATGACAGGGTGGTCTTCCAGTTTTCCGATCCCCTTGGAGATACGGATGCACCGTATCCTTACAATCCAAACGGAAGCCGTTTCAACATAGCAGGCATATCCAATGATACCGGGACCGTTTTCGGAATGATGCCCCATCCCGAGAGGGTGTTCTTCCGACATACCCACCCGGACTGGTACAGGAGAAGGATAGGTCCGGAGGAAGGTGACGGAAGGGGGATATTCAGGTCCGTTCTGGATTATATTGAGAATAAGTTCTGAGGTCACGAGACCGGATATGTAATACCGGACCTCCGACAGCCTTGTATACGAGACATATAAATGGCCATGTATCTGAAAAAGAGCCGGTCCTATGCATTACACGATCTTCGATACACCGATGATCAAACCCATCTTTAAGGTATTATCAATAATGTTGCTCAAGATCATGGGATGGAAGGTCGTGGACAGGTTCGAGAGGCCCCCAAAATTCTTTGTGATCGCAGCTCCTCATACTTCCAATTGGGATTTTCCAATGTTCCTCTCTATTGCATTCGTCCTCGATATCAAGGCATATTGGATGGGGAAGCATACGCTTTTCAGGCGACCTTTCGGTGTTCTCTTCCGGTGGTTAGGCGGGCTTCCGATAGACCGGTCCTTGAGGACAAACACCGTTCAGCAGTGTATAGACCTCTTCAGGGAGAACAACAGACTGGTCCTGGCGAACGCTCCCGAAGGTACGAGAAAACGGGTGGAAACCTGGAAGACCGGGTTCTATCATATAGCGGTCGGTGCAGGGGTGCCCGTTGCGTTCGCATTCCTCGATTACGGAAAGAGGGAAGGCGGGATTGGCGGCCACCTCGATCCATCGGGAGATTATGGGTCGGACATGACAAAGATAATGGGATTCTACTCAACGGTCCGGGGAAAGCACCCGGAGAACTTCGCTTGCTGAATATCCCAGAAGGTAAGGTCAGGCCGGGATCATAGAGAGGCGACCAACTTGAACTGCTCCCTTCTCGGAGGTTTGGTGAGATGGTCCTTCAGGTCTCTTGCAAGTAGGTCGAAGAGACCGGTGTCCTGGAACCTCTGTGCGTCCTCCTTCGTTTCCCAGAAACCAATGTCTAGGCCCTCCCCCGTTTCCTCGTTCACGTAGATCTCCGCCTTTATGAAACCCTGCTGACGTTTTGCCTCGTTCAAGACCAGGTATTCCCAGTTCTTTACCGCTCCCTCGATATTCTCTTTTTTAAAATGATAAAATATCACCCCGACATACATTCGTATCTCCCCTGGAACATATATTTGTAATAGCTGGAGGGTATTTTAGGATATTGGTGGTAAATGCGGGCTACACGTTGAGGTCCGATCCCCGGTAGACCATGGTCTTTGCCATGACCACGACCGCATGCTGAACGTAATCGATCCGGATATTGTCCTCATTGTAGCTCAGTGGTGTTCCCCCCTTGACCTTTTGGGGTCTGGGAAACTCAAGCGCCTCTTCTTCATCATACTGAAGATTGATGAGAAAACGGGTGGAATACTCCATGGTTAGACCGTATCTTGCCATTCTTTCCGTGTCGTTGTTCCTCCTGGCAAGCAGATAGGAATCAACAACCCCCTCCACCCTGCTTGCGGAATTTGCGGCTGGATCGGAACCCCACCCTCCGATATGTATCTCCTTCACATCCGGACCTGGCAGTATCTGACCTGACCTGCAGTTCTCCGCCATCAGGTAGCAATGGTCCAGGTAAGAGGTTTCGTTCGTCCATGAATAGCCATAGACCATGGCTTCGGTCGCCCATGGGGTATAGGCAGTGTATTGATAACCGAAATATTGGTTGTAGAAATCGAGCCCTTTTGAAAGAGACAAACGGTATCGGGCGTTTCCAGTGTGGTCGTAGAGCCTGGCTATTGCAAGAAGCGCTTCTCCCGGATAGTAGTCCGAGTGCTCGTTCTCCTTTTGTTTGTAAAAGCACTGGAAGCTTCCGTCCTCATGCTGCATTTCAAGTATGAACTCACCGAGTGCTTCGAGCTCCCTTTCGTATCTTGCAAGTGGGTCCACTTCCTCGACCTCCACGACCGCAAGTACAGCAAGAGCGGCGCCTCCGAGCTTAACCAGCCCTTTCTCTTCCATGTAAGCCACCTCTTTCCCGCTCAATTCATCGAAATGGAGGTGATGTGAAAGGAGATAGTTCAGTGTCCTGATGGTCCCGTTGTAATAGTCAGGGTCCCGTGTGTATTTGAATATCAACGCCATGGAATAGGTGGTCCCTGCATGCCTCAGGATGTTGTATCTCGGCAGGTTCCGATCCTCAGATGGTTCGTATTCGTAATCCCATTTTCCGGACGATTGAATGTGATTGAGAAGGTAATCCCCGGAATCCGAAAGGTATCTCATTATCGTCCCGTTCTTCTCGAATTCCTCGGGAAAATCAAAACGGTCCAC
>JBLIRF010000088.1:0-7258 GCA_049472175.1 Thermoplasmatota archaeon
AAGACCGAGAGGATAGCCAGTATCTTCGTGGGGCGACCCCTTGACCTCATATCCCCCAAGGAGATCTCCGGAGAACTGGGTATGGATATCCAGCTTGTGACTTCCATTATCAGCAGGCTTCGGTCCGAAGGACTCCTGGAGAGGGTCAGCAGGGGGAAGTACAGGCTCAGGATGGAGCAGACCATTGCGAACGAGACCCTTCTTGAGATTGCAGAGGATTTCCTGAAGATGAGCAAAGAGATCCTGCCCGCGTTGAACGAACGATTTACAGACCAGCCGTCAACTCAGGGTGGCGACCCTCTCGATCAAATTACCAATATTTACATCCAGGTGAGGAAGTTCAGCGGTGATATGATGGCAAAGAACCTGCTTAGACTTGCTGCGGGAAAGAACGCGGATCCCAAGGATGCGAAGGTACTGGTAAGTACGGTCAGGAAGCTGGTGCTACATGGCGCAGGGCATCTATCATTTCCATCTGAAAAGGAGGGTCCATGAAGATGACCGGAAGGAAGGCAACCAACATCCCTGGTATGGACGAATTGATAAGCGGGGGTTTTCCCGAAGGGACAATAAATCTGATAACGGGACCTCCAGGAAGTGGAAAGTCTCTTTTCGCCATGGAATTCATCCACAATGGCGCCAGATTCGACAACGAGCCTGGGATCCTTATCTCATTGGAAGAGAGCAGAGATTCGATAATTAGGGCGGCGAGTGGCTATGACATCGATCTCACAAGCCTCGAAAAGGAAGGCAAGACATACCTGATAGACCTTGGCAGGATGAGGGTCGAATGCTCTGCATCGGAGGAGCTGGAGTGGGGCCTTGCCAGCTTCGAGACCTTGAAGGACCTCATCCAGAACTATATCTCTTTCAGCGGGGCAAAGAGGCTCGTTCTCGATTCGGTAACGGCGATAGAGATATACTACAGCACATCGGAGCTCTTCCGAAGGGAATTGTTCAAGTTCTCGAGGTTCCTTAGGCATTCCGGTATTACAACCATCATCGTATCCGAAAACAACATCGGATACAGCATTGGATACGGCGTCGAGGGGTTCGTTGCGGACTCACTGATAGAGATGGACTACGAGATAACCGCTGGTGAGTATCATCGGACGCTGACGGTCAAGAAGATGAGGTTCACAAAACACGATCCATTGAAGCATCCGTTCCTGATAATGGAGAACGGGATCGAAGTATCATCCGATGAGGTCCTATATTGAACCGGAGTTTGATCATTTGAACGACGTCGAGCTTTACGGGAGCCTGATAAAGGAATTCATCAGGAAGATGACCTCTCCCGAGATCGGTCAGTTCAGAATGGAGGTCTCCACCTTCAGGATAATTCTCGAAAGAGCTCGTGTCAAGAGTACCAAGCTCATCAAATTCGCGATAACCGAGAACGGCAAGGTCGTGAACGACCTCGAGGACGAAATTGGATCTATCATTGCCCTTGAGACTTTCCTTCGGATGTCCGTCGAGTTCATTTCTTCCCTTATCGGAGAGGAGCTTTCACGCGATATCATATCGAAGAACCTAAAGGGGAGCCTCAAGGACCTATGCGAGATGATGAGGGGAAGGCAGCAGTTGATAAAACATCTCCCGGCCCCCTTCAACATGCTGGTCAAAGAGACTCTCGTGTCCTCGAAGGTCGAGAACGACCACGAGGAGGTCCTTGGTCTCTTCGAGGATATTTTCCAGGCTTACCTCAAGGAGCTATCGGGTCGTACCGATCTTTCCGCCTTCAAGTTAAAATTGAGCATTCTCCGGGAAAAGCACAGACTCCTGAAACACGTTTCCATCACGAGGAACAATATACTGGACCTTGACAGGGACATCTGGGCAACTGCTTCCGATGAAGAGGTTAGGGATTCTCTGGTCGCCGCGTTCAACTCCATGGTCGGTCGATCGACCTTCCTGGTGGGAAAGGAGGAAGCGGTAAAAAAAGCATCCAGGATCTTCCTGTATTATTTCGAGGGTAAGGAGCGGATCATGGAGAGATATGGCATGGAAGACCTTATCCTCGAGGGAGCTCTTCACAAGAGGATCTCGACGGGGTTCCTTCCTCTGGATGACCGTATGGGCGGCGGTATCACCAAAGGTTCTTCGGTCCTTTTCATCTCTCCATCGGGCATCGAAAGGGACATCTTCATCTCCCAGTTGCTTTCGAAAAGACTCAAGGACGGGTCCTCCGTTCTCATGGTCCTTTCCAGAGAACCTCCCAGGTCCATAAGGATGCTTCTACGCTCTCGTGGCATGGATGCGGACACCTTCGAGGAGGTAGGGAACCTCAAGATCGTTGATTGGTTCTCCTGGAGGGGAGAGCGCATCATAGGAGTGGAGAGGGACGGTCATTCCCTCAGGTCATCAAAGATCCTGTCGAACCTCGGTATTGCCATAAATAAGGGTCTGAGAGAGCTCGCTTACTCAACCAGCAAGATCGCGCTCGTTCATATGATCGCCCCCGCCCTGAACATATTCGAATTCACCCAGGTGTACAATTTCATTCAGAGGCTCAGGGCAAAGTTCAAGGAGGAGGATATTGCAGCTGTCTTCTTCCTCGAGAAGGATGCCTTGGGCAGCGAGAGGCTTTCGAGGATCATGGAGGTCTTTGACGGGGTTGTGGAGATGAGCAAGGACCTCAGTTCAGGGAGGGTCAGAAGGGAGATATCGGTGCTGACGATGTCCGGTGTAGATTTCGATGCAACGCCTGAACCCTTTCTCGTCAGGGAGAACATGCTCGTACCTCTGGATGGCGTCGGGGAAGAGAAAGAAAACGGAAAATATGGGTCAAGCAGGGGCAAGGAGCCCGACGCTGGAAAGGTTCATCGTATCAAAGCCGGTCCCCAGTCAGTAAAATTCTGTAGAACGGAAGACCAAAGAACGACGATCAGGGGACCTGAGGATACGGATAACAAGGTCTTCAGGAAGAAATTCGTTAGAAAGAGGAAGGGAGCTCCACTACCGGACAAGGTCGTTGAAGTGCCACTCAAGCATCCCAAAGTCCCGGCGAATGTATCAGGGAAGCAGGCAGAGACCCGGGACATCGTGGGAGTGGTCAAACCCAAGAGGGTCCGGGTTCTCAGGAACAAACTGCAGGAAGATACCGAGAATGGACGTCATAACAGGACCTCCGAAAAGTTCAGGTCGGAGGATATATTGAAGGAGGCGATCTCCACCATCGAGGACCTGCTGGACAGTTCCAAACCGAACATGGAAGATTACAAGAGATATGTGCTGGAAAGAAGGATAAAGTAGGTCAGCCATCATTGTTGCGGTCCAAGGAGGTTGAGTGCGTGATAACAGGAGAAGGGAATCTTTCAGGAAATAGGCCATGTTGTGAAGGCGAGATCAGGATAGAGAACGGAACGATGTCGGTCTGCTGCGTTGGTTGCAGGAACCCCATGGACCTTTCCAGACCTGCATGTTTCAATGGTCTGTCGGGCAGAATGGTGCCCGGCTTCAAGGGGATGATAGTACTGGAGGGTGACATTCACCGTTCCTTTGAGGGCCCGATCGTCGAGGCCCTGACCTCACATTCGAATATACTGTCGGACATCAGGAGGTTCGATCAGGGGCCCGGCGGAAGAAGGAGGGAATTGAAGGGCATAACCGCTAGGATGGAAGCGGATTTCCTGAGGGACCCGCTCTCACTTGGCAGTTCGAGGTCTTTCTATTTGAAGAAGATAAGAAGAGCGGTCCGTTCCAAGGAGCCCCCTGAAGTGGGAAGGTTCGAAGCCATTGTCGAGGCGGCATCGGTAATGGCAAGGAGACTTGAAAGGGATGTCCTCTCCAATGGGTGAACAGTTAATTAGCTCCTCCCTCATGCAGGGCAGATGAAAAGACCGATGGAGGATGATGGGGTCATCCAGATAGTGGTCGCCGAGACGGACCCCAGGTTCGGGTCCGATCCCTGCGAGAGGAACCTCAAGGACCTCCTTGACAGAGGAGTGGTCATCCTGGACAAGCCCAGAGGGCCCACAAGCCATCAGGTCGTGGGATGGCTGAGGTCCATTTTGGAGGTGGAGAAGGCAGGCCACCACGGGACGCTTGACCCCAACACGACCGGTGTCCTCCCGGTTGCACTGGGCAGCGCAGTGAGGGTGCTTGACCTGTCCCTTCCTGAGGGGAAGGAGTACATTGCCATAATGCATCTCCATCGCGAACCGCCAATGGAACATATCGAGAGGGTTCTCGGGGAGTTCACCGGGGATATATATCAGATGGTCCCCCTGAGGTCCGCTGTCAAGAGAGGGCTGCGTCAGAGAAAGATAGGATATATCAAGTTCCTTGAGAAGGAGGGCAACGACCTCCTGCTCCTGATCGGATGCGAATCCGGTACGTATATACGGACTTTGATCCACGACATGGGCGAGGTGCTCGGTGTGGGAGCGAACATGTTGGAGCTCAGAAGGACCCGTTCCGGTAGAACAGGTGAGGAGAAAGCGGTAAGGCTTCAGGATGTCAAGGATGCATGGGAGACCTACAAGGAAACTGGTGATGAGGGGAGGCTCAGAGAAGTGGTCCTGCCCATGGAAGAGCTCCTGTCCCATCTTCAGAGGGTCTTCATAAAGGATTCCACGGTGGACGCAGTATGCCACGGTGCACAGCTAAGCATGCCCGGTATCTGCGGCATCGATAGTGGTATCGGAAAAAGTGACATGGTTGTGATCATGACCTTGAAAGGAGAGGCCGTTGCGGTTGGAAAAGCGCTCATGAGCTCGGTCCAGATGCAATCGGCCAGGAAAGGGAACGCGGTCCAGACTGAGAGGGTCCTTATGGAACCGGGAACCTATCCGAAAGCGTGGAAGAGTTCCGGGAATTGACCTATTACAAGGGTATTTTCAGTCATGTCAGGTAAACCTTAAATAATGGAGCCATCTTAGTTCAGTTCAGTTTTTATATACTTAAAGGCAATCCTTTGAACAGGTGAGCGGTAGAACGGCAGCCAGATAAGGTAATATATCGGGCCCGACATTCCCCGCTTGTTCCCACAAACGAGGTGGAACCAATGATCGGAAATACCACGACAGCAAGGATCGGGATCTTCCTGGCAATGTTCCTCATGCTGGGCAGCATCTTCATCTATCTTCCCAAGGAGGATGGTGAGGTCGAGGCGATCGGAGCCCCGGCCATAACGATCACACTCACACAGCCCAGGGTCGAGGCCTTCGTGGCACCCGGACAGGACGGTATAGTCACCTTTTCAGGCAAGGTAGAGGCACAGATACCTTGGGACCCCAGCGTCCAGTACCTGATAGTCACACTCACAGCCGATGCTGGCGGTTGGCCGGCGTCGAACCCTCCAGCCCTCATATTCAACAAAGCGACCAAGCTGAGGGATTTCCAATTATCGGTCCAGGTTCCCGTGGAGACCTCTAAGAAGACCCAGCAGCAGCTTTCACTTACCGGAAGATGGCAATACAGTCCAGGCATCACCGGAGGAACGATCGCCGCTTCGACCGCGATCATCTCCGTACAGCAGTACTATCAGTTCTCGGTCGGCTGCGACAAACCCTACGTTCAGGTGAACCCAGGCTCTTCCCTCGGTTTCAGGCTCAGGCTGATAAACGAGGGTAACGCCGGTGACAGGCTGACGGTCGAGGTGAAGAACCTCAAGGAGCTTGCCGACCAGGGTTGGACCGTCCAGCTTTCCCAGGACAAGTTCGCTGTCCCGGAGAAATCGGAAAAGGTCCTGACGGTGTCTGTAACAACACCGGTCAAGTGGCACGTTTGGAAGAACGCGGTCTCAACCATTCAGCTTCGGATCGTATCTGCTCAGGCAGAGAGCCTGGGAGAGGTGTCGGATGTTGCCAACTACTCCCTGTATGTCCGTCAGAAGGGGGTAGGGATACCGGGTTTCGAGCCGGCTTTTGCGATAATCGCCCTCGCGATCATCTCGGTGATGTTGTTCGGTTTCGCCAAGAGGAAGAGGTCCAGATAGAAAAGGATCGGGAACTCTTCCATCTTTTTTCTTTCCTTCCTGAATTTGTTTTTTATATCATTTTTATCATTACATATCAGGAGTTGATATGCATGTGTCCGGCAGAAGAGAAGTTATCACGGTCGGAGGACCTGGAAAAGGCTGCAAATGTTGCTATAAATGAAGTACTGAAGGTCAAGGAGGGGGAAAAGGTCCTGATCGTAACGAACCCCTCAAGTGATGTCAACATGATAAGCAAGGCGCTCTTCGAGATGTCCGTTGAGGCAGGTGCAGAGACGACACTTATGGTCCAGCCTACAAAGAGCCAGCTCGATCTCGCCAACGAGACGGTTCTGGGCGCATTGAAAACGCACCCCGATGTTCTGATCTCTATCTCCGAGGAGAAACTCGGGAAGGACCGTTACGCCATCAAGGACCCGATAAAGGTCGGTGACAATACCTATGACCACTACTTCAACTATCTGCTGGGGGAGAAGATCAGCAGGAGCTTCTGGTCTCCCTCCGTGACCAGGGATATCTTCGAAAGGACGGTTCCGATAGACTACTCCCGGCTCAGGGATGATTGTTCGAGGATCAAGGAGGTACTGGACAATGGTGATGTGGTCCATATAAAAGCCCCGTCCGGAACCGAGATCGACATCGGTATAAGGGGAAGGTCCGCAAGGTCGGACGATGGTAATTTTTCCGAGCCTGGCTCAGGAGGCAACCTCCCTGCAGGGGAGACCTTCATCTCACCTGAGCTCGCATCCTCCTCCGGAAGGATAGTCTTCGACGGGTCCATCGCTTCCGACAGGGGGATAATAATCATCGATAGGCCGATCACCTGTGAGGTGGATGCAGGTCTGGTGACAGGCATACATGGCGGGGAGGAGGCAGCAAAGCTCAGGGCTACCCTCCAGAGAGCAAGGGAAAAGACCGCCGAGTTCGTGGAGCAGGGCAAGCTTTCAAAAGAAGACCTGGAACATTATATGACAAATACTTCCAACCTGGGGGAGCTCGGGATCGGGCTCAATCCGAAGGCAACGATCGTGGGGAACATGCTCGAGGACGAGAAGGTCTACGGTACGTGCCACATCGCCATCGGCGCAAATTACGATAACGACGCAAGGGCGCTGATACATCTTGACGGACTTATCAGGTCGCCTACCATAAGAGTGTCCGGACCTGGCTCCGAGATCATCATAATGAAGGACGGAAAGCTTGTCCTTTGAATTTATTTGCATGGGTTTATCGACGGATCCAATACGAATATATCGAGGATACATCAGAAAATGGGAATAATTGTACATATTGGGCTTTTTCATAGAGCAACTTATA
>JBLIRF010000089.1:0-7195 GCA_049472175.1 Thermoplasmatota archaeon
TGGACACTGTGGACCCGGGCGAAGGATGGTATCACCCTCCATTCTCCGCCTGGGAGGAAGAGGGGAGGATATACGGACTGGGGACTGCGGATATGAAGGGCGGCGCTGCAGCTGCGATCACCGCCTTCTTGGAGATCTCCAGGATGGCCGAACGGCTGAAGGGAGAGCTCACCCTGAGCTGTGTGTTCGGTGAAGAAGCGCCTTTCTCACTTGGGACGGACATCCTGCTGAGAGAGATCGATGTCTCGGAGTACGATCTTGTGATCATCCCCGAGCCTTCACCCCTCCTTGCGATCAATGATTACTGCATGACCCATCATAAGGTGCACAGATCGAGTTTTCCGGTGGTGATAATCGGAGCGGAGGGCAGGGTCCTGTTCGAGGTTGAGTTCTTCGGAAAAGCTGCCCACGCTTCCCATCCCTCGCAGGGGATCAACGCCCTGCATGATGCCTCCAGATTGATAACGGAGATCACACGCTTCGATCTCTACTCGCATATCAAGATGGGGAGGGGGCATTACGTAGTCCTGAACGTGGATGGAGGTGGCCCATCCTTTACGGTTCCCTCGTACTGCAAGCTTCTTGTTAACAGGCAGCTTACCCTGGGAGAGACCGAGAATTCGACACTTCGTGAGCTCAGGAGCATAGCATCCTCGCTCAAGCTCCGGTCCAGGGTCCGGATCAAGAAGAGATACTCTCCATCACCCCTGCTGGAATACCGACCATATCTCTTTGAATCATCAAAGTATCTGGACCTTTTCATTGACAGCGTTATGGGGTCTCCTTCGAAGGACCGGCATGAACACTGCCTCTTCACAACGAGTTCCGTGGGGGATTTCAACCTCTTCGGTAACAGGGCAAAGATACCCACCGTGGTCTTTGGACCGGGTGGAGGGAACATACATTCTCCCAACGAGTTCGTCAACAAGAACGAACTTCTGAAGGTGACCGGAAAACTGATCGATTTCCTGATGGAGGTATACGATCTTGGGTGAATATCCACGATTACTGATAGATGACAAGAAGATAGAGGAGAACACGAGGACCGTGGTCGAACTAGCACAACGGCAAGGGATAGAGGTCACTGGAGTTACCAAGGCTTCCTGTGGTGACCCCAGGATCGCCCGGGCAATGATAAGGGGCGGAGTGGCATCGATCGGAGAATCCAGGGTTCAGAACATAATGAGGTTGAGGTCGGAAGGGATCGATGCCGAGATGCTCCTCCTCAGGACTCCCATGGCCTCGGAGGCGGGTGAGGTCGTTGAAGTGGCGGATATCTCCCTGAACTCGGAGATGAGTGTCCTCGGTCTTCTCAACGCTGAAGCTGAAAAAAGGGGGAAGGTCCACAAGGTGGTACCCATGGTGGAGATGGGCGACCTCCGTGAAGGGTTCCCCCGCGATGATATCCTGCAGATAGTGGAACCCATTACAAATATGAAGGGGCTGTCCCTGCATGGAATGGGGATGAACCTCGCCTGCTTTGGAGGAGTGGTTCCCACCGACGAGAAGGTGGAAGAGTTCGAGGAGCTGGTGGAGGATGTGGAGAACCGGATTGGAATGGAACTCGAGATGATCTCCTCCGGCAATTCCGCCAATATACCTCTTCTGACCGAGGGGCATGCTCACGGTCGTACGAACAACCTCAGGATCGGCGAGGGCATCCTCCTGGGTCTTGAGACTGTGAACAGGACCGCCATCCCGGGTACCCACCAGGATGCTTTCGTACTCGAGGCAGAGATAATAGAGAAGAAGTCCAAACCCTCCAAACCCCAGGGAACGGTCTCTCAGAACGCCTTTGGCGAGACCCCGAGCTTCAAGGACAGAGGCCAGATGGTGCGTGGTATCGCCGCAGTTGGCAGGCAGGATGCCATTTTGGAAGACCTTGCCCCGATCGATGGGGGTATTGAAGTGCTGGGCGGTTCATCCGACCATCTGCTGCTGGATATGGACGGCTCCGTCAAGGATGTGGGAGACCATGTGAGCTTCATACCTGCATATGGTGCCCTCGTGCATCTCTTCACCTCCGCATACGTGAACAAGGTCCACATCTGATCCCCCCTACAGAAGGAATATCATTGAGACCCCTATCAGGGAGACCACCGTACCGATGACCGACCTGTAAGTGGGCCTCTCCTTGAATACGAAATGTGATATGGGTATCATTAATAGGGGGGGAAGCGCCATCAAGGTGCTTGCGATACCGATCGGAGCATGATCCACGGCGATGAAGGACGCCCAGATACCCAGGAACGGACCGAATACCGTCGCGAGGCTGACCCATAGGATGAACCCATTATCTTTGAAGGCATTGAATGACCTCATTCCTCTCCGAAGCACGATCGTGGCGATCCATATGGAGACGGCCCCCCACAATATCCGGATATAGGTAGCCGTAAGGGGAGGATTATCGCTGACCATTCTCGACATGGCGTCCTTTGCCAGGAGTATCTGGATGGCCTGTCCGAGCATGCCTCCGAACGCTAAAAGCAGTCCAAGGGTCGTGATCCTGAACGGAGACCTGTTACCTTCACGTCCGTTCTTCCTGTCGGTCACGACCCATGAGACCCCTGAAAGGGTGACCCCTATTGCCACTATCTTGTACCAGGAGAGTGTTTCATCCATCATCAGCCAAGCGACGCTCGTCGTGACGATGGGCCCCATGGACATAATAAGCATGGAGACCCTTGGCCCGACCTTCAGATAGGACCAGAAGAGAAGACCGTCTCCAACAGACAGACCTATTATCCCCGAAAGGGCCAGCATGAGCCACACGAGCAGGCTTTCGGAGGGGATCAGGTTGCCGACCAGTATCATATGGGAAATACCGAGCAGGACCAGTGCTCCCACCAGCCTCCATCGGTTCATCATCTGGGGGCTCTGTCTTTTACCGCCCAGTGTAAAGAATGTGGATGAAGACGCCCATAGAACGGAGGTCGCAAGAGCTGCAATCTCACCGATGAGTATGGGGTCCATCCGTGTTGGCAACCACGATTCCATTATTAAACCCATTCATTGAAGGGTTCAATCCCAGAATCGCCTTGTCCTTGCGAACTTCACCTCGTCCTGGAAGATCCTGCGGACCAGCTCCTCATCATCGTTGTACAGGACCTCCAGGATCCTGCCCGCAGTCTTGGGGCCCACCCCCCTTGCTGCCATGCACATCACGGCACGATAACCATAGGAAGAGAAAAGCTGGGCTGCCATCGCGGCTGCCCTGAACCGCTTCCTGTCCTCCCCGGCCATCCTCTTCTTCCGGAGCCCTTTTTCGACAGCCAATTTTGTCTGAAGGTCGCCGGTTGGAAGAGGCGCGAGCATGCGGGAGCCGCATTTGTGGCATCCGACGATGTCCTTGGCCCTCTCAGCGGTCGCGCGAAGGGTCGCGCCGCAGTTCATGCAGGTCAATCTGACAGCAGTTGTCATCAGCCTCTCCTTCACAGTGGAGATGACCTCCTTCCCCGCCCCCTCCGAGGACATGAACTCGCTGCGTGACCTGGAACCGGACATCGACAGCGGCGAGATCCTCTGGACCTTGAGCTCTGTCCTGCCCGAGATCATCTCCTTGATGGACCGGGACGCGTGGGGGATGTCCAGCCTCTCGTGCATTATCTTGGATGTGGCCTCCCTCATGATAATGGTGTCCCTCCATATCGCCATCAACCTCTTGAGAGGGAACCTGGCGGGATCTATCTTCGAACCCAGGACCCCGAACTTCTTCGCCACATGGAGCATCTGCCATCTCAAGAGCGGCGAATTCCGGAGAAGGACCGGGACCATGTTCTCCATGTCCGATACCGGGACCTGCTTCAGAGCCCACTCGATGTCGGGCGCCTTCAACCTGAGGTCCCCAACGAGCAGTATCCTGTAAGGGTCGTAATCCACTATCACTGTGCCACCGTGCCTCGCCATGATCAGGGACGCCACCATTCTTCCGATGGTCTCGTTGGTCTTCGTGCCCCCGCATATACCGATGACGGCCCCGTCCATGCCGATCTCTATTGTGGCAGTATCCCGGTCAGGGGTGGCGAAGCCTTCCTCCACCATCTCACGGAGCTGGGAGACCACCATTTCCCTTGCTTCCTCCGAGAGCGGGAGCCGATCGAGGACCTTTGCTCCCTTTTTCTCCCCTTTCAGCCACCTTACCGTTTCCTTCCTGACAGAAGATACCTCCCTGGCCACCTCCCAGGGGATCGGAATATCCGAACCTGACCATGCAGGCACCGGTCCGAGCTCTGTCACCGGTTCGACCGTTATCTCCTCGTCGCCTATATCGACCACCCTCCAGGGCTGGCCTCGGACTATGAACCTGGAGAACGGCTCGAGGTTCGAAAGGACGAAGTCCATATCCAGGGAGCCTATTATCGACCTCGTGGAGAGGTCCCTGATAAGCATCACCTTCTCATCTGGTATCATCGAGATGTTCTCGTAGAAATACTCACGGGACCTCTTCCCCCCGTGGACCATGCCTCCTTCCTCGTCGAAGAATATCACCTTGGAGTCATTGAGGAAACGCAGTAGCTCGATCAGCTCCTCCTTTGCGATCCCGGAGAACGTATACGTCCTTGAGATGATCTCCATCAGATCGTCCACCGACAGGTCCTTCTCAGCAACCAGCATGGAGAGGACCTGGTTGGCAAGGACCGAGAGTATCATCTTCCTTGCCCTGACCTTCTCCAGATCGTGCTTTTGGGCAAGTTCCGCTATCACACCGGATTCTATGATATCATCCGTCTCGGTCGCCATGATGACGCATCTGGAGACATCCCCTATCCTGTGTCCCGCCCTTCCGCCCCTTTGAAGCAGCCGGGAGACCTCCTTGGGCGACTTGAACTGGATAACAAGGTCCACCACTCCGATGTCCATGCCGAGCTCCATTGACGAGGTGCAGACCAGGGCCTTAATATCGCCTTTCTTGAAACGGCGCTCCATGTCCTCCCTTGCTTCCTTCGATAGCGACCCGTGATGGATGCCAACTGGAAAGCTATCGTCATAGGCCCTCAGCCTCGCTGTAAGGGCCTCTGCAAGGTCCCTTGAGTTGACGAATACAAGCGCTGATCTGACATCCTCAAGGAGTTCCCTTATCCGGCGTACTACGGCTGCTACCTTCGGCGTACATCCAAGAGCTTTTCCCATCAGCTGATCATCATCATTGACCTTTGGGGACTCGACGAGGAAGGAGTATCTCTTGGACCAGTGTCCTCTGATTACCTTGACATCCCTCCCGGGACCACCGAGGAAAGTTGCCACATCCCTCGGGTTGGATACGGTGGCAGATAGCCCTATCCTCTGCACCTTCCTCCCAGTGATCCGATCTAGCCTTGACAATGCAATATCCAGCTGCGCTCCCCTCTCACTTCCGTATAGCTCATGGACCTCGTCCACGATCACCGCTGAGACCGTCTCGAGGCCCTTCCGGAGCCTCTTCCCGGTGAACATGATCTGGAGGGTCTCAGGGGTCGTCACCAGGATGTTCGGGGGCTTCCTGGACATCCTGGTCCTGTCGGACTGGCTGGTATCCGAATGACGGACCCCTATGGTCAGTCCGACCTCATCGCACCAGCTCTTGATGCGGTCCCAGATATCCCTGTTCAGAGCTCTCAAAGGTGCAATGTAAAGGATGCCGATGCCATCGGGCGGGTTCCCCTTCAATCTGTCCATCAAGGGCGCGAAGGTCGCCTCAGTCTTCCCAAGACCTGTGGGTGCTATCAGAAGGACGTCCATACCCTCCGATATCGGACCGAGGGCTACCTTCTGCGGCCCGGTAGCCTCCTTTATGCCCTTTCTCTTCATGTGGGCGGCAACCCGGGGAGAGAGAGCTTCGAGACCAACTATATGATCGGTTTGTTCATCCTCATCGGAGGTCATGGGTGCGCCTGCTAATCACTGGAAACCCTTAATATTTCCGCTTTCCTTTACCAAGGGATGGCAAGGAGAATACGCATACTCGATCAGTCCACTGTGAACAAGATCGCCGCTGGCGAGGTGGTGGAATCACCCTCCTCCGTCATCAAGGAACTTGTGGAGAACTCCCTCGATGCAGGTGCAAGGAACATCAGGGTCCAGATCGAGATGGGTGGGATCAAGCGTATCACCGTTATCGATGACGGATGCGGTATGTCCCGTGAGGATGTCGAGGTGGCTTTCACACGTCACTCGACATCCAAGATCATCTCGATCGATGACCTTTCCCGTCTGAGCACTCTGGGGTTCAGAGGAGAAGCCCTGGCATCCATAGCTGCCGTATCCCAGGTCGAACTGGTCTCGAGGGAGGCCGGTTCGTCCGAAGGTTCCGGGATGAAGGCGGTTGTATCGGCCGGTCGGATGATCACCCTCGAACCCGTGGGATGCCCTTTAGGGACACAGATCACTGTAACGGACCTATTCGAGAACGTACCAGCAAGGAAGAAGTTCTTACGCTCGGCAAGCGCTGAGAGGGCAAGGTGCATAGACCTCCTCTCCCGGCTGGCAATGGTCCACCCGGAGGTCGGGATACGGTTCGAGGTGGATGGGGAGGAGAGGTTGAACAGCCCCCCGGGGGCCGGGCTCAGGGACCGCGTGGCCTCGGTATTCGGCACGAAGACAGCGCGGGCGATGCTCGAGGTTCCCGGCAAACAATGCGGACCGATAAGCGTAAGCGGTCTTACATCGCTGCCCTGGGATACCAGGTCCAACTCTGCAGGGATCACGATCTCGATCCACGGCAGGGTGATACGCAACAAGTCCCTCGTGGAATCAGTCAGGAGGGGATACGGATCAAGATTGATGAAAGGACGCTTCCCCCTTGCCGTAATATTCCTTTCGGCATCCATGGAACAGGTAGATGTGAACGTCCACCCGACCAAGGAGATCGTGAAGTTCGGGAACGAGGGGGCTCTGCTGAACTGCCTGGAATCTGCCATCTCGGAGGTTCTGTTCTCCTCGGCCAGGAAGCAGCTTCGATCCGGTCGGAAGGATGCGACGACCGGGAGGAAAGCCCCGTTCATAGACGGTCCTGTCGAACCATCAAGGATACGGGTTGACAGATCTCCCGTGCAAGTGCCGTTGATGGAAGGAGAGGTCAGACCCCAGGAGGTTGGGGCGGACCCCTGGAGCGAGGTTCCCGTGGTAGAAGGTCTTGAAAGGCTTCCTCCTGCACTGCCTGAGGACACCGGGTCGCTTAAGGTCAGGATAATCGGACAACTGGACCGATCGTACATAC
>JBLIRF010000009.1:0-19173 GCA_049472175.1 Thermoplasmatota archaeon
GTGAGCGGTCTTCCTCGGGAAGTTCCTCCTGACCCTCCTCGTCATCGTTGGCTCCTTCCTTGACCATGTGTTCGAACTGGAGTATGGGTTCCCTTTCCGCAGGTTTCTCATCAGGAATGTCCCTGAAGAACTCCTTCTTTTCCGCCTCCTTTCTCGAGCGGTTCGAGGAAACGACCGCCGCTATGATCAATGCCACCACGACTCCCACTATCAGCAGCAGGAATATCACAGCCCCCAGAGCAAGGCTTCCGTTGTCCTCGCCAATTTCAGGCATGATGGAAGATTCATCGCTATCGTCATCATCCGCACAATCGTCGTTGGCCGGTTGGACGTTGGGATTACGGCCAAGTCTGTACTCCATGACGTTGTTGATCCCGTCACCATCCCTGTCCAAACCTGCATCGTTGGGGTCGTTCGGGTTCAGACCGTAGAACATCTCCCACTCATCTGGCATCCCATCGTAGTCCTTGTCACCCGAGGTTCCCCGGACCTCCACGTTCTGATAGTCGCTGCCGCCAGTTCCCTTCGTGGAGACCTCTGAGACACCCTTGAGAACGATCCTGTTGGATTCGTGGATCAGGATCTCCACGGAGTGGACCGTTCCCGCATTCAGCTGTATCTTCACAGTTGCGTCCTTCGTCTGGTTGACCCCGATGTCACCGAAGTCCATCTCCTCCCTGTCGGAAGCTATATTGGATTCGTCCACAACAGGCCATATATCGGCCATAACGCCGTAGGCATCCTTCGTTCCATCGTTCGTTATGTAGATGGTGATCTCCACCGTGATACCTATATCCTCGAAGCTTCTGAAGAATACCTCATCGATATAGAGATGCGGTAATCTGATATCATCCTCGAACAGACCTGTATCCTTGGTCTTTTCACCATCATCGGCGAATGCAACGGCCACAACCGTGACGCATATCAGTGAGATCGCCGCCAGGAGTGCATAGATCGCCCCTGCAGGGATCTCGACCCTCCGTCCGAACCTCGATTTTTTCTTTTTGGTCATATCCTTCTCACCTCGCCCGGTAATCCCCGGACATTGTGAGAAAAACATGACGTTGAGTATTTAATCAAATATTGGAACGCATCTTTGACAATGGTGCGCGTCGTTCTTCCCCGGTCATCTTCCGGGTATCGTGTTCTTTCTACCGCATTCTGGGCACCTGAACCTGGACCCCTTGAATTCGGAAGGTATCTCGACCTCCTCTCCGCAGCTGCAGGTAACGATGAGGTTTTCTTCCTCTTCCGCCTCCTCGTCCATCTCTTCGAGTTCCTCCTCGTCCATCTCCTCCCACTCCTCTTCTTCACCCCATTCTTCTTCCTCTCCCCATTCTTCCTCCACGGTTTCCTCCTTGGTCTTCTTCGCCGGGGCGGAGGGAGGAGCAACACCCTCCGGGAGCACAATGTCCACGGTCTCCTTTATCTCAGGAGCTTTCGCGTGGGGCACCCTCTTTCTTAAAGGTTTCTTCGGCCTTTTTCTCCCGATCCCGAACAGCTCGTCCCGCAGATCGGTAAGGTCCTCCTCCTTCTCGGCTTCCAGGTCGAGGCCCAGTCCCAGGTCCATGGTATCTGTATCGGCTGTGAAGAGGGGAGCATACTCGGGTGCTGATGCTTGTGGCGCGGATGCCTCCCAGCCAGAAGGAGAGTAAGTGACCTCCTCACTCGCTCCTGCGGGTGACTCAGGTTCCGTGGGAACAGCATGTCCGGTCACGGGTGCGGTCTTCTGAGGAGGCTTGGCAGTGGGGATCGGTTCCTTGATCTTCTTGTCTCCCCTGAAAATGAATATCAGGAGGATAATGATCAGCAGTACGACTATGGCGATCACGATGATCGCTATCATCCATCCCTCCAAGACCGTCCCCTTTCCATCGTCATCATCATCTGGGGTCCCATCGACATTACGAACGTGATAGGCGACCGGTGTGACGAAATCCGCGGTCTCCCCATCGGTATCGGTCACGGTTATCCTGACATCGTAACCCATGGAATCCGGGTACTTCATCTGTCCAGAATCATCTTGCTCCGCGGTGTTCCAGTCAATATAGTAAGAGACCCACTGATCGGGTACGAAGGTGCCTCCGGGGTCTGTCCGGCTCACGTTGCCCAGATCCACCCATGTGGTCCTTACAAGGATCTCCACCTTGATATTGCCAGGGGGTATCGGCTCGTCATCAGACACATTGAATGAAAGTCTCACTGTCCCGGATAAGGGCAGATTGAACGACGGGAGAAGCGTCGTATCGAGGTGGGGAGAGTAGATATTCTTAACGCGGACCCCTGTGATCTGGTGCATGCCGGTAAGGTTATCGAGGTCCGTGACCTCCGCCCTGACATCGATGAGGCCGTTCTTAACCGTCGTGGACTCCCATGTGACCTCGACAAGATTACCGATCAGGACCGGTTTGCCCAGGGAGTTCCAAATATCGACCCCCTGCAGTCTATAGAGGAACCTTATATCGCTCTCACGCAGGTTCATATCACGGTCGGTGATGGTCGCAGTGAATGTGACCAGGTTGGAGATCGTATCGCCTTCGGAATGGCTTGTGATATGGATCGTTGGTTCGTAGAGATTATGCAGGGCTATGGTATCGTTCAGCTCCAGTTCGATCTGGTAGTTCATTGAATCGGTCACTCTTGCCATTAGGCTGTATTCTCCGTTGTCGAGCGATGTGGTGTCCCACTGGAAGAAGAATACACCGTCATCCCCTCGGGTCATGTTGCCGAGGATCTCCCATGCCTCAGTCTCCGGATCACTGACGAGCAGCTGTACCGGGTCCGATATATCATCATCGGGGTCGTAGGTCTGTATGGTTACATTGTATATGCCTGAGATCGTCGATCCGGGATAGGGACGGATGAATTCTCCTTCGGGAGGGTAGTAGTTGTTAATGAAAGCGGGGGCTATATTCCTCGATTCGGATTCCATTCCGTACTTGGTCGTCGCATTGACCCTGAACCATATCGGTCCGTCCTCCATTGTCTCCGTGTCCAATTCGGCCAGGAAATCCGTATTGGACCCCTCGATCGGAGAAGATCTGTTGGCATACTCCGTCCAAGAGCTGTTGTCCCGGGAATAGAAGAACCTTACGGGGGGTTTGAGCTCTTCCGAGGACGGTATGATAACCTTTGCCGAGATCCCCTCCACCCACCGGAGCTCGGTTCCGTCCGAGGGGTAGACCAGCTTAACGAAAGGAGGAGCATGGTTCAGAACGTCCACCCTGTCAGTGTACATCGATGTTTCGAGACCGAAGCTGTCAGTGACACTCACCTTGATGAAATATCCACCGTTGGCGAACAACGTGGTATTCCAGTATTTGATCGCTACGTCTTCCTCGACCTCGTCTGGTGTCCCGTCCCCTATAGGGTTCCAGGACCTGTTATCGATCGAGCGGTAGAACCTCACGTCCTCCGGTCCGGCATCCAGGTCTATGTCGTAGACCCTTGCACTGATGTTGATATTGCCGGATACCACCTCGTGTCGTCTGGGGGAAAGGATCCACAATATCGGGCGGGAAGGGGACCTGTCCGCGAGGGTGGTCCTGAGATGGTCATCCAAGGTCCATGAGGCAATAAGGAGCTCCGGGTAAAGGTCGCCGTCGTGGTCCCCCAGGCTGATCATGCGCCAGCCATAGTACTTGAAATCCAAGGGTGCATCGTTGACCTCTCTTCCGGAGTCGACATCGATCTCCCCGTCCTGGAGGGGCAGGTCGAAGATATAGATCCTGCCCGTTGAAGTTGTTCCGACATAGTCCAGGGGGGCCGAGATCGCGAGCGACGGAGCGAGGTTGAAAGGTGAGATCCCGAGGACTGCGATCGACATACCGAGAGCCGTGCTCGGTGTTCCGGTGATGGTCGTGTTGCACATGTTCTGGTCGATAGCGGTGAGCTGTGACCATTGGGGCAGACCACCCCTGAATATCCTGAGTGTTCCCTGGGTCGGAGAACCTATGAGAAGGTCCTCCGATCCATCCCTGTCGGTATCTATGGTGAACATACTTGAACCGAAGTCCACCGATCCCGTGAGGACCTTGATGCTGTGAGAGAGGGTCCGGAAGGTCAGAGTGATATTGTCAAAACCGAATCCCCCATACTCCGAGGCTGCGGTCCAGCGAGAAATCTTCCCGCCCATTTCCAGATAATATTCTCCGGGGCTGTCCAGCAGAGGAAGGATATCCGTTTTGTAGGTTCCGGACCCGAAGAGGTTCGGACCATTATTGCGTCCCGCCATCGAGTAGATCTCGGGCGTTGCGTCAGGTTCCGGGTAACTGTCTCTTGCACTACCGAACCAGATGATATCACCCGTGGAATTGGTCAATCGAGCCTTTACCCACAACCTCTCCTGCTGCTCGAATCCCCAATCCTCGTACTCCCAGTCGAACTCCAGAACGGCCGAGTTGATGCCCGAGATGTTTTCCTGCGACAGTTGGAAGGATACACCATATGCTCCGGACATGTCCCTTTCATTGCTTGTGGGCAGGACCCCTCCTATTTCGATCAATAGCTTCTTCTCGACCCCGAAGGACCTGTTCGCTCCCCCAGCATTTCCGGTTTCCTGATTGTACCTAACCGAATCGGAACCTGTGCTGGTATCGTATATGTGGGTGGGCGAAGTGTCCCATCCGTCATCTCCAGCACCCCACCCCCAAGTGTTCCCGGACTCTACCAATCCCTCCTCGAAATCCACGACCCCGGTGGCATTTGCGCCCGGGAGGAAATACTGGTTGAACGTAACATCGATGTTGACGATCCTGATCTCCCCGGTGTCGGGTGAGGAATATGCGAATATCTCCCCCCCTGTCCCGTAGAGGTCGAGGCAGGCCGTCCTCGTATTGTTCTTGACGCTGTTTTCGGGCAGCTCCACCTCGTATCCCGATTCGGGTGCGACCCCTCCTGAGAACATCTCGAAGCGGGGGATCGCCTGGTCTCCCTTCATGGACAGTACTATCAGATCGTCCAGATCGTCCCCGGTCATGTCACCGACCTCGAGATGCGATCCGAAGAAGTATGTATTGTTTCCCTCGATCTCCAATACCGCCTGGGAAGATGTCATGACCGTTCCCTTGACCGCGATATTGATATCGCTCGATTCGTAGATCAGGACCTTCCCGAGGCCGTTCGATGCCCCCGGGCAGCCGATCACCAGGTCTGGCCAGGTATCTCCGGCATAATCCCATGGAATGACAGCCTGTCCCAGAAGGAAGTTCTCCTCGCCTACGATCACGATATCGGCGTTCTGTGGTTCGAATGCAGCGAAACCATCCTGGCTGCCCCAGAAAATGAACACTGCTCCGGAATCAAGACCATTTGTCGCGTTGGTGGGCATTGTCATGATGACATCGATATAGCCATCCCTGTCAAAGTCTCCAAGGGATTTGACCTCGGTGACCAGGGACATGGGTGCATCGATGGTCTCGAACGATGCCAGAGGCTTCAACGGGACACCTTCAGGGAATATTAGGACCATCTGGAGGACTAGCACAGATACAAGAATAACGGCAGCGCCCCGATGACCCGTGACTGATATCGGATTTTTCGTCAATTGAACCACCCGCTATACGAAAGCATTACAACGAATAGCTTGAGCTGACCGACGGGTCAATTGTACTAGTCATTATTTAAACGTTAAGAGAGGGAGAGAGCCTCGGGATGACCGTTTTCTAAAACCCTTTCAGGAGAACTCCCTCAGGAAATCCTCTACCGTCTGCATTCCACCCTGACCCTGAACAAAACCATCGTAAGGTTCTCTTGGCGTGATCTCCCTGCTGATGGGGGTAAGCATCATCCTCTTGATGCCCTCCAGGTCCTGGGTCTGCCCCATGACCCATCCGAGCTTGCAGTAGGCCACCTCGGGAAGCATGTTATCGAGTGGTATGACACCTCTTGCCATCAGGTCCCTTCCGGTATCGTAGACGAACATATGGGTGTACCCGTAAAGCGTCTGAACGGTCATGAACATGGGTATACCCTCTTCATGCGCCCTCTGAATAGGATCGTAGAGTGGTTTATTCACGTGCCCGAGGCCGGTCCCTGCTATTATGATGCCCTTGTATCCCCTGTCGATCATGGATTCCAGTATATCGGGATCCATGTTCGGATAGTAGTAGAGGATGGTCACCCTTTCCTCGAACTTTGGATAAATGTCCACCTGAGTATCGTAACGTCTCTTCTTGTAATCGTCCCTGAAGTATGTGAACTGCCCGTTCTCGACCTTGCCAATGGGTATGTCCCCGAGGGTCTTGAAGGTGTTACGGTAGGAGGAATGCATCTTGCGGACGCGGGTGCCCGGGTGGATGAAGATATATCTGTCCGAAGTTGTCCCGAACATGGTTACAACAGTCTCGGCAACATCCGAATACGCTGCGGTCGTCACCGAACCTATCAGTGTCCTTGCAGCGTCTGAAGAAGGCCTGTCCGAGGATCGCTGGCTTCCCACACAGACTATGGGGACTGGGGGGTTCTGGACCATGAAGTTCATTACCGCTGCAGTGTAATGCATGGTATCTGTTCCATGGCCGATGACTATCCCAGTGACGCCCCCCTCTATTTCCTTCTTGATGTTCTCGGCAAGCACTTTCCACTGGTGCGGTCCCATGTTCTCAGAGAAGACCCCGAAAAGCTTCTTTGTCGTAATATTTGCCAGATCGGCCAGCTCCGGGACAGCTCCAAAAAGCTCACCAGGAGTAAAGGCAGGTATGACCGCCCCGGTCCTGTAATCCAGCCTGGAAGCTATGGTTCCTCCTGTCCCGAGGATGGTGACATTGGGCTTGTCCTTATCGTAGGGGAACTCCTTCTCGGGGATCTTGTAATGTGCTTTTTTCTGGCCTTTCTGCTCGATGGATATTACGTGATCGTACCTGATGCCGATGTTGTATCCCGTTATCATCTTCAGTACCAGATGGGAATCGTCGCCTGCGGACCTGGGAAGGAGTATTCCTTCCACTGAACCCTCGGGGGTCCTGACCACTATCCTGTCCCAAACGATTATCTTCTCCCTCTTGAGGACCTCGAGGGCGGGGCCTCTGTATCCCTGATATATATCATCCGTCATGGGCCTACCGGGTCGAGTGAAAGGGGCCCCTGTAATTAACGCTTTCTTTTTATCGTCAGAACAGGACGCCTATGATCAGAAGAACGATTATCAGGGAGCCTGATCCCACCACGTCCATGAGTGCGGTCAATACCGGTATTACAACATTGTCAGGGTCCAGGCCGAGTTTGAATGATGAGAATGCAATATAATATGCCACGGTCGATGTCACAATGGTTATGAGGGTCGCCCCGAGGACCATTATGATGAGGACCTCGAGAAGGTGTGGTATCTCCATATTGGTCGCCGATCCGAGCAGGACCCCCCCCCCGCCTATTATCAGGACGAACACGATCAAGGAGATCAACCAAAGGGAGATACCCGAGGAGACAGCCAGGTCATTCGGTCTGAAGGAGAGCCTGTGGTGCCCCAGATAGGCCGAGGAGGTGACCCTCGATCCGAGTACCGACCCCATGTTTCCCCCCTGCCCGTTCAAGGCCGGGACCATAACGAGAAAGACCGAATCGGCAAGAAGGGCGTCGAAACTCGCACCGAGAACGAGACCGGAGAAAGTCGATATCAGGACGGCGGCCATGGCAACAGGCAGGGCCTCTCTGAGTATTTGTCGGGACTCTCCCCTTCCCGTTATCGCCATATGCATGGAAATCAGGAGGATCACGATCAGACCAGCCCCTGAAAGGAGGATTGCCGTGGTATCAGGGACTTTCATTGCGAGGTGGGCGCACAGGAAAAGGACCGGGATCGTCAGAAGGTCGCCCGAGGTCGCAACGATAGGGGTCGATACGTTATCCGGGTCCCACCCTCTCTTGAAGGTCAGAAAGGATACCCCGAAGGTGATCGCGAACATCAGGACCCCGGATATCAGGGCTGCCATGATAGATATGAATATCAGGTCTTCGACGTCTCCGATGGAGATATTAAATAATCTTCCGACCACCTCTGCTAGGACGGGTATGAATATCGACAGGAAGAGAAGCTGCACCGCTGCTGCCACCAGCTGGACGCGGAGTTCTTTATTCCTCCTGAAACGGGGCTCTATCGTTCCAAGGTGCAGCTTCGACCCTATCCTTGCGGCCAGAGCCCCGAATATGTTGCCCCTGAGGCCTACGGTAGGGGGAATGATTATCAAAAGCCCAGGCATACTGACAAGTATATGCTCGAAACGCCCAAGGAAATACCCGGGAAAAAGGTCGATGATACCACAGAACACCAGAACGAGTATAGCCTGCCTAAAGAGAACGACATCAGGTTTGAGACCTTCCGGAACCTTTCTCCGCACCTTTTCGATGAGAGTCCTGACTGGTGTCAACGCGGATGACCATACTCTGGTCGGTCCAGCCATTACCACGGATCATACCCCCCATCAGCGAACGTTGGTGTGGATCTTCATCTATCATGCAGTATCTACCTCGTCAGGGATCATGTAGGCCCCCGACCCACCAACAAAATCGTATCCACTATAAATGACTTGTCGAGGCAAGCGGGGCATGAGTGATCTCCCTTTACCTGTTTTTTTATGATAGGTCGCTCGGAGTCAACGGTTCCTTTCAGATCTGCCGGGGATCCATTCAGGAGCGATCACCCCTTAACAATATATAGGACCATGACCGTGCGGGATTGTGGCCCCGAAAAAGGAAGAAAGCTGCGGAAGGAATATTGTCGGCTCCCCGTTCAGGTCCAGGTTCGAGAGCCTGGGGATCGACCTGCCGAAATCGAACCTTTCAACGAAGGAGCTCATGGGGACCCTCAAGCACAGGGTAAGGCTCGACCTTGAGAACATAACCGGGATATCCGAGAGGAGAAGGTGCGCCCCAGGAGAGGACACACTCACCCTCGCGGTTGGTGCAGCCAAGGACTGTCTTAAACACTCAAGGTATTCCTCCGATGACCTTGAAATGATCATCAACTGCTCCATATCAAAGAGCTTTGGGGGCTCCATGGTGATAGAACCCCTAATATCCATGTCCATAAAAAAGGCCATAGGAGCGGTGAAAGCAAGGACGCTGGACATAACCAACGCATGTGCTGGTATGTTCACCGGAGTATACATCCTCAACAATTTCATAAAGAAGGGGATCGTGAAGAAAGGGATGGTCGTGAGCGGAGAACACATCACCCCCATAAGCGACAGTGCAGTGAGGTTCGTCAGGACCATTGCAAGCAAGCAGATGGCCTCGTTGACGGTAGGGGACGCGGGAGCTGCGGTCATCATGGAGAGGGTTGAGGACGGAAGCGATGGTCTGACGCTTGCCGGGTTCACGACCTTCTCCAAGTACAGCGACCTCTGCATTGGCAAACCATGCAAGAGAGCCCCCGGAGCCTACATGGTAGCGGAGGCAAGGAAGATCCACAGAGCGGCAAAGGATGTCTCACCGACGATACTCTCGAAGGTCCTGACGGATATGAACGTAACCCTCGGAGACTTCGACCATCTGATCCCGCATCAGACATCCGAAAGGTCGATCATGTCCACGGTCCGGCAGATGTCGAAATTGTTCGGGTCCTCCCCCAAGAACACCATCATCAATCTGAAGAACTACGGGAACACCGCATCGACCACCCATTTTTTAGCACTTTACAAGAATATCGTCGAGGGGGTCATAAAGAAAGGCGATAGAATGATGATGGTCTCCCACGCATCCGGTCTGGTGATGGCAATTTTGATGTTCGCTGTGGACCTCAGGGTGGAATCCTATGTCAGCGAAGATTGAGTCCGTAGGTACGGAGGTCCCGAGCGGGGCCCCGCTGGTAAAAAGGAATGCTATCAACCTATCGGTGAGGGCAGCGAGGAAGTCCCTGAAAAGGGCTGGAATAGAACCTTCCATGATCGGGGTCCTCATAAACAGCAGTGTCTACAAGGACGAGAACATAGGGGAACCCGCCGTCGCCGCATTCATCCAGCGTGACCTCGGAGCGAACCCGATGCCAAAAGGAAGTGCAACGACGTTCTCTTTTGATATCATCGACGGGGGCTGCGGTCTGATCACTGGGATGGAGATAATAGACGGGCTGATATCATGCGGGGAGATCGAGCACGGCATCGTCATCACATCGGATGTGAACCCGAGTTCGAGATATACGATAGGTTTCAAGTTCAGGAACTCTGCTGCCGCTTTGGTCCTTGGACGGTCCGATAGCAGATCAGGATTTGTAAGGTTCCAGCAGTATGAATTTCTAGAACATTTTGATGAACGAAGGAGCAATGTGGCATTCCAGAAGGACCCCAGGAGGAATTTCATTGGGGTCAGAAGGATGCGGAACATACTGACCATCGAGGAAGCTAAGGAGTTCCGGACCTCTGCTATCGAGAGATCGGTTGGATCCATCGGCCTTTTCCTCGAAGAGGCCGGATTGGACATCGCAGATGTCGACCTGGTGATCCCCTCCCAGTATCCCGTGGGACTTCCCCAGGAGATAGAGAAAAGGACAGGGATCGGTCAGGGCAAGGTAGCTATCCTTCCTGTGAATTACGGGGTCCTTTACTCCTCCGGTCCAGGGTTCGCTCTGAGATGGGCGATGAAGGAAGGGTTATGGGAGAGGTCCGAGAACGTACTCTTCCTCGGGGTCAGTCCGGGTTTGAAGGTTTCCCTCGGTCTTTACCGTAACACCTCTTGATGGTGGAGCTCTCCTTCTTTTTCTGTATTATCAACCGAAATAAATATATCCTTTTCGTGAGTGGGAGATATAGATTTTATATATGCCTCCTTCCTTCCATGGCAGGTTTCTAACTGTATCGGTGACGACGCATGTATCCCAGGATAGCCCTTTATCATGACGAGGCCAGTGGAGAACGATATGAGGAAAAGGCATTCCACAAGACCGGGGTCGTCTACGATAAGATAGGGCCTTCCGATATGGTGCTTGACAGGCTGGAGGATTACGATGTCGTCTTCCTGCCTGGCGCTTTTCCACTGAAACGCCATGGCAAGGGTGGTTTCGTACCTTTCCTCAGGTTCCTTAAAAGGATCGCCGTTGATTACAAACCGCATCTTCTGGATTATATTAGAAGCGGCGGGGGGGTAATAGCCGTTTGCGCATCCGTTGCATGTATGGGGTACAAGACCAGCATCCCGCTTCCCGTGAGACCATATTTCATGGGCAGGAAACCTCTCAGGGTTTTCGATTTCTACGCCAAATACGGACCCAAGACTGGAGTGGTCGATCTCGAGCCTCTGGATTATAGTGGTTCACCAAAAGCAAGGAGGATAGTCGGCGAGGTCCTCGGGGATTACTCGGAGGAGCAGTTCTCATCTCTCTACTTCAGGGGCCCGGCACTTTCCTACGATAAGAAGCTGGATATCCTGCACCCTTCGATCAAGGCGGATGACCCTTCACCGACCGAGGTTGTGGTTGCGAAATATTTAGATGAGGACCCTCAGCTCAAGAACAAAGGTGCCATCGTTTATCGGGAGTTCGGTGAGGGCAGTTCCATCTCATGCTCGGTTCATCCGGAGTTCTCGACCTGGGACCTTTTCGATTCGATGATCGATGTTGTAGCCCGGAATTGAGGTGCCAAAGATGGTACTCGATATGGAGAGCGAATTCTACAAACTCGCACACGGCATCCTGTCAAAGCCTAAGAACCTTTACAAGTTGACAGCTATTGGCCCGAAAAGCGGACGCCTGAACATAATGGGAGCTGACGGCTACGTCGTTGTCGGGAGCTCGGTCCTCCGGTCACTATCGAAGGGGCCGGAGCAGAAAGCGTACGATGTGGGGTGGTCTTGCGGCGAGGAGGTGTTCGGCAACCTTATCAGCGAGTTCGATGAGGAGATCAACGACCTTCCTCCAAAGAAGCTGATGGAACTCGGGATGCTTCTGTTGCGATCTCTGGGATGGGGTGAGGCCGAAGTGCTCTCGCATGATCCCAAAGATGGTAAAGTCATGATCAGAGCGAAAAGGACTATCGAGCTGAAATACAAAAATGCAAGGCACCACATGCTCACATGCGGTTTCATATCCTCCATAGCCACATTATCCTTCAAGAAGGAAATGCATGGCAGCGTAAAGGAAGCGGGGGCGACATCGGTTACCTTCCTTCTCTCATGATGCAAAGCAAAGTATTTTGCCCCTTAGCGTATTCGGCCTGAGTTGACGGGAGAACTTGTAATAGGCAGGGTCGAGGCGGGAGACCTCGGATCCGTGAGAATTTTGGCGAATGCACGGTTGAGGGAGGGTTACACAATTGAACTCTTCCAGCACCTTTTCGAGAGCCAGCCCGGTTGCTTCCTCACCGCAAAGGAGGATGATGAGCTCATGGGTTTCCTTGTGGGTGTTCCAGTGAATGGAACTTCCCTGAGGATCCTGATGATCGCTGTGAAAAGTACAATGACACGGCGCGGGATAGGATCGATGTTGATGGGTTCGGCGGAGAGATACGCCTTCCTGCGGAAGATGACCTCGATAGTCCTCGAGGTCGGGATTGGGAACAAGGACGCGATCGGGTTCTACAACCATCTTGGATATCAGATGACAGAACTAATTACGGAATACTACAAGGACAGATCGGATGCATTCAAGATGAGGAAGTATCTCTCGATGTAGGGTGGGATCTCTTATTTTCTTCCAAGCGCTTCCTCTTCCGCCCCTTGATCCTGTAATATTTTAACGGGTTCGTGAGCCATTCCTTTTCGCATAGTGCGTCGGGATTGAAGCAGATCCCTCCGGTCTTCATCGTATCGCAATTTGGGGTCGAATAACTGGTCGCCGAAGTGGTCCCAGTAATATGGTCCACCTGATATCGTACAATATCCTCCTTGAAATCGGGACTTCCAGTGAACACCTTGAATATCTCCTCGGACGACATTCCAATTGCATTGAGGAATGTGACAAGGGAGAAACGAGCATGATGGGGAAGGTTCTCCCCGGCCTGCGACATGCCAAGGATCTGCCTCATGCACGGGGGCAGCCTTGTGATCGTGATCCTTCCTAGCTCGGTGGGCGAGCATCTCCTCTTCCTTCCGTCCACCTTCGTTTTCAATCCCCTGATCATCTCGGAGAGGACCGGGTTGCCGGGAAGCTCCATCTTCCTGTACAATCCCTCCTCCACCCTCGCCTTCACCAGTTCCTGGACCATCCGTATATAGGTCCTCCTGTTGAGCCTGACATGTCCCTTTTTCAGGGGAAGGTTGGAAAGGTCCCATTCCGGTCCCGAGACGTTCCTCTTCGGAGGAAGGTATCCCGTGAACCTGACCCAGTACTCCCTTGTCTCGGCCTCCATCGGGAATTCGACCGCCCTGACCCCTTTTACAACTGCTTTCAGCGCCCTGGTCTCCGGCTCCCAGTCCGGTGGATGCTCGAGGGATGGAAGCCCCAATTCCTCTCCTATCATCAGCAGCCTTGAAGGCTCATCTTTTTCCAGGAGGAACCTCGCTCTCTCTCCCTCATGATGAGAGAACCATTTGATGAGGTTCGGGTCTCCGACCGCGGCCACCATGAACCTCGCGACCGGGTAGGAAATGAGCTCGATCTCTTCCTGATCGGGGCCTCTGACATCGTATCTTATCTCCCTTCCCTCTATTGAATCATCCACCCTTTCGAGAGCCTTTCTCTGCACATTCTCGCTCTGTGGAGAGAGCATCTGATCTATGGTGAAATGTCGTTCCCTGACCCATTTCCTTGCGTCCTCGAGGAACGGGTAGCGTGCAATGAACGTCAATTCACTCATCTTCCGCACCTAGAAATAGTTAACCGCTCCCACTGTGAATCCGCACTGCCCGCAGAATACCAGCTGGAAACCTGTCATGTCACGCAGTCTGGCGGACTTGGCGAGATTGGACTGGCAGGCAGGGCAGAGGGGGTCCTTGATATCCGTCATCTCGGAAAAATCCACATGGATGCTTAATTTAGGTTTGGTGGGGTGTCCGAATATATCGGTCCAAAGGTATTTGTCATATCGAGGCGTTTCCAGTCCCGAGGCAGTAATATGTCCGACGTTCTCGATCGTTTCATCAGATATGTCAAGGTGTGGACCACTTCCCAGGAGGGCGTGGAGGAAAGCTATCCATCCACTGAAAGGCAGAAGGACCTTCTCCGGATGCTCCTTGAAGAGCTAAAAGGGATGGGTCTCGAGGATGCCGAGATGGATGAGCACGGCTACGTGATGGCCACTCTCCCCGGGAACATTGTTGGTGAAAAGGCCAGCAGGGTACCGACCATTGGGCTAATAGCCCATGTGGACACATCACCGGAGGTCTCGGGGAAGGATGTCAAACCAATACTGCATGAGAACTACGACGGCTCCGACCTAGTCCTTCCCGGTGAGGAGGGTGTCATTATCGAGGTGAGGGAGAACCCGCATCTTCTCGAGAACATTGATAACACCATAATAACCTCTGACGGGTCCACGCTGCTCGGTGCCGACGACAAGGCCGGGGTCGCCGAGATAATGGCGGCCGTCAAACTTCTGGTGGAGGACCAGTCCTTCACCCATGGAAAGGTGAGGATCGGTTTCACACCTGACGAAGAGGTCGGGAACGGGACGAAGTACTTCGATGTCCAGAAGTTCGGGGCCGATATTGCCTACACGATCGACGGTGGAGAGATCGGAGAGGTCGAGGACGAGACCTTCAATGCAATGAGCGCCACCTTCACGATCAATGGCATCAATGTACATCCAGGATACGCAAAGGACAGGCTCGTCAACTCCATCAGGATAGCTGCGGAGATCATAGACATGGTCCCTCCCACCATAGCTCCGGAGACGACGGAAGGACGTACAGGATATCTCCATCCTCATCATATAACGGGCGGTGTCGAAGAGACCACGGTCAAGCTTTTGATCCGTGATTTCACCATGGAAGGCATGGGAGAGAAGGTGAACATCCTCGAGAACATCGCCGAGCACCAGCGGGCGAGGTACCCCAAAGCCCGAATAGATCTTGATATAAATGAATCCTACAGGAACATGAAGTTCAAACTGGATGAGGACCCGAGGGTCGTGGATTACGCCGTTGAGGCTGTCTCCCGCGCAGGGGTCGCTCCCAAGAAGGCGATCATAAGGGGGGGGACCGACGGTGCGATGTTATCCTACCGTGGACTGCTCACACCCAATCTATTCGCAGGTGGTATGAACTTCCACTCTCGCATGGAGTACGTTCCTCTGGAGTCCATGGAAGCGGCGGTGAGGACAATAATAGAACTCCTGAAGGTATATACGGAAAGGTCGTGAGCCGATAGAGCGGGGACCATCCAGCACACAAGAGGCAAAGGTTAAATAATGACCTTCCAAATTCGAAGCTCATGAACCGCCTCCTGTCATTGATCCTGTGCGTGGTCATTCTTGCTAGTGGCCTGGTGTTGCTATGCGAACCCGGGATGGAGAGTGCACCCACGAGGGAGGCCCCCGATATCCGAGCTATCGTGAACGTACCGGAGAACAATGAGAGATACAAGAAGGAGGACGGGCTCCGGGTCAATGTCACTCTCCACAACGACGGGGCCGATATGGGATCAACCTCCGGCAACCTCTCCCTGATAATTTACAACCTGGAGACTGGAGAGAAGGTGCCCTTCAGCTTCTTTCCGAAACAGTTCACCGGGATGGATGCGGGTGAAAGCCGCATGTATGAATTTCCCAACTGGACCGGTATATTCACGGGAAGGTTCATATGCAATATATCGGCGATCTACCCCGGCGACGCGGACCTTAGCAATAATTACGTGGAGCATGTGTTCTCGGTCTGGTCCGACCAGTATCAGAAACCGGAACTATCCTCGATGCAGGTCAAACCAATAAGGGGCAACACCACGACCTTCTTCGATTTCGGAGCTGTGTTCAGCTACAATATCATGCCCAACTGGGTCAAGATCGAGATCGATGGGGAGATGAGGAGCACGGTCGAAGAAGACCCGGAGGATGATATACCAAATGACGGCAAGACATATGTCGTACGTACTCTCCTGCCAATCGGGAACCACCGTTACCGGTTCTTTGCAAATGTTACGGGCCTGAAGGACATGGTGACCCCCTTCACAAATGCTCCCTGGGTAAATGTATCCCTGAAGAATGCCAACATTACCCCGGTTAAGGGTTTCGTGACGACCCCCTTCCGTTTCAGCGTGGATTACGGTTCGGAGAAGAACCTACCTCCCGATTCGCTGATCGTTGATATCGGGCACAGCTCATTCAACCTGACCAGATCCTCACCGAATCCGGATTACCAGAGCGGAAGGGTGGAGTTCGCCACCATCGTGAAAGGGATGGATCTCCTGCCCTCGCCTGTTGAATATCACATGACATGCGTTTCGGGCAGTGATGAATACACTGTGGGGCCCTTCAAGGTCGACGGACCGAATATGACCATGGTCGACCTGACAGGCCGGGTCACTGACCTTGTGGGTAACCCGCTCGAGGGTGTCGAGGTCCATCTTGACCCGGGAGAAACCACCGTCACGAACATTAGCGGTAACTACTCCATGACGACCTACGTGGGACCGAAGTTCACCGTAAGCTATTCCAAGGAGGGGTATCTTCAAAGGTCCTACCAGCTCGACTTCTTCCAGGACAGGAACCTGAACATCGAACTGGAACCGGTCCCGATCGGTGGTTCTGTTCAGGGTTTCGTGAGAACCTCGATAAGCGGTGATATCGTTGCCCTGCAAGGAGCCACTGTGAACCTTACGGGTCCGGGACATTTCAACGAGACCATTACTGGTCCTGACGGGTTCTACATGTTCGAGGGCGTGCCGTCCGGTTCCGCCTATACTCTGCGTTTCTCGGAGTACAGACACAATCCCGTGGAATTCTCCATCACGGTCGTTGATGGCCGCGTCACCCTGGAGAATGTGACGCTCACGGAGAGGGATATGGGAGTGGTCGTGACTCCAGGATCGGGTAATGAACCCATATCGATCGACCAGGTCTTCGTGATCGATTTCCCTGCGGAGCCCGACCCGGGAACGTTGATGTTCAGGCTGGAGAACATCACCTCAACGGTCTTGCTGGATATCGAACCGACCCCTAATTCAACACAGGTCGAGGTCTCTGCATCCGTGAGCCTCCTGTTCAACTCCCAGTACACGTTTCATATTCTGTCAGGTATAGATGACAAACTGGGAAATCCACTTGTATGGAGAAACCTCTCCTTCGATTACTTCACCGAGGTCCAGCCAATCGGAGGGCTGGAGTTCGAGCCCGGCATGGATGCGGTCAACGTTCCTTTGGACCAGATATTGAAGGTATCCTTCGGTATCGGTCTCAACCATTCGACCTTCCAGGCGCATCTGTTCGACATGGACAGGGATATGGAGGTCATGATCTCGGCCGAGGTGATCGACACAGTGAACTGGAGCGATTCGGGAAGGACGTCCACGCAGTTCATCATCACACCCGAGAGATTGGACTATCAGACGCGGTATTCTCTGGAAATATCATCGGTCCTCAAGGATATTCATTCCAGGAGTGTCCTTAGCGACCCCCTTTCCATGGAGTTCACTACCGTCATCGAGCCGGACACCGACGGCGACGGGGTCCCCGATTCGAAGGATAAGTTCCGGGACGACCCTAATGAATGGTCGGATACGGACGGGGACGGGGTGGGGGACAACTCCGACGATTTCCCCGATGATCCGAACGAATGGTCGGACCTGGACGGAGACGGGATCGGGAACAATGCTGATGATGATGACGACGGCGACGGGATGCCAGATGTCTGGGAGATCGACAATGGCCTGGATCCGGCAGACCCGAGGGATGCGTTCCTGGATAAGGATGGTGACGGATACAACAACCTCAATGAATATCTGGAGGGGACCGACCCTCTTGATAAGGGCGATCACCCTGAAAAGGGCGGGGCGAAGATCACCCTTATACTTCTGATAGCGGCCATAGTGATTGTAATAGTTATCGCTCTGGTATTGATATTGTTCATGACAGGGGTGATCGGAAAGAAGAGAGAAACCCCGATCGAGGAGTGACCGAAAGAAAATAGCAGATATCGAAGCGTTCTTTTCCGTGGACGCTCCGAGAAAGGGAAAATCCATTTATCAAATGGCGGTATAAAATAAGACTTGGAGGACCCGTCATGAAGATAGAATATTATCATGCCTCGAAGTACGGCAACGGGGCCATGGTCGCTGAGGAGTTCAAGAAGCGGATGGCCGAGCGAAACGTCTCCGTCAACGTGCATCACGTAAAAAATTCAAGACCAAAGGAGATGCCCCCGGCAGACCTTTACCTCTTCAGCTCCCCGGGCCGCATGGGCCGGCCGATAGGGCGGATGCGTCGTTTCCTCAAGAAGGCCAGATTGCCGTCTGGAACGAAGTATGCGATCTTTACCACGGAGGGTGCACCTCGTCCAGATCCGAAGACTGGAAAGATACCCACCGAAGAGGAACAGGCAAAATGGCAGAGGATAATCCCCATCATGAACGAGATCTTGCAGAAGAAGGGATATGTGAAGGTCGCCGAAGGCAAAATACTGGTGACCGGAATGAAAGGACCGCTCGAAGAGGGCTGGAAAGAGAAAGTTGAAACATTCGCAAATCGGATCCCGCTGGTGTGATCCATATGATATTTAAATGTTATTCATAGGTTCAGGCTTGTTTGCTGAATCCCCGAAGAAGGAGATCTTTCAATCTCAACAAAGTGCTATCATCCGCCAAATGTGTCGATCAACAGATTTCGTAAAAGTGGAATGATATTTGATTCCATAATATCATAATGATCCCATGTATCACCGCACCTTCTGCATCTAAGGAGTTGTGAATCCATTTCGTTCCTCGAACCGAGGAGGGCGATATAATTTGAGCTGCAGGTTGGACAATACATGGGGGTCACTGATAGAATATCTTACGGTCCTTATAAAATAAGTTCTGTATTTTTCAACGAAATGGAGAAAATGCGATGCGCATTCGAAAATCCCTGGAAGAAGGCAAATTTCATTAACAACAAAGGTCATAGATAGTATTAAGGAGGTCTTGAAGAGATTCCAGATCTTGATGAGGATAGTAGAGGAGAAGCGATGAGAATGTTTCCCTACGTGTTATTAAACGGTAACGGCGAGGGGAGGGGTCGTTCATAGAGTCCTAACTAGCGTTGAACGATTGGGGAGAAATTCCCAATTTATACGGGAACTATTTCAGATCATTCCTCGGAAACGTATCTCGGAACGTAGAAT
>JBLIRF010000090.1:0-7157 GCA_049472175.1 Thermoplasmatota archaeon
CGTCCTTCACGGTGAGGGGGATCTTACCAACATCCTCCAGCGTCCTGATGTCCTCTGGTCTGAGACCGATCTCATCGAACTTCCTTCTGTAGAAGGCGACGTTCTTGTAGGCATGGTCCACCTGCTTTCTGATCCGCTCAAGTTGAAGGGTCTTGATATCTTCTTTTGTCATGAACTGCTCTTTTTCCTGGAACAATGGAAATCCTCCTCGGGCGTGTTTTCGTCCTGTCACTTATAACCATGTTTATTTCGCCGAGACCCGGACAGAATGAGACAGACCACACACGTCAATGATTATACATTAGATTAGCTTTTTCCCAATGGATGGGACAGGTCCGACCGTGGAAATATTTTTAATTGACCTTATCCTACGGATGCCGGGACCGGTGAGCGCTGCCGGCCCGATGCAGATCCTTTGGAAACCATCCTCGGAAATTGATCGGATAAGTGGTGTTCACCAATGTCATACGTACTCAGATGGGGAAACAGGACCTGGCTGTATGGGGCAATTCTAGGTCTAGGTATAGGCATGGCAGTTCTCCTGATATTCTGGGAGATGCTTGGGAAGGATGCTTTCTGGAACTATTACTCTCCAATGCTCGGATATTACGTGCTCATCTCGATCTGCCAGAGCCATTATTTCAGAAGACCCCCTGTACCGGACATGAGCGGACTGTTCAGACAGTTCGTTTCCATTTTCGGGGCAATTGTGATGTTCTTTGTAAATCAGTGGATAATGATCAGTATATTCGCCGTCCCGGAGGTTGCCCACCCGTTCCTTGACCATGGTGGGATTGTTATGACGGGGCATTTCAGCTTCATCGTATTCGGTTTCTTCATCTACGGGTTCGACGATTTCATGTTCAAGGGGAAGCTGGTCGGTTGGATGAAGAACGATGTACTAAAAGCCGTCTTCTGGTATTTTTTCATCTGGTTCGTCTGGGCGTTCCTGTTCTATCTCTATATCGGCAGGGGGCATTCGGCTCAAAAGTTCAGCTCCGAGGACATGGACCACCTTCTTGCTATAAGCCAATGGACCATCATTATATCCCTCCTCTATGCACTGGTGTTCAAGGATTGGCTTCCGGACCTTCAGAAAACCCTCAGGATGAAGAACGATTATCTTTTCGGTGCCTTTCTTTTCATTGCTGCATTGGCAGTTGCTGCAGGGATCTCCTACCTCTGCTTTGTCGCCCTGCCACACATTGCCCCCTGGGAAGAGGCGCTCACATCAGGAGAGAAATGGCACAGGGTCCTTTATATGGGGACCTATCCCCTGACACCTGCCATACTTCTCGGAACATATACCTCCAATTTCTCAGGGACCAGGTCTTCGGGGATGAGAGTTGTCCAAAGGGTCCTCCTCCTTGTTCCTATAATCATTTTACTGTATTTCTTCTTCCATCTAGTGATAGCCCAGCCGGAGCTCATCCCCAACTGGATATCGCCCGGGCTCCTGGACGAAGGCAGGGGGATATTCTATAGTGAGGGAGGGTGGTATCACCAGCTGGACCTGTACTTCAACTTCACTGTCTCCATAATTCCTCTGACACATCACTGGTTCTGCGGTAAGTGGGGTTTCATGAAAGAGATCGGATCATGATAGCATCCAAGAGGATCTGTAATGCATTTTAAAAAGAGGCAAGAAGGATAGGGGTCATCCAGTTGTCCACTGTCCTGCAGCCGGTTTCGTTGAATGAAGAAGCAGGCCGTGGGGGAAATCCTTACAAACGATTGATTATTACGGGAAAATTTCGTAAAATTTTGCAATACTTTTTTCATTTCCGCTCATTTTTTCGTATTTCGACCTATGTATTTATATTTGGTCATTGTATTCGGCCGTTTGGTGGTCCGAACATGGCCCGAAGGGGAATTCGAGAATACGATGCGAAAAGGATCTTTTACAGGATGATGCCGCAATATACGGGAGAGAAGATCAAGTTCGATATAATGCCCATAATAGTCGACCCGGAGACCGATGTCGACAAGCTGCCGGAAGAGAATCCCTGGCTCGAAAATATGAGACTAGTGGTAAAACCGGACCAGCTATTTGGTAAGAGGGGAAAATCGGGATTGGTCCTGCTCGATGCCTCCTTCGAAGAGGCTGCCAACTTCATCAAGCAGAAGATGGGAAAGAACGCAAAGATCGGACAGGTAAGGGGTCGCCTCACACATTTCCTTATCGAGCCTTTCATCCCTCATGACAAGGAGTTCTACGTCGCTGTGAAGATGGAGGCCGACGGGGACCATATCTATTTCTCTACACAGGGCGGGGTCGACATAGAATCGGTCTGGGAAACCGTCAAGGAGATCAGAGTTCCACCTCTGGACGGGCAGGAATTCGATCCCGACCCGCTTCTGGAAGACCTGAAAGGAGATGACAGGAAACTGCTGGCACCTTTCCTAAAAGGTACATACCGTTTCTTCGTTAACCACGATTTCGTCTATTTCGAGATAAACCCGTTCACCATTGTCGACAGGAAGATCAAGGTGCTTGATATGGTGGCGAAGGTGGACGATACTGCAGCATTCCAGAACGTGGGGGTATGGGATTTCGGGGAGTTCCCCGAACCCTTCGGAAAGGACCCTACTCCTGAAGAAGCCTATATAAAGTCCCTTGATGAGAAGACAGGTGCTTCTCTCAAGCTTACTATCCTTAACCCCGATGGAAGGATCTGGACAATGGTGGCCGGTGGGGGAGCGTCGGTCGTCTATGCGGACACCATCGTCGATATGGGTTTCAGCAAGGAGCTCTCGAACTATGGAGAGTACTCGGGAGACCCTTCCACTGAACTGACCTACCTATATGCCAAGACGATACTCTCTTTGATGACAAGGGCAAAACATAGGTCCGGAAAGGACAAGATCCTTATCATAGGCGGGGGCATCGCAAACTTCACCGATGTTGCCAATACCTTCACGGGTATCATCCAGGCATTGAGGGAATTTTCTGACAAGATGAAGGAGATCGGGGTCAGGATATACGTCAGGAGAGGGGGACCGAACTACAAGGCAGGTCTCGAGAAGATGAAGGAGGTCGGCTCCAACATAGGCATACCCATAATGGTCTACGGTCCGGAGCTCCATATGACATCGATCATTCCCATGGCATTAAAGGATGAAGGAAAGGGGGTGAACTGATGGAGCCGTACCTGCTTTTTTCCAGGGAAACCCGGGCCATAGTCTTTAACATGCAGACAAGGGCAGTACAGAGAATGCTGGATTTCGATTACCTTTCCGGAAGGGACAAACCCTCCGTTGCCGCGATAGTCAATCCCGGAAACTCAGGAACGCATAAAGCCCACTGGGGAACGGGAGAGGTGTTGATACCTATATACCCCAGTATACAGGCAGCAACCGATGCCAACAGTGATATAGACGTTATGGTGAACTTCGCCTCGTTCAGGTCAGCTTTCGCGACCACAAAGGAAGCCCTTTTGAACGATCAGATAAGGGTCGTGGCTGTGATCGCCGAGGGTGTTCCTGAGAGAAGGGCAAGGGAGCTTGCTCACCTTTCCAAGAAGATGAACAAGATAATAATTGGCCCTGCCACCGTAGGTGCGATCGGGGCAGGTGCCTTCAAGGTGGGAAACACCGGAGGTACCATTGATAACATAAAGGAGCAGAAACTCTACAGGAGAGGCTCCGTGGGGCTTGTCACGAAATCCGGAGGCCTCCTCAACGAGATGTTCAACATTGTATCTCACAACACTGACGGTATATTCGAGGGGGTCGCAATAGGCGGGGATAAATATCCCGGATCGAGCCTGATAGACCATCTGCTCAGGTACGAGGCCAATCCCAAGATCAAGATGATGGTAGCCCTGGGAGAACTTGGAGGTGATGAGGAGTACAAGGTCGTTGATGCCGTCAATAGGGGCCTTCTCACAAAACCGATCGTTTTCTGGGTCATGGGAACATGCTCCAAGATGTTCCCGGCCGGTGTCCAGTTCGGTCACGCCGGGGCCAAGGCAGGTGCCGAAGCCGAGACCGCTGATGCCAAGAACAAGGCATTGAAGAAGGCCGGTGTGATAGTCCCGAACTCATTCGACACCCTGGGAGACGAGATAGCCAGGACCTTCATCAAACTGAAGGATGAGGGAAAGATCACACCTATAGAGGAACCCGGGAAGATACCGACCATACCCATGGACTATGCGGATGCTCTCAAGAAGGGTATCATACGCAAACCCACCTCTTTCATTAACACCGTCGCTGATGATCGCGGGGAAGAGGTCAACTATGGCGGATATCCTATATCGGAGATCGTTCATTCAGGGGGTAAGATCGGAGATGTGATATCCCTCCTTTGGTTCGGCCGAAGGTTCCCGAAATGGGCCACCGATTTCATAGAAATGGCCCTGATGATAGTTGCGGACCATGGGCCAGCCGTCTCGGGAGCACACAACGCGATCATAGCCTCCAGGGCAGGAAAGGACCTGATCTCCTGCCTTTGCTCGGGTCTTCTCACCATAGGTCCAAGGTTCGGAGGCGCCATCGACGACTGTGCGAAGTACATGAGCGATGCCTTCGGGCGCGGTCTTACACCAAGGGATTTCGTTTCCGAGATGAAGGACCGAAACGTGAAGATACCGGGTATCGGCCACAGGGTGAAGTCCCTGGAAAACCCCGATGGCAGGGTCACCCTGCTGATCGAGTATGCCAGGAAGAATTTCCCCAGGACCGACCTTCTTGATTACGCTCTTGGTGTACAGGCGGTCACCACGCAAAAGAAGTCGAACCTCATACTGAACGTGGACGGGACCATAGGGGTCCTCATGGTAGATATGCTCAGAGGTGTGGGTTACTTCAACGGCGAAGAGGTTAAAAAGATAGTGAACCTCGGTTATCTGAATGGTTTCTTCGTCCTGGGCAGGTCCATCGGTCTAATAGGACATGCTATGGACCAGAAGAGGCTCAACGAGAGGTTGTACAGGCATCCGTGGGAGGATATCCTCTACATGGTCGAGAGGAAGTAACGATAATAACTGAGTTTTTGACCGGGTCCTCGGCCCTCCCCAAACTGCAGCAGATGTACGAGTTCTGATAGGTTCTGTAAGATGTGGAAAGAATAGAAAAAGGCGCCGATGGTCTTGAAGCGTCTGGTACATTTTACCTGATCTATTCATGGGTCCATTGGTCCAACCGCGCCCTCACAGCGTCGATCCAATCCTCGGAAAGGTAGATCCTTTCGGGTGCGGGTTCCGATAGCCTTGCGAGATCCCCGGTCATGATACCGGATTCGATGGTTTCCAGGACAACTCCCTCTAGGCGGTCCGCGAACAAGCAAACCTCCTGTGTTCCGTCGAGCTCTCCCCTCTTTCTGATCGCACCCGTCCATGCAAAGATGGATGCCACCGAGTTAGTAGAGGTCGGTTCTCCCTTGAGGTACTTGTAATAGTGTTTCTGGACCGTTCCATGAGCGGCCTCGTACTCGAAGTACCCCTGCGGCGAGACAAGAACGGATGTCATCATTGCCAGGCTCCCGAAGGCCGATGCGAGCATATCGGACATGACGTCTCCGTCATAGTTCTTGCATGCCCAGAGTACGCCACCCTCTGACCTCATGATCCTCGCGACAGCATCATCGATCAGAGTGTAGAAGAAGGTTATTCCAGTCTCCTCGAATTTTTTTCTGTAATCCTTCTCGAACACCTCCTCGAAGATGGCCTTGAACCTTGCATCGTAGGTCTTGGATATGGTGTCCTTGGCACCGAACCACAGGTCGACCTTCTGATCGAGTGCGTATTCCATGCAGGCCTTTGCAAAGGATGTGATCGACCTATCTGTATTGTGAAGACCCTGAAGGACGCCAGGCCCCTTGAACTCCTGGATTAACTTCCTTGTCTCGTTGCCCTGGGTATCCGTGAAGACGATCTCCCCCTTCCCGGGTCCGGGAACCAGTATCTCCTGGTTCTTGTAGACATCACCATATGCATGCCTGCCTATGATGATGGGTTTCTTCCATAATGTCACCGACGGTTTCACGTTCTTCACCATAATGGGCTTTCGGAAGACCGTCCCGTCAAGCGCAGCCCTGATGGTTCCGTTTGGAGACTTCCACTCCTGCTTGAGACCGTACTCCTTCACCCTGGCGCCATTCGGTGTGATCGTGGCGCATTTGACACCCACGCCAAATTTTTTAATTGCCTCGGCAGCCTCCAGTGTAATTTTGTCATCCGTCTCATCGCGCTTCTTGAGATGGAGGTCAAAATAGACAAGCTCAACGTCCAGATATGGCAGGATGAGCTTATCCTTTATCATCTTCCAGAGCACTCGGGTCATCTCGTCCCCGTCTATCTCCACTATCGGTGTCTTCACCTTAATTCTCTCTCCGTTCGACATCCAAATCCTCCTTGTCAACGAAAATCGCGTCGTCGTAGTATTTCGGTAATACATTCCTTACAGTATCGATGATGGTACCATCCCTGTACTCTATCAGCGCAACTATCTTGTCTCCCCAGTTCGGTTCGACCTTTCCTCCGGTGATGCTGTAGGCTTTCTCCTGGAGCTGCTTGATACCACAGATCCGGAGGTCGCGGGGTATCTTGACCTTCTCGAGCTTTTCCAGAAGGTCCTTCCTCAACGGGTTGATGGCGATCCCTCTCTCCGTCACAACGACATCGACGGTCTCACCTGGTGTGACCACGGTCGTACATTTCTCGACGATCACCGGGTACCTGCCCCGGAAGAGCGGGACCGTGATGATGCACAGTGACGCTCCTGCTGCGGTGTCCGAATGCCCTCCGACTGGCTCTGCGATCAATCCGCTTGAGAGTGTCGCTGTATTCACGTTGAAATTGGTATCAACCTCTGATGCTCCTAACACCACTATATCTAGTTTGTTGACGGTACAACCTTTCCCGTGTATGTTTGCATATGCTCCTATAGGGAGGTCAACATGCCCTTTGGGGTCATCCCTCATGCTCTCGATGGCCGTGGTATCAAAGGCCTGTCCGGTTATCAGCTTCTTGACGGTCCCGTCCTTGAGCATGTCAACAAGGAATTTTGTCGTGCCGCCCTGAGCCCATTTTGCAACCACCTTCTTCTCCTTCATCAGATCATGAAGGAAGTCCGTAAAGGCGAGGGAGATGCCCCCTGCTCCCGCCTGGAAGCTCATCCCGTCCCTGACATACCCAAGGAGGTCAGCTATCCTC
>JBLIRF010000091.1:0-7068 GCA_049472175.1 Thermoplasmatota archaeon
CTCCTTGAGCATCTTCTCGGTCACCTTCCCCTGGATCTGGAAGTTCTTCTCCCCCTGAACGTTCATGATGGTCACCTGGGGGTCCGATATGTGGACCTCCTTGGCCTCCGTGTAGATGACGACCTCCTTGACCCCCTCCATCTCCTCCATGTTCAGACCCATCTTGCGCATCATCCTCTCCATCTGACGGGGGTTCATCCGTCCACCAGGGTACATTGGATCATCCTCAAAGGTCCCTTTTAAGCATCCAGGACTGATAACCGGTCATGTTGCCGGTGGTATCCGTAATGAACTTCATCGACTTGAAAACGGTGAGCTTGCTGTGAGTGTTCGCATCCACATCGTAGAGCTCCACCACGACCTTCTTCACTCCTCTTTTCTTCATCTTCTTGAGAAAGTAGTTGATGAAGCCTTCGGGGAGGCGCATGTCGCCCCATTCCGTGAAGGAGAATCCGTTCACCTTGACCTGGGAGCCATCTATCTCGTATTCCATGCTCCCGAGCCTTTTGGAAGTATCGTAATCGTACATCGTCAAAGACCTTACCTCGCCAGTGGCTGTCGGTCTCACGAGCTTGCTCTCGTAACCGACGGCCTTTCCCGAAAAAAGACCGGTCTTTATCTTTCCATATTCATAATCGACCATCTGATGAAGCACCCCCGAAAGCGGCAGTTCTGGTAAATCCAGCTTGTTTTATTAATACTTTGTTTAATGACATGACAGGCAGCTCCCAAGTTCACCGCTATATATTAGGAAGCCTGTTTCTCAGTCTCGTGATATCCAACAATTGGTGGAACGAAGCACAAGTATCAACATTTATTGACAATATATATTGATAAATATATATTTAACGAAATTCCTAAGAAATGACCTCGCAAAATATTTTTATACCACCGAACCGATAATATATAACTTTATGGACGGGATGCACATTGACCGTATGCGAGGACATGAAATGCAGCCTCTGCTGCCGCGACAGGGAGATCATTCTGACGCACGGCGATATCGACAGACTTCTCACAATGGGCCATTACGAGCAGACCTTTGCAAAACCATCAAAATGGAAGCATAACCTCAAGGAGCTTGTCTTCGTCGATGGAGCGTGCATCTTCCTGAAGGATGGAAAATGCTCCGTCTATCACAACAGACCCACTGGCTGCAGGGTTTTCCCTATGACCCTTGGTGACAGGGGAGGGGAGATCGATCCCTCATGCCCGCATGGAGACCATTTCCGCATGGATCCTGTCTTTCTCCGTGATGCGGAGAACGGGCTCAAGGATATCGTTGCCGATATAGAGAGAACGATGGCAATTTCAATGGAAAAATGACAGCCTCATTCGGTCCTCGTCTTCCGTCCCATCATCTTCTGTTTCATGAGATTGTACTCTCCCCTCATGCTGAAAAGCACCACTACAAGTGCGATGGCCAGAAGAGAGTTGATATTGAAAATGAACAGGTCTATCGGTCCTCTGGAAAGAAATCCGACGAATGCCAGTATAAGAAGGACCGCCCATGATCCTCCCTTCTTCAGATAATAACCTCCGAAGAAAAGAACAAGGGATATCAACATATAGGAAACTGCAACGGTGAAGTTGCCCTTGACAGAGAGGTCCTTTAAAAGGCTCTCGGTGTCAGCCTTCTCGAGATCGACCATTATTTCCTCCCTTGATCCCTCGGATACCACAACACCGGTTACAAGGATATCACGATAGAACCTGCTCGTTACCTCCATCACATAGACCCCCGGAGGCATTGTGAACGTGACATCTTCGGGGTGGTCCAGGTCCCTGCTGACCAGTACCTCGCCTGTCAGGTTATTCCTTATTGTCATCTTCGAACCGTGCTTCTCCTCTGATGTTTCCAAGGATATGTTAAGAATTCCAGGTACACCGGACCATTCGAGGTCCCTTCCCGAGGCCATCATTTTCTCGAGAGCCTCGGTCACGTTTATCTCTCCGGGAACAGGGTGAAAACCGGAAAGGAAGGGACCATCGGGGTCGAAAGACATTCTGAAGCTGCCGTTTCCAGATACCACCATCCTGGTGATGCCTTCCCCGAGAGTTTGTGCAATCGGGTCCTGTGTTCCATTCGAATAGAATATCTCCATGAGATCTCCTGGCCCAAGGGCGGACCTATCAACGCTCAGGGTCAGGTCCCCTTCAGCATAGAAGGAATTTTCAAGGACCTCCATTTCCCTTTTGAGGACGATCCCGTCGTCTGCTGATTGCTCCAGGGAATATGTCAGGTTGTTGGGGCTTTTATTCATTCCATCCTTCATTTCCGAGAGAGGGTATGCAAGCCATTTGATCGAAAGTCTGACGTAACCGGGATGGTAGATATCCACGGTCACCAATCCCTCGGGCACCCCGTTCAGTGTCCATCTGCCATATTCGTCCGACAGTGTCTTCCTGTCATCACACCTTATCTCGGCCCCCTCTATGGGCAGATCGTTCGTATCCCTGACATCTCCGGTAAGGACCGTCCTCCCATTCAGAGAGTCCAGGTCATACGTCATGTAGAGAACGATCGCTCCGAACAGCAGCGTCGAGAGTCCAAGGAGAAAGAACAAGCCCATTGCTATCTTCTTCTTGGTCCTCACGATCCGTCCTCCATTGCATCCATCTCCATGGTAAAACCGAAATGTACATCCCTGTTGGAGGTTCCATCGCCACTGATGGGTCTGGGTGGGGGCATGCTTATGGTCCCTTCCTCAAGTCCTTTGGCTATCCTCTGGACCTCTTTCAGGGGAACCACTTCCAAACCGAAAGGCTCAAGATGTCCCCTCATCCCCTTTATATGTCCCTGACCGACAACGGCGAGGACATTTTCGTGTTTTCTTGATATCTCGAGTATCCTGCTCGACATGTAGCGGTCCCTGAAGTCCACGATATCGTGTTTCAGACTGGGAAAGTAATTCTCGAACTGTTCCATGTACTTGTCCGGGTTCTCGCCGATCTCCTTGATACCCTCCTCAAGGGTCTTTCTCGGAAGGAACGAGGCTCCTATGACGGAACCGAACAGTTTGAGCTTCTCCGAGACGGAGAGCTTCTGGAAGATATCCATTACCATCGGCGATGCTTCGATATCTATGAAATAATGGGGGACGCCCGTCTCTTCTGCTGCCTCTGCAGCTCCGAGCATCTCTTCTCCGACCTGGGCACCCTGGGTCTCGGCGGCCTTATCGTATATGGCCTGGAGCCTCCTGTATAGGAAAGGTGCATCTCCCTGGCCCCTTGTGTTCTTTTCCAGGGCATCGAACCGTAATCTATCCAGTTCAAGACAGACCGCATCCGGTCTTCTGGTGTATATGATGTATTTCACGGCATCCCTTATCGAGAAAACGTGACCGATACCAACCAGTGTTATCATCAGATCAACGTTGGGAGAAGAGCTCCCGTATTTAAAAATTGGTATACTGTGGACTAAAGGCCCAGGTCGTTGAGGTCCTCTCCCATCTCCAGGGCAAATTTTTTCAGGGCCTTCTTTGCACCATCGGTGAGGTCCTCCGGAGGATCGATATAAACCACCACATAGAGGTCGCCATGTTCACCTGTAACGGGATCTGGAAATCCCTCGCTCTCGATAAGGAACTCGGTCCTGCTCCTCGTCATCTGAGGTACCCTGAGGGTCCTTCTTCCCTCAAGTGTGTTCACCCTCTGCTTTCCTCCAAAGACCGCTTTTGGAAGGGATATTGATTCTTCGATATACAGGTCGTTGTCGACCCGCCTCATGTTGGTTAGCTCCTCGACGTTCACTGTTATCAGAAGATCTCCCCTAGGCCCGCTGCCCAGACCGTATCCTCCCTTGCCGTTCAATTTGATGATGGCACCATCTTCGACACCGGGAGGGAGGGATATGACAACATTTTCAGAACCGTTGACCAGTCCTATTCCGGAGCATCTCTGGCAGAACTGCTGCATCAGTATACCCCTTCCATTGCAGGTGGTGCATACTATCCTCTGGTTGACATACCCCTGCGGGGTTTGAACAGGTTGAAGCAGGGCACCGGAACCTCTGCATGTCGGGCAGGAGGATACGGATGTGCCCGGAGCGGAGCCCGAACCCCCGCAGTTGACGCACCTCACAGGCATCTTCACATCGACTCCCTTCTTCACCCCGGTGAATGATTCCTGAAAAAGTATCTTCATTACAAGTTTCACATCGGAGCCTCTCTGGGGGGCCAGAGGGGGACCCGTATAAACATTGCCCTGAGACTGCTGTTGTGACGTTGAAGTTAAAAAACCAGACCCTCTTCTCATGAGTTCGAGGTCATATTTTTCCCTTTTAAGAGGGTTCGAGAGGACCTCGTAGGCTTCCTTCACCTTCTTGAACCTCTCGGCCGCTCCTGACGGGTCGTTCTTGTTAAGGTCGGGGTGAAGCATCTTGGCAAGCTTTCTGTAAGCTCTCTTTACGTCATCCTGGGTAGCATCTTCCTCGATCCCAAGTATGATGTAATAATCATCGGCCAACCTATCACCTTTCAAGGGGGATGCTCATTATATCATTATCCTATTTTATTCTATCCAAGTACGTGTCGCAAATGATAAAGGAAGCACCCTTTTCGGCAGATGTACTTTCCTCAATCCGTGATCTTCAACTTGGCCCCGCACTTTGGACACTGGACCCTGAGAGGCCTCTCGGGTGAATCGATCTCTATCTCCTCTCCGCATTTGGGGCAGTCGATGAATTCGGGTTCGTAATCGGGTTCCTTCTTGACCTTCTTCTTCGGTCTCTCCTCTTCTTTCTTTGGCTCTCCCTTGACCGGTTTTTTCACCTTCTTCTTCGGTCTCTCCTCTTCCTTATCATCTGCGGAGGGCTTCTTGACCTTCTTCTTCGGTCTTTCTTCTTCCTCGGTTTTCTTTGCCCCTTTTTCCTCTCCACCTTTGGATTTCTTCTTGGAAGGAGAACCCTTTATGGTTCCCTTGGCCCCGCAGTGGGGACAGGTTATCTTCAAAGGCCTCTTTGGGGAAGTTATCTTGATGGGCTTTTTACATTTTGGACATTTGATGGTTATGGGTTCGTAACCTTCCTCGTCCTCACTGCCCAAACCTGAATATGCATCGGCGAAAAGGCTCTGGGATTTCTCCGTCAGAGCATCAATGGCATCCTTAAGATCTTTTATGTTCTTGCCTTCCATCTTGACCTTGAGCTCCTTCAATGCCGCCTTCGTATCCTTCATCTTGTTCTTGTCGAGCTTCTCCTCGAGTTCGATCATTGCCTTCTCGGTGGAATAGATCATGGCATCGGCCTGGTTCCTCAGCTCCGCCAGTTTTTTCTTCTTCTTGTCGATCTTCTCGTATTTCTCCGCATCATCGATCATTCTGGAAACTTCATCTTCAGTGACACCGGACGAAGGCTGTATTGTGATCTTCTGTTCCTTCCCTGTTGCAAGGTCCTTTGCTGATACGTTCACGATGCCGTTTGCATCGATGTCGAAGGTAACCTCGATCTGGGGTACTCCTCTGGGAGCAGGCGGGATTCCTATCAGATGGAACTTTCCGAGGGATTTGTTGTCTGTCGCCATCTCCCTCTCTCCCTGGGTTACATGTATCTCAACAGATGTCTGGTTGTCCTGGGCAGTGGAGAAGATCTGGTTCTTCCTGCAGGGGATCGTTGTGTTCCTGGGGATCAATTTGGAAGTAAGTCCGCCGACGGTCTCTACTCCGAGTGACAATGGTGTCACATCGAGAAGAAGGACATCCTTCACCTCTCCAGTGAGAACGCCTCCCTGGATGGCGGCCCCTATGGCGACGCATTCATCGGGGTTGATACCCTTGTTCGGTGCTTTTCCAAAGAACTCTTTTATGAAATTCTGGACTGCAGGTGTCCTTGTCATTCCGCCCACCAGGAGTATCTGCTGGATCTCCTTAGGGGTCAGCCCGGAATCCTTCAAGGACCTCTTTGTCGGGCCTTTGGTCGCATCTATCAGGTCCTCTGTCAGGGATTCATATTTTGCCCGTGTCAAAGTGTAATCTATATGCTTTGGGCCTTCGCTGTCGGCTGCAATATAAGGCAGGTTGATGTTCGTATCCAGTCTCGATGATAATTCTATCTTTGACTTCTCCGCTGCTTCCTTCAGCCTCTGCATGGCATTTTTATCATCACGAAGGGATATACCGGTCTCCTCATCGAACTTCTCGATGATCCAGTCCATTATCCTTGCATCGAAGTCATCACCACCCAGAAGGTTGTTTCCGGATGTGGCTTTAACCTCGAAAACACCCTCTCCTATGTCAAGGATAGATACATCGAACGTGCCGCCCCCGAGGTCGAATACCAGGATGGTCTGTTCTATCTCCTGCTTATCGAGACCGTATGCTAGCGAAGCTGCGGTCGGCTCGTTTATGATCCTTAGGACGTCCAGTCCTGCAATCCTTCCTGCATCACGAGTTGCCTGTCTCTGCGGGTCCTCGAAGTATGCAGGGACTGTTATAACCGCCTTGTCTATCTCCTCGCCAAGGTATTCCTCCGCGTCTTTTTTCAGTTTCCTCAGGATCATGGCCGATATCTCCTGAGGGGTGTAGATCTTTTCATCCACCTTTACCTTGTATTTGGTTCCCATTTTCCTCTTGATGGAGGATATTGTCCTCTCAGGATTGGTCACTGCCTGCCTTTTTGCAACCTGACCGACCAGTATCTCTCCGTCCTCAGTGAAGGCGACAACGGAAGGCATGGTCCTTGTTCCTTCCGCGGTTGGTATGACCACGGGTTCACCACCCTCCAGAACTGCCATTGCCGAATAAGTTGTTCCAAGATCTATACCGATAACCTTTGCCATACTAATACACCTCGTGACATCTTACGAACGTATACATCATTATCGAGAAGTTTTCATAGACCGAATTTACCTTTGTCAAACAGGTTTGTTCCAACTATACTTTACTATAAATATATTTCTATATTTGTTCTTGTTTATGTAATTCTTTTTCGTCGAATCTGGAGTGATGGCCAGCATACCATTTTTCAAGAAGATGAGTTAGATAAAAAAACCCGATCATTCCTCGGATTCCAAATCCTCCATATCCTCAACTTCCTCGATCTCCTCCAGGTCACTGATCTCCTCTTCTTCC
>JBLIRF010000092.1:0-7014 GCA_049472175.1 Thermoplasmatota archaeon
CTTGCACACACACTGAAGCAGACCGCCATATTCCGACCAGGGCACAGGTCCAAGAAGGTCAAGGACCTATACTATACGGGGCAATATACTCATCCCGGTATCGGTGTCCCCATGGTGATAATCTCTTCCCAGATATTGTCAAAGGAGATACTGAAGGACCATGGTTGAATCGAGGATATACAACATTTTCAAGAAGGGGAGCAAGACATACTTCTACAACTCCCTCTTCTTCCCCAGGGAGGTCCGGGAGGACGTTTTCATACTGTATAGCTTCGTCAGGGAAGCAGACAATTTCGTTGATGCGGTCCCCCAGAGGAAAAATGAATTCTGCGAATATTTCGAAATGTTCTGCGCTGCTTGGGAAGGCACTTCCTCGAACAACCTCCTCCTTGACGGCTTCGTGGAAATGGCAAAGAGAAAGAAGTTCGAGAAGGAATGGATAAAGTCATTCCTTCGTTCGATGGAAATGGACCTGACAAAGAAACACTATGATACTGTTGAGGAGGTGGAGGAGTACATATACGGATCCGCTGAAGTTGTGGGTCTCATGATGTGCAGGATCCTTGGGGTGGATGAGAGGTTCTTTCCAAATGCAAGAGCGCTCGGAAAGGCCATGCAGTATATCAACTTCATACGGGACATCCAGGAGGACAACCGGCTGGGAAGGACATACATTCCAACGTCCGAGCTGGAGCTCTACAGGCTCAATGACCTAAGGGAGGAGACCGCCAGGAAGAGCCCGGAATGTTTTGCAGCCTTGATAGACCACCAGGTGGAAAGGTATCTCAAATGGCAGTCCGAAGCCGAAAAGGGTTATGGGGGGTTGGATCGAAATGTCAGGATCCCTGTCATGAACGCCTCCGATATGTACAAATGGACAGCCATGAAGATCCTCAGGGACCCGATGGTAGTTTACAGGAGGAAAGTTAAACCATCCAAGGCAAGGATCGTCCTGAACCTCCTCGGCAAGAAGTTCACTGTCAGGTGAGGGGATGTTCATCATTAGTGGATGATATCGGAAGTATTTTTCAGGTTGAAGTCCTATACGCGTCAAGATATTGCCGAGGAAGTCCAGACATGGTCGAGATGATCTGCCAAGATATAATGACCCACTATCATGAGAGGATCGCGAACTTCAGGTGCGAAGCTTGTGGACCAACGAAAACAGATCCATACAACTTCAAGAACTCCGACGAGGTACTGAAGCTGGCAGTTCCCATGGTCAACGAGAACCGAAAGGAATGGGGACTGGATGGTCTGGTCGGGGACCTTCAGGCTGTTATCATCAACACTGAAGAAAGGAACTTCGCTCCTGCCGTGCAGGAGCTTCTGGACCGTACTGGACTGGATATCCATTCTTCGTTCGAGGACCAGCATTACAAGACAGTGGTACTCAAGGTCAGGGACTCGGCCGATTTCATCGTGAGGTACAGGAAGTCCGTCATCTCACCACATCTAGATTTCAATATCGCTCCAAAGACCAAGCACCTCCCCAACACCCGTCTTGAGACCTTGGTTTTCGAGTGCAGTGATATTGACCGGTATTACCAGGTTCAGAAGGAACGCGGGGTCTCGTTCCAGCAGGATGAACCCATCTTCTCGGATAACTATTCCTTCATCCAGACGATCCCATCCTTCTTCACAGGCAACTCCATCGGACTCATCCAGTGGCACGGGAAAAAGGGCGAATACCGGAATTCGAAGGAAATGGAAATGAATATTGGGGCTTCCAAGAAGGACTGGTCATATCTTGACAATATAAAGTACCTGGACCACGCCGCCACGAGGCTGGAGTGCCACAACAGGGACGCTGCCATAATCGAATTCATGGAGCTGACGAACTACAGGTTCGATTTCGCCATCTATGTGAAGAGCTTCAACTCGATCACCAATGTGGCCAGGCTGAGCAAGGATTCATTTGCACAGGTGTTCACTACCGGTATCGAACCCTTCAGATCGCTAAAGACCTCGGGTCCTACGGAAAAATATGTACACAATTATGGTCCGAGGGTCCATCATGTTGCATTCCACACCGAGAAGATCGAGGATACGTTCCAGTCCCTATATCATGACGGCCAGAGGTTCCTGGTCGATCTCGTTGGGTCTCCGGATGAAGGATTGAAGCAGACATTCACAAGAGGTTCTCCCAACACGTTCCTGGTGAACGAGTACATTCACCGTTACGGGAACTTCGACGGGTTCTTCACAAAGACCAATGTAACTGAACTGACGAAGGCGACCGACGCACAATGATATCTCGAGCCCATCATTGGGTGCTGCAGGCATTGCATTCCGATAGATCCCTAATTTCCCTATCCTTGATAATTAACAAAATATACTATGTATCAAGGGCAACGATTTTATAGTTACATAAAAATGTGATGTGAGCCTTGAGAAAGGGTTTTGGAGTGATCATCTTGAGGAAAAGGAATCCAGTTCTCTTTCTGGTATTGGTCTTCATAGTTGGACCACTCGTAATGGGACCATTAATACCTTTAGTGCCTGAGTTCCCTCTTAACGGACCCGGCGAAGAGAACGGAGTGTTTCCAAGCGCTACAGCACTCCCCTATGATGCACCCGTCAGAGGTGCCATCCCGAGAACGAGCGTGGTCTTCTCCCCGGACCTGAATGGACAGATGTCAGTAAACGATAACCTTTCGGGGGAGGAAGGGACCGCTTTCACTTTCGAGAGGAACTCGCTTGAATATTTCGGCACTCTCCCCGCGACCTATCAAACCACCCAGGACCAGAATGACGGCAGGGTCATCGTTCAAGACGGCCCCTTCGTCTTCGCATCCCATCTGATATCGGGCGATCAATGGATATCTTTTTGGCTGTCCAGATATGATGCCAGGATAGATCGTTGGGATGGATCCGTTGAGGTGTACAACGTTTCAGGATACAAAACAGCCTCCTGTGAGATAGCAGTTACGGGTGATCAGCTCTTTTACGGTCTATATCTGATCTCCCAGACCGGTCAAGCGAGTGGTATATACATCAAACAGATCGAGGTCGACGATTGGTCTCTCATATCGAGTGCTGTCGCTACCAGGTTGGACATCGGCGGACATGTATCGAAAGGGGGGAAGCTTCTTGCTTCCGGGAATGATCTTCTTGTCTTCTGGGTCGACGACGATGCAAATGAGTGCCTAATGGCAGGATACAGGAACCTTGCATGGAGTACACCTGTCACGGTCCTGGACCAGGTCTATGATATCATGCCCGGGATAAGGGATACTGGGATGAAAAAGGAGGTTTTCATAGTATACCGGAGGGCTCTTGATGGCGGTCTAAGCGTCGCTGTCTCGAACGACGGTGGATTGACATGGCCCGATCTCTACGAGCAGGGAATCCTGTTTTCAGGGGACAGGGTCCAGTATTCTTGCGCATATCAGATGGAGACGATCTTTCTTCTGATCGTGAACAGAGATAAAGGTGGTGGACGACTCTACAGATGTTCCGAGGGTTGGGTCTTCCAATATACCGGTGTCGAACTCGGGTCAGGGCCCGATGATCAGCTGGATGGTAGGTTCCAGGGACACGTGTCGGCCGATAGGTCGCAGGTCGTGGTGGCAATGGAATCAGGGAATGGGAACATCACTGTCCACGGCTCCAAAGATGGGGGGAATACCTTCGAGACGCTCGGAATTTACGAGGGACAGGCCTGGTGCCCTACCATTGATGAGAAGAAGGGTTACTTGGCCTATGTGCAGGATATGAGATTGAACATCCACCGTTTCGTCACAGAGACGATCGGAAGGATGACCAGCCATCCGGTCTCTCCCATGGGAATATCTTCATGGGACGACTTCGGCTTCAATGTTGAGGGCTTCGGTCCCGGTTCGGAACTCAATATGAGGATCCTTGAAAAAGATGGGGTTACACAGCTCTTCCCTGCCTCCGGATACCTTGATGTCCTCTCTCTTGGTCCGGGTCAGATCGAGGGCACCGTTCAGAGCAATTATGGAAGTTTTTCGGGCTATTGGACCTCCGGCGATACCCTTGTTGAAAGTATAATCCTGGATATATCTGCCGAGAGGGCGCCTGAAGAGATGCCTGGCATATTGAGCATCACCCTTAACCATACTAATTCCTTTCCGATAAACGAATCATTGATGACCAGTGTGCACGTGGCCTCCGCAACGAATATGACATACACCGTGAACGGTTTCACCCTGCAGGATCAAAGGACAAAAGGACAGCTCGTAATCGGACCCATCGAGATGGAGGATGGATGGTGCGACGTGGTGGGCATTGATGCCCATTCGAGCAGCAAGGATGTTTCCTTCAGTGTCGGGCTTCTTGATGAGGGTAAGAGGCCGATCAGCGGTTTCACCCATAAAGATTCTATAGAGATCATCCAACCCGACGGGATCAATTTCGTGAGATGGGGGATCTCGTTCCTGAAGGACCTTCCCGAGACCATCCAAACGATATATCTTCTGATAGATGTTGCCGCAGATAATTCTCTGGCAAGGCCATATTTGAAAGGGGTCCTGTTCGATGATTCCGAGGAACCCGTGATCGAACAATGGCAGATCGACACCGCTTCTATCAATAGGGGCGGGACGACACTGCTCCATTTCTGGGTAAACGACAGGGAAGAACCGGACGATATGCTTTCGGTTAATGTATCCGTTAAAGACCCTGTCACGGGTGAGTGGAGCTTAGATATGGGAAGAGGCCAGTTCTGGTCAGGTGATCATTGGGCAACTCCACTGCAGACGGCGTATTCGGATAATGTCGGTACCTATGATGTATCCGTCATGGTCAAGGATACCATCGGAAGTTTCCATAACTATCTCCTGGGCTCCATCCTCGAGCTGAGGAACAATCCTCCGGAAGGACCGGGGATCTATATCGCCCCGGAAGTACCGACCACAGGAGATGAACTCAGTGTCGAGATTTACAGGGAGGGAACGGACCTGGAGACCTCCCGTGAGGACATCACATACAATTACAGGTTTTTCAGGGATTCAGCCCTTTACATGGAGGTCCTCGGGACCAGATCCCTGAATGCCAGGATCGTGGAGGGTGTGGTGAGGGAAGGTGATGAATGGAGGGTCGAGGTGACCAGTTATGACGGTATGAACGAGAGCATAGCTTCGGTATCGAGCGCCACCATCTTCAATACAGTCCCTTACTCGATAGGACATCCGGACAGTATAACGATGCTCGAAGACCACCTCAGCGAACCTTACCATCACCTTTCATGGTTCTCCGACAAGGATGAAGAAGAGCTGGATTTCGAGTTCATCATAGATGATGGTTTCGAGGTGATCCTGGAGAACGACAGCTTCCGCTTGAGACCCGGGATAGACATGAACGGCAGAGCACTTCTTACAGTTGTTGTGTCGGACGAGGAGGGTAGCGCCCGGGCGAACATCCCCGTTATCGTTGAGCCTCTGAACGATCCCCCGATCATAGGCAACATCAGTTACGCAAGCGTCCTCCAGGGGATGTGGCTCAATCTCACGATATCGGTCTGCGACCTGCGGGATGGGGAGGAGATATCGGTGGAGAACGATATACCTGCAAAGATACCGGGAGTCGACCCGGGTATAAACTACATGGTCCTTCCCAACGGAACCTTTCATCTCCTGGCAACGAACGATATGGTCGGCAATCACACTGTAACGATAACCGCCATAGACAGTGCATCATCGGTCAACATGAGCTTCCGGATAGAGGTGTTCAACACCAACGACGCCCCCATGAAACCAGATATCAGCATTGAACCGGACAGGACCTGCTTCATGAACGGGGAAGAACTGACCCTCAGGGCTGAAGCATTCGACCCTGACCTGCCATGGGGTGATTCGCTTACGTACAGATGGTCGTCCGATCTTTCCGGAGCTCTTGGAGATATGCAGGAATTGAAGACAATGCTTCATCCCGGGATCCATCTGATCACTGTCGAGGTAAAAGATTCGACTGGCCTGAGCAATTCCTCTTCCGTGAGGATAGTAGTGTCGGAGAACGAGGGCCGGAAAGAGGATGTGATGGATACAACAACGTTCCTGATGATAGTAGGAGTAGCAGCTTTCCTGATCGGGCTTCTTGTTGCGGTTGTAATATACCTCCTGGCAGCGAGGAGGAAGGATACCGACAAGATGGAAGAATCCACGGGGGAAGAACAAGAGAGAACGGGGAATGGAGAGGAGGAGAAAGGGAAGGAAGGACCCGTGAAAGATAAGGGGGGAGGGGAGGGAGAGGTCCTCCCGGAAATGAAAGAGATGGAAGACCAGAGTATTGAAGGAGGAGTGGACGGAGGTGAAAAGGATGGGTGAATATCGGCTTTCCTTTTCGATATTCCTGATAGCGGTCATAATGATACCGGCAGGTCATTTCCTTTTCGAACCTGACCCGATCGTCCAAAGCGTTGCCTTCAATGGACCGGACAAAGGATCGGCTGAAAATACCCATATCGATGAACTTTTCCAAGGAGCACTTCATTTCACCCGGAATGACGGACAGATCAGCAATACCGAGATCCTCTATTACGCATCAGGGGGAAATATGGGTACAGGTTTTTCAAGGAACGGAATGTCTGTCGTCCTAAACGAAGAGAAGAAGATGTTCTCCTACCGTATAGAATTCATCGGGGGTCATTCTGCCGGTCCGATCGGAGAGGGAGAGATGCTCCAAAAGAGCAACTATCTGATAGGTTCAGGTCCGGATTCATGGTTCATCGACGTGCCCAATTACGAGAGGGTCGTTTTCCACGATGTATGGGACTGCATAGACATCGCATACAGATCGGAGGAGGGGAGACTGAAATACGACATTTTCGTCAGGCCTGGAGGGAGAACCGAGGACATCCGATTCGGGTTCAATGGGGTAGAGCCCGGGTTATCGGAAGAAGCCCTCCTAATGATAACTCCCCTGGGACGTGTCATTGACGACGCCCCGGTCTCATACCAGGATGACAGGAAGGTCCCGTCACATTGGTATCTTCATCCTGAGGGATACGTATCGATCCGGTTCGATGGATACGATCCGGAAAAGGAACTT
>JBLIRF010000093.1:0-6983 GCA_049472175.1 Thermoplasmatota archaeon
CGACCATAGTATAGAGGAGCATACCCTAAGGGTGCTGACCCTCTATCAGCCCATGGCAAAGGACATGAGGAACCTGGCCTGCATCCTGAAGATGATAACATATCTGACTAGGATAGGCAGATACGGATACGATATAGCCAAAGTAACTCTCGAGCTCGCTGACCAGCCTCATGTGAAAAGATTGATCGATATCCCCTTCATGGCCGATCATGTGGCATCCATGATCGATGATGTCCTCAAGGCCTGGGAGACCGAGGACCTCTCCCTGATCGAGGACTTCCAGGAGAGGGACGATATACTTGATGAGAAGCGCTATTCCATCTTCCGGGAGTGCCTCACCTACATGATGGAGGACCCCAGGACGATCACGAGATGCACCCATTACGTGATGGTGGCGAGGTATCTCGAAAGGTGCGGCGACCACTGCTGCAAGATAGCGGAAAAGGTCGTATACAAGGTGAAAGGGGAGCATATCGAGATCAGTTGAGGTTCACGGGGGATCTTCGATATTGCGTTGTTATGTCCTATTAAGCACGAGTTGAAAAGTGTTTCAAATCTTTTTGAAACCGTAAAATATTTATCCGTATGCAGGATTGCGTTTCAAAAAAGGTCGAAACAGAGGCAGCAATAATGGTCAAGGTGATCGAAAGATATACTGCCCCGATAAGGGAGTGGCTCATCGAGAACAAATGGATTACCGTCGGTCTCGTGGCTTCCCTTATCATCGTTCTTCTTTATCTGGTCGGCCTTTTGACATCATACGCTCCGGCCACGTTCGAAAGGTCCATCGGATCCGGCATATCCACGTTGATATCATACCTGAGCGACCATGTCATCACCTGCCTCGTTCCAGCATTCCTCATAGCAGGCGGTATCTCGGCATTCGTATCCCAGGCCTCCGTCCTGAAGTATTTCAGTGCCCGGACGAAGAAATATATCTCCTACAGTATCGCATCCGTCTCAGGAGTGATACTTGCGGTTTGTTCCTGTACGGTGATACCACTGTTCACGGGTATATACAAGAGAGGAGCGGGGATCGGACCTTCCACGACGTTTCTGTTTGCCGGTCCGGCCATCAATGTTCTCGCAATATTCTATACAGCGAGCGCTCTTGGTTATGACCTCGGGATCGCAAGGGCCGTCTCCGCCATCCTGATGTCGGTGGTTGTTGGACTGGTAATGGCCCTTGTTTTCAGAAAGGAGGAAAAAAGCATCGGGGACATGGTCCTTTTACAGATGGAAAAAAACAGACATATTGGCTGGACGATAATCTTCTTTGCTCTAATGGTAGGCATCCTGGTCGTCCTGACCGCCGGTTACATCCCGATGCTCATTAGGGTCATCATCGCCTACATGCTAACGATCGCCGTCGGGGTCGTGCTGATATTCAAATATGAGAAAAAGGAGGTGAAGATCTGGGGGCGCGAGACCTGGGACCTGACATTGAAGATCTTCCCCATACTTGTCATAGGGACGTTCGGGACGGGCATACTTGCCTATTTCATACCACCAGAGTTGTTCAGTCCCTTGATGGGTAGCAATTCGATCCTGTCCACGTTCATAGCTTCGGTCATCGGTGCGATACTTTACATGCCCACATTGCTCGAGGTCCCGATCATCGGTGAGATATTCGGTTACTCATCCGGAGCCATGTCCCCTGGGGCTGCCCTGTCGCTCCTCCTCGCGGGTCCGTCCCTTTCACTCCCCAACATGATAGTGATCGCCAGGGTGATGGGAATTAAGCGCTCTAGTGTCTATGTGGCCATCGTTGTCGCCCTTTCAACGATAGCAGGATCCATATACGGCAACCTGATGGCAGTATTGTGATCCCACCGGTAAGACCTATCTCGACGTCTTGTGTCCGAACAGTTATCGACCTCAGTCACTTCTCACTCATGTGATGTCAAGTATATCTTCCGACATCTTCCTGCCTGTGGGGGTCAAAGGATACGGGACGTGATCTCCCTGCAGTTCAGGATCGATGACGCCCTCCTTGCAATTGACGGGAAGATCGTGTTCGCAGGAAGGAACTGGTGCAGAGGAGAGATCAGGGAACTCCTGGAAAAGCAATGATCCAAAGTCCAGTATCACGAGAGCACATCATAGACTGACTATAATGAAATTCCTTTTATCTGAGACATCCAGAATGCAGCGAACGATCCCCAGGCGAGCCCCCACCTCGAGACCTTCAGGGAGATCCGGTTGAACTTGTTGTCCCCTTCGGTCTCCCGTGCCCTCTTCGCGATGGAGTGAGCAAGAAGGGAGAGGGGGAAAATGATAAGACCGATGAAGGCCAGATAAATCGAGAATATTGAATCCCTGAAGCGGTCGAGTCCTTTTGGGTTCTTCGGAACGACGCTCAGCCATTCTACTCTATTCACATCGGATACGAGCTTCATCTTGGGGACCTCGTGCCATTTCAGTGCATCGACCGTCCTCTTCCTGCTGAATAGCCTATAGAACTGCGTCAGAACGACCGCGAAGGACCACTCGGCGGAACCTTTGAAATCCTTCCTCTCCCAGAATACAAGAACGAGATGCCATGTGAGGATGGAACCAACCACCGCAAGAACAGACCAGAAGAGGCCTTCCTTTCCGGTAAGGACATTGATCCCCGGAAAGAGGCTGATGATGCTGAGCGGTATGACATCGAGGTACTGGAATGTATAGATCGTCAGAGATACGATCCCGAACCTTCGGAAGAAGGTCATCCTGCTGGCAAATGCTGCCCCGATCCCCCTGTACTCCACGATCCTTAACGTCATCATCAGGAAAACTATCTGTCCCCCCGTTGTAAGCAGGAGCAGTGGGAACCATATTCGGAGCTTCAGGAGCTGATAGGTGTTCTCTATCAGGTTCTGGACCGAATCGATCCCTGTCAACCACATGAATGCGATGCTGGCAACCCCAAGCAGGAACATGATCCCTCCTATCATCATCCCTTTATGCGGAAGAAGCCTTGGGGGCCTGTCCATTGACAGATATATCCCGATGATCGCTCCGATGAAAGATATGAAGAGGAAAGGGAACAATGGTTCCGTCTGCCCTGCAAGGGGTCCCAGGAAGAACAGTTTCACATAATCAAGTACACCACTATGTCCTGCGAGTGGATACTGGACCATGAGATCCGTACCAGGATATGTCGCGAAAGGATAACCAGGGACGACCTGACCAGCGACCCACCACATCAGAGGTGTGAGCAGGATCGTCATGATCGAGAGGCCGATGTAGACCTTGACGTTCCTTGCGACCTTATCAACACCGCCGTTACGATACATAAAGAACTGGATGAACGAGTTTATGATAATGCACCATGCTATGGTGTGGAGCGTCATGAAATGGAACCCTCGATATAGTATACGGGCGGAGTGTGTCGACGCAGCTTCCATCATGGACGCACCGGAATGGATATCGCTGTAGGCCATCCTTCCAAGAAAACCATGATGGCCGATGGTGGATTCGGCCAGGAAGGCGAATAACAGCAGCAGGAGACCGACCGCCAGCTGCCTCTTCATGACATTTTCCAGCTTCCCCCCCTTCTTGAGCTGTCCGTGGATGGAGAGCGTATGGGATGTTGAGGAAACCATCAGGAAAAGTCCAGCCATACCACCGATGTATGCCAGTGAAAGGAGTCCGGTGATATGAAGAAGGGACTTGTCCGACATCTGGTCGGTCCCGATCCAGGAGGAGTCATAGACCCGCCCGAAAATGTGGAGGGCGACCATACCCATTATACAGAGACCCCGGATAAAATCCAGTGTGGCAATCCTCTTCACGACATCACCACCGGACAATATCTCTCTTTTATCATTCATTAAGAGTATGGCATAGGAAATATTAATAGTTTATTTTCATACATAAGAGGTTTGAATGACAACTATGTTATGTAGTTTTATTGGGAAACCTATTTCTATTTGACCGTGATATCCATGATCGGAGATCATTATGGTCGCCCCTCTTCCGGATGTTCCGGGTATCGGATGGTTCGAGCTTGAGATACTCTACTATCTCATGGAGACCAAACGCTACGGTAACGAGATGAGGCTGATGCTCAACGAGCATCTTGGCGCCGAAACGGTGACGACCGGTAAGCTCTATCCTGTCCTCAAGAAGCTCGAAAAGGACGGTCTGATCAAACGGCTGAAGATCAAAAAAAGCGACATAGAGCAGATGGAGACAGGGATGCGCAACATCCTGACGAGAGGTGTGGAGAGGAAGTACTTCGAGATCACCGAAAAGGGGACCGCGGAGGTCGATCGGGCCCTTCACTTCACGAGCTACATGCATTTCAACCTTAAGATGTCCGTTATCCACAAGGATATCAGAGAAAAGATAGGCACCCTTCTGAGACCTCTGGGAGAGGACATTACGGTCGGGGTGATATGCGCCCCGACCAAAACGGGTGTACAGAGGACGGTCGAAATGGTCCCTGCATTGGAGGGCGGGGCGCTTGTCTTCCTCGTTCTGGGGTCAAAGAAGGACCTGGACATCGACCCGGGTACCGAGTTCGAAGTGGACGTTTCATCGTTCCCTTCACGGTATGACGACATACCGCTGAAGGGCAACTACCTCGATGCGGTCATATCCACCATACATTTCGTGGATGTCCCCAACCCGGAGAAATTGATCAAGGAGATGGCAAGGACGGTGAAGCCGGGGGGACAGGTCATGATCATCGATTTCGCTCAGCTGGATTCCCTCATACTCGAGGACATACTGTCGCACCATATCGACGCGGTGAAGTCATCGGGATACGAAGGAGAGAGCACAGATGAGCTGTCCTCCATCCTCGAACCCCATGTTATGAAGGTTCATGTTGAGAGGTTCAAGGAACTTGTCTTCATCCACGGGAAGAGGTCCAAGAAAAGACCCAAAGGATGATCCTCTACTGACAGCCCCGAAGGTGCCTCGGCATCTCTATACTTTCACCTGCCCCGGGGAACCTTTGATTTAGATACTCTCAGGATTCGAAGCGGAGCGGTGAAGGGGGGCCATGTTTGAACGATGCGGGGCATTTGAACTTCAACTGTGTCGAAGAGGTCGAGGCCAGACCCGGGATCTTTCGCAAGAGCGTTACCATGGGAAGCATACAGGTCGTTCTGTACAGATATCTGCCCGGGTCCGTGTTCGAAGTCCATTCTCACCCGGAAGAGCAGATGACCATCTGTCTTGAGGGGGCGCTCGAGTTCGATGTGGGGGGAAAACCTTTTAACTTCACAAAGGGGAGCGTTGTCCATGTACCAACCGAAGCCCCTCACGGCGCGATCAACAGGACAGCGGAGGAGGCGCTCACATTGAACGTCTATCATCCTGCGCGGAGGAAGGCTCCATGAGGGGCGCCAACGGGCTCACCGACGGCCATATATTCTACAGGGACCTTGCGAAGGATTACATATTGGCAGAGAGGGGTGAGGGCATATACTTGATCGACAAGGAGGGCAATAGGATAATCGACGGTGCCGCAGGTGCGGCGGTCGTATGCCTTGGACACGGGAACAAAAGGGTGGTCCGAGCCCTCACTGAACAGGCCCGTAAGCTCGCTTTCACACACATGTCGACGTTCACCAACGAACCCGTTCTCAGACTTTCAGCGGAGCTCATCAAGCTGACGCCCCGGAGGCTTAACCGTGTCTATTTTGCTTCCGGCGGGTCCGAGGCCGTCGAGACCTCGCTGAAGCTCGCCAGACAGTATCATGTGGAGAACGGCAATATCCAGAAATACAAGGTGATCTCGAGGTCAACAAGCTATCACGGGGCGACCATCGGTGCGCTTTCAATGACCGGGCATTATCCCCGGAGAAAGCACTACCTGCCACTCTTGACGCAGTTCCCGAGGATATCCACGCCTTACTGCTGGCGGTGTCCATTCGGGAAGGTCCCGCAGTCCTGTGACTTCGAATGCGCCCACGATCTCGAGAGGGCCATAATATCGGAGGACCCGGAGAACATATCTGCATTCATAGCGGAGCCCATCATCGGGGCTTCCGCACCGGCTGTTGGACCCCCCCGGGGTTATTACAGGATAATCCAGAAGATCTGCCACAAGTACGATGTTCTGTTCATAGCGGACGAGGTCATGACGGGATACGGCAGAACGGGCAAGTTCTTCGCAATGGAGCATTTCGAGGTCTTTCCTGACATGATCGTCCTGTCCAAGGGAATATCGGGAGGCTACTCCCCCCTGGGAGCCCTGATAATTGACGAGAAGGTGTTCGATGTCATTTCGAATGCACCCGGGAGCGCGTTCGTTCACGGCCACACTTTCGCCGGGAACCCGCTCTCCGCTGCGGTCGGCCTCGAGGTGCTGAGAATAATACAGGAGGAGGAGCTCGTCGACAGGGTGGCAAGGCTCGGGGACTACTTCCTGAAGGGGCTAAACACCCTGAAGAAGCATCCTATGGTGGGGGATGTCAGGTGCGTGGGCCTCCTTGCGGGTGTGGAGTTCGTCCATGATCGGAAGAGCAGGAAACCCTATCCCGAGGAATACAAGGTGGGAGGCAGACTCCAGAGGATCTGTCTCAAGAACGGACTGTATGTATATCCGGGACGTGTTTCATCCATTGTCGATGGCGGGGACCATATTCTGCTCGCCCCGCCTTTCATAATTACCGAGGAGCAGCTCGACGAGATTGTAGACATTCTCGATCGTTCTATCGCCCAGCTCCAGAAGGAGCTTGAGATACACGAATGATAGGAGGTCTTCACGTTCTTGAGGGAGCTTTACGGATGCATCTTTCTTGACTTCCACCATTTCATATAGATAAGATAAACGGCAATGACCAAAATGATCACGACCACTGCGATCATGATCCCCACCAAGGGCAGCTCGTATCCCGTCTCAATCGCATCCCACCCGGGCTCTGCAGGCAGTATGGTGATGCTTTCCTCCGTCCGGTTCTCCCTGAGACGGTCCATCAGGTCCTTGTTCAGGTTCACCCCCATGATACGGACTCTATCCTGTGCGATCATGCGGTATGCCCCGT
>JBLIRF010000094.1:0-6926 GCA_049472175.1 Thermoplasmatota archaeon
ACCAGGAAAGACCTCTGCTGGGTCTTCTGGTCGGCCACGATGGCCGTTCCGACTGGTATTCCCCTTATGAAATCGGAAACTGCGAAATCCTGCGGAAGTTTTGCGGGGACCCTCCTTCTAAGAGCGGACATGTCATCCTCAAGAGCTAGATTGTGTCCAAGAAGTATGTCAACCTGGGAAAGTATCTCATCGGATGTGGAAGCCGGCCTCTGTGTGGCCAAGATCATCGCACACCCTGGCTTCCTGCCCTGTTTAGCATATTCGATAAGAGCCTGTGAAGCCGGGGTCTGCCTGTTGTGTGGTAGTATGATGTGGGCCTCGTCAATGAGGAGCCATGTGAGAGGTATCATATCCGGGTCTGTCTCATCGATACCGTGATGCTCCTCGATCCTTGCGGTCTGTATCCTTCCCTCAAGGATCTTCCGCGCAACGATACCCGTTATCAGGCTCCGCTTGGAATCTCCTAGGTTCGTATCGCTCACATCGAGAACGGTCACCCTATTTGGGGACGTCAGTTCCCTGAGAGGAGTACCTTCAACGCTGAATATACCCCATCCAGCGGCAGCGGTGAACCTGGCTATCACGGAGCGTCTCGTCTGCGGGTTGTAACCTCCGGTCCTGCTGGTAATATGGGCTGATGTTTCCATACATTGGATAATATCTCCTATGGAGAAACGATCCGGTCTCGGAGGGATATCCACGGGAACATCATCGATAATGGCCTTGTAACCAGATCTTACCTGATCTATCGCCGTTCCCACGAGAAGGCCCTGTGTCTTGAACCTGTCCATATCAAAGACCTGACACCAGTCCTCAACCGTCATTTCACCGATCCCGATGGTGAATGGACCGTCACAGTTGGTCGGAAGCATGCTGATATCAGTTCCCGGTGCAAGGACCTTCACCTCAGGGAACGAGGTCGGGCTGAGGCCCCATCTGTCCATGGCTTTCTTTTCAGACCTGGAGGTGTTCTCCATCTTCAACGACCAGAAGATCCCAATGGGATCAACAAGGACAACTCCAACCCCTATTGCGGACCTTACAAGCTCCTCGGCGAAGATACCCAGCGTATAGGATTTACCGCTACCTCTCTTGCCGCAAATGAATATGATATGCGGGAATGCGGCATCGATGAACACTTCCCTTCCGAAAAGGTCTTCATGGTCCTCCTTCAATTCCCCAACAGCACCGATCTGAAGCAAACCCTTCCTTCTCCATTTTTTATGGGCGGAGGTGCTCCTTCCAAGGACAATATAGCCGCTCTTCTCGTCTATCAGAGGTCTCAATGGGGAATCAACTATGATACCTTCACGGCGGTCAATCATGATCCTGTGCAGATATTCCCCCTGCATATCATCGCTGCGACCGTTCCTGTTGCCTGCCAAGTGATCCCACACTCCTCGTTTCCCACATATTAACTGATATGAAAACCTTTTCCTTGGGAAAAGCGAAACAGGGAATGACAAGGATGATCGGAAGTTATAGAAATCCGTTATCATAAAGGACTTTTTCAGGGCTTTTGGGGACATTAATTAAAAAAAGATATATAATATCCATGTTATATGAAGGCGAAGCAGTGCAGTGTATTCCATTCAAAAAGGGGTGAAAATCATGCCTAAGAGAGCAACGGTGGATTGGGCCGAGAACGATGATGTCAAGGTCCGCAAGAAAAGCCGAAAGAAAGCACCAAGGATTGAGTTCGAGGACGATGAAGAGGAAGAGATCGTGGTACCGGTGAAGAAGTCTATCATCGTGGAAGAAGAGCCAGAGCCTGAACCTCAACCCGAACCTGAACCTGTCCACGAAGATGAAGAGATGGAGGAGATGGATGAGGTGGAGGAGGAGATATACGAGCCCGTTCGGAAAAGGGATCAGGACCTTGACCACTACCGACTCGATCAGGAGCTAAAGTCGATGATGGGCAAGAAAGAAGAGATCGAGAAGGCCTATGATTCCATCACAAGAAAAAGAAGGGACCTTCTTGATGAGGAAACCCGTATACTTCAGCTCATGGAGGGGTTCGTTAAGGCCAATCTGATCTCGATCCAGGCCGATAAGGAGGACCTGGAATCACGGGAAGCCCGCCTAAATAAAGAGCGCAAGGAACTTATGGACAAGAGAGAGGACATATTGCGAGAGATCAAATCCCTTGAAGAGGAAAGGGACGAGTTCCTCAACATGAAGAGAGAGATAGAAGAGGAGAAGACCACATTCGATGCTCAGAAAGCCGAGATCACGAGGGAGAGGGTAAAGCTCGAGACCGAGAGGAAGGAGCAGGAGGATAGGGAGAACCGGTTCTTCGAGGAGAAGCAGGAGTTCAAGAAACTTGAAGAGGAACTACTTGAAAGAGAGAGGAAGTTCAAGAAGGAGAGGGTTCTACTCGATAAGGAAAGCGATTCCATCGACAGGAAAAGAGAGCTTTTCGAAAAGGACGTAGAGGAATTCAATACGACAAGAAGGTCTCACGAGAAGGAATGGGACGATTTCCAGGAGAGATACAACAAGTTCCGCATCGAGTTCAGGGAATACGAGAAAGGGAAGGAAAAATTAGAAGCCTGGGAAAGGACACTCGAGGAGAGACAGAACAGTGTCAAAGAAGAAGAGAAGGGATTCAAAGCCGAGAGGGATTCCCTTATCAAGGAGCAGATGGAGGTGGACAAGAGGCGGGACGAGCTCATGAGCGAGAGGCGGGACATGGAGAATGAGAAGAGGCTTTTCGGAAAGGAACGCAGCAAGATCCTTGAAATGAAAGAGGAAGCCGAGAATATGCTACGGTCCATCGACACCGACAAGGCCTCTCTGAGAATGGATATCGAGGACTTCGAACAAAAGAAGGAAGGCCTTATTCCTATCGAGGACCATGAGAGAGAGGTCAAGCGGCTCAGGGGCAAGATAGAAGACCTCGAGGAAGAACTTGCATCTCAGAGGGAGGAAAAGCTCTCCAAGAAGAAACCAAGGGTCATAGAGGAGGAACCGGTCCCGACCAAGAAGAAGAAGAGGTCAGTAGTCCTTGAAGAAGAGGAAGAAGAAGAGAACATTTTCATGGTCAAGAGACCTAGCAAAGTCGCTGAGGAACCTCCGGAGGAAGAGCCAAGGGCCGAGGAGCCGCGTTTCGAGGAGAAGGAAACTGAACCGGAAATGGGTGAGGCCGAATACAAACCCAAGATCGTTAAATGCAAGGGATGCGGCGAGAAGATACTCGTCAAATCCCCAAAGCGTCCGATAATCATAACCTGCCCCAAGTGCGGGAAGAAAGGTAAACTTTCCAAATGATCCAGCGGACGACGACATCTTTGACCTGACCCCTCAAAGGGGCAGGTCCTTCTATTATCCGGTTGTATACTGGGATCATGAGGACATAATATTCTACAGGATATTCGATAAATACAATTTTATCGATCCTGGAAAGGTTTCGCCCTCCTAACCACCTCTGATGTCCTTGATGATGTCATCCCTTGCCATGGCGGCCTCTCTGAAGTCCGGTCTCAGAGCAAGAGCTCGCTCGAAGGCTTCCTTTGCGCGGATCAACCTGCCCTTCTCGTAAAGAAGGACACCTTTGTTGTAATAATATTCGTAATTGTTCGGCTCCAGGGCGATGGCACGGTCAAAGCACTGTATAGCCCTTCTGAACTTCCCCATTGCATCGTAGGAATTGCCCAGATTGAACCATGCAAGAGAGTTCTTGGGATTGTGCTCGAGAACCGTCTCGTAGACCCTTATCGCTTCCTCTATCCTTCCCAGGTTCTTGAGTGCGGCCCCTTTATTGGCCAGAGCATCCCATTTATGAGGGTTCAATGCCAGCGCCTTATCGAAACATTCTATGGACTTGTGAAGCTTCTTCAGGTCCATGAACACATTTCCCATATTGTACCATGTTTCAGACTTCTTTGGACGTATCTGGAGCGATCTCTTGAAACACTCCAAGGCTTCTTCGAGCTTGCCGATCTGATGCATGGCATTACCGTAAGCGAACCATGCATCCGGATTCTCCGGATTGAGCTCCAGAGCTTTGTTGAAACAGAATATTGCCCTATCAATATCGTTATCGAGCTGGAACTTTGACCCCCTGTCCAGCCATTCGATATCGGTGATCAGTCTGCCCTCCTCGTCCGTGTCATGCATGGCGAATACATCGACCGAATACCTCTTGTAGGAATCCTCATCGATGGTAACCTTTTCCGATAGAGCTTTCTCGAACCAGTTCTCGGCCTCTGCCTTGTTGCCCTGGGCTTCCAGAATGACACCCTTGTTGTACATGGTTTCGGTATCCCGTGGGTCCAGCTTAAGAACCGCATCGAAGCAGATGAGGGCATCGTTGGCACGACCATACTTAGAAAGAAGCACTCCCTTGTTGAACCACGCATTGATCGACCCGTTGTCGAGGTCAGTTGCCTTATCGAGGCACCTCATAGCATCCTTGGGCTCGTCCATCTTGGCGAGAAGTGCCCCCAGATTGGTCCAGGCCTTGATGTTCTTCTTATCCAATTTTATGGTCTGTTTGTAAGCCTCGACGGCCTCCTCGTCCCTCATCAGGTTCTGAAGGGTAAATGCTTTGTTGAACCAGGCATCGGGTTCTTCATCATTCTCCTTTATGGCACCGTTATATTCCTCCAGAGCCTTGAAGTAATCCTGGTTATTGAAGGCCATTCCACCCCTGGCCATTTTGGCCTCGTATTCGGAAGAAGGCATGTATCGCCACCAGGGGAACTGAAAGATGTGATTGGTATTTAATTTTAGGGTGGCTTCTGGTGGGAAAAAGTATCACCTGATCACCGTTACCCTTACAAGCAGAACATCGACCGTCTCCTTCCCGGACCGGTGAAAATGGAAACGGTGAGGTAGTTCCATCGATGCCTCCATCGCCTCGATGTTCGAAGCTCCCATCCTTTCATACTCTGCAAGGACGAACTCCCTGGTGGTCCCGTTATGGATACTGTAGATCACGGAGCCACATTCGCACGCTCTCCTTATGAAGCCACGATCAGCATGACGGTTCTGCGCACCGAACGGCGGATTCATGAACACCGTATTAAAAACGGGCAGCCCAAGGGCAGGGTCGCACACATCCCCCTCCAACAGATCCAGTTTCGAGGTCTTTTTCAGATAGTCCTGGTCCACCAATAATGCATAGTTATTCCGGGCAATTTCAAGACACCTGGGATCGATGTCCAATCCCATGGCGGAACTGGAACCGAGCATTAAAGCTCCAAGTGCGAAAGGGGCTCCTCCGCAACCGAGCTCCAATATCAATCTTTCCTCCACATCACCCCTCCTCAGGGCCTCCCAGAGTATGTCCGATACGAGGGCAGGAGGGGTCCTGTACTGTTCTAATCTGACATCCGGTTCTGTCATATCAGTCATTTCCGAAAGTGCCATTTCGAGATGCCTCTTTCTCATCCCGGTACCCCCAGATCGTCAAGGAGCCTGCAGGCTTTGCACGGGTCCGTCGACCCGCGATCCACGACCGGCTCATGGCATCTTGGACATCTTCCAAACTCCACATTGGAACGCGGTATAAATGGAAAAACCTGCTCGTGGAATTTGAGGAGGCTATGCCTTGTTCCGGGAGTGTCATGCTCGGCTCTCAGGACAATATCCTGAAACATCCTTCGGTGGGCCAGATCCGAATACGGACATTCCGGTTCATGGATCGGAAGACCGAGAAGAAGTGCTGCAAGGTATGTCTCTGTCTCCGGGGTGGTCCTCAATGGCATAGATCTTGGAACGAGACCAGGTACAGCCTCCATATGTGGGCCCATTCTGGCAAACCTCTGCAGGTCAGCGCTCATCACGTTCATGAGGACAGTCTGTGCCATGTCATCCAGATTATGCCCCGTAACCAGTACATCGGCCTTCGCCATACGCGCTATCCTGTTCAATGCATGTCTTCGAAAAATGCCGCAGATGGTGCAGGGTCCCGTTCCTGACCGTCCCACCATTTCATCGAGATCAAGCCCGAACAGGGTACTGAAAGAAAGAAGCTCCCATCCTATCCCTAGTTTCCCGGTGACCTTCCTTGCTATTTCTATCGATGATGGACGATAACCGGAAATTCCCTCATCGATCGTCAGGGCAACCATCTCGATATCCTTTATGGGTTCGATCAGCTCGTATGTAAGCTTTAAGGCAAGCAGTGAATCCTTCCCCCCGGAAAGTGCCATACCGATCCTTTTCCTGCCATTGAGCAGCCTCTGGGACCTCGCCTCCTTCCTGATCCTCCTCCGCAGCAGGTCCAGAAAATGGTCGGCACACAGATGCTGCCCGCTGTAACGTATGAAAATTACAGGCTCTTTCCTGCATCTGTCGCACAAATTGGACATCAGCGGCAAAAAGGAGGAGGATTACTTAACCATTTGTCTGCCTTCCTAATGGTCCTCGGTGATCAGTTCATTGCACCAGGTGCATCTGTGGTTCCACAATCCGGAAAAGGATGTGTCATCAGGAGGGACGACCCTGTATGAAGCACCACACCTGGGACAGTGCCCCACCCTCACTTCCCTGAAATCGAGGATGATCTTCTCCCGAGGTTCCGGTCTTGCCTTGGACCCTCTTGAGAGAGGGGCCTGTCCATTTTTCACCTCTTCGGGGAGGTCCTCCACAACAAGGGTCCGGGATATGCTGTCGAAGAGCTTCTGTCTGCTGTCCCTTGCGACCGCAGTTCCGATGACATAATCAAGTATCGGCAATATGACGGGAACCACCTCGAACAAATTCCGTACCAATGATCCACCGACCGTGACCTTCCCGTATGCATCTATTACTTTGAGACCCATTATTCCCTTTCCGATGGACTCCCCCTTCATACCTTCCATCACGGATTTAACGAACCAGTTGATGATCCCCGACACTATTAGCACCATCGACCATACCTTTCCGCTGGAGAGGTCCGCGGAAAGCAGGATTGCAGCGAACAACACGCAGAGAAA
>JBLIRF010000095.1:0-6759 GCA_049472175.1 Thermoplasmatota archaeon
GGCTTACTGAGCTGGATGGATCACTCAAGTTGATGTGGGCATTACCTACCCTCGTGGTGGACTATCCTATATTCGAGTTCAGACTCTACCGCGGCCTTTCCGAGGACGATCTCGAACTCCTCACGACCCTTACCCTGACAGATTCGATGTACGAAGACAGAGATGTGGAGATAGGGGTCCAGTACTTCTATGCACTGACCGCAGTCTCGAAAATTGGAGAGGGAAGTCNAGCCGATGCCGTTTCCGGTATACCATTCACCAAACCCGGCAATGTCAAGAACCTTGAGTCAGAGAGCAGCAACAAGAAGGTAGCCCTGGCCTGGGACCCGCCCGAATTCCTGGGGGGAAGGGATATCGTGAACTACAAGCTCTTCAGGGGAGAGAATACCGATACCATGTCCGCGATAGAGGTCGTTAGCGGATCGACAACGATCTTCAACGATACGAATGTTGTGAACGGTGTCACCTATTATTACTCCGTGATGGCAATAAACGAAAAGGTCGAAGGAGAACTGTGTCCGCCCGTTGAAGCCGAACCCCTAGGTCCGCCAGACCCCCCAAGGAACCTTGTTCTGTCCGTGTTGGAGGAATCCATTCTCCTCGAATGGGAGCAGCCCAGGTCAAATGGCGGGAGGACATTGACAGGGTATATCATCATGAGAGGACCTTCTCAGCTGAACCTGACGGATTATACTGACGTCGGTTTCGTCAAGAACTTCACCGACACCAACGTCGAAAAAGGTGTCACCTACTACTACGCGATCAAAGGTGTGAACGAGATCGGCGAGGGAAAACAATCGAACGCCGCTTATGGCAAGATCTCGGAACCGGTCATTGAGGACGAGGAGAAGGACAGTATTCTGGGATATGTGATCGGGGGAGCGGTATTCCTGATAATATTGGTGGTCCTTATCATCGTCGTTGTCGTTCTTTCCAGGAGAAGGCAGACCGGGGAGGAGGAGGCGCCGGAGTTTGAGGAGACCGAGAAGGAGCGGGAACATCGATTGATCATGGAGCGGAGGCAGCAGATGAAGGAATACACCGATGTCGCCCTGACAACGGACGAGGCGCATGCACTCGATCACGCGGAGCACACGCTCTCATACCAGGACCTTTACGGATCGGTACCGACCCTTGAGGAAATAGAACATCCTGCCCCCGCAGGTCCGGCACGGACGGAACCCTCTGGCCAGAGCATCGATCAGCCAGCATCGGAGGAAACGGCTCCTCAGCCCCCATCCGGAGAGGAACCAGATCAGGGGGCCGGAAGTTCGGAAGATGAGGGAAAGGACCAGATCACGCCGCAGGCTTGATTTCAATGGTCCCCGGTCCCTGCACGGACTGATGCAGCCAGTTCTGATCGCCCTCAAGAGGTGTCTAAAATGGATATCCGTGAACTCGTAAGATTGAAGGCGGGCCTGGGTGGACTCGAGCCGCCGAACAACCTCGGGATACTCATCGACAGGGAAAAGACAAGAGGTGACCATCTTGCCGTTGTGTTCACATTGAAGGGCATCCTGAAGGTGAAATGGAGCTCGTTGAAGGAAGGCACCGGTGAGCTGTATGAAGGCAGCAAGAACGACGAGAAGGCGATGAAGGACTTCATCGGAAGGGCAGTCATGAGGGAAGAGAAGGGAAATATGCTCAAGATGGAGCCACAGCAGATCATCGACAGGACCGGGTCAGAGGACCTTTGGCGGTCCGTGGTCCGCTTCATTTCTGAAGGTCGAACGCACCTTGGAAGGAGCATGGAGGATCCCCCCGCGGGATGCCTTTCGATCGGTTTTTCCCCGGAGGAGATCGCACGCATCCATTTCCACCCACACTTCGTTGCTCCAAGACAGGCAAGGGCGGTGGAAACGGTCCTTTCAAGATGCGATGACAGGGGGGAACCCGATTTTTGCAGGGTGGATGTTGAAAGGAAACCTTACTACGTGCCGTACTCGAGGGAGACCATATCATCTGTCAAAAAGCATATCGGGACCCTCGAGGAACTCAGATCTGCCTTCCTGGAAAGGGGGGAGGGGGATGAGGAGGAAGGGAGAAAAAGGACACCGAAATTGAAGGTGGAGGACATATCGAAAATGGAGCTCCCTGAAGAACTCGCTGCCGAAATGGACCGCATATGCCGGTGGGGAGTCTCCTACCTTGAGAACGGACGCTGGCCGTCGGAAGACCACGAGCTGGGATACACGGACCTTGGAGCAAGCAGTCCCTTCGGACTCGCGGGTACGGATATCAGGAGGTTTCACAGGTTCGATCTGGAGCGCTTCATGGCTTTCTTCACCATGGATGTCACCTCCACGAAAAAGGGAGACCTGGCTTCCGGCCTCGTGACATTCCTTCTTCTGCTCGAGAAGATAGACTGGAGGGATGCGAGCGAACTGGTGGCCAAGTTCCATATGGGGTCCGGTGTACGAAGGTTCCACGAGAACTTCCCGCTCCATATATTGAAGGTCGCTGAGAACCTCCCTCAAGTAGTGGAAGAGAACGATGAGATGGGGCGGGAGGACCTGACCGGTCTGGAGACCTACACCATCGATCCATCCGATGCAAAGGACTTCGACGATGCGGTTTCCATCAGGAAAGAGGGGGTCCGGACCATGATATGGGTCCATATAGCTGACGTCTCCCATTATGTCAGGCCGGGTGACCTTATAGATTCCGAGGCCCGGTTCAGGTCCACCTCGGTATATCTGCCCACCCGTGTCATACCCATGCTCCCCCCCCGTCTCTCGGAGGACCTTTGCTCCCTGAAAGAGGGGGTCAAGAGGCTTGCGCTTTCAACCTTCATGGTCTTCAATGAGGACCTCGAACTCATGGAATGGAAGCACTTCCCGTCGGTCATAGCGGTCAGGTCGAACCTGGATTACGAACAGGTGAACGGCTGGATAGAAGAGGGTAGAGAGCCGTTCATATCACTTCATCGTGTCGCGGCAGCACTGGAACAGAAAGGGAAAAGGCTGAAGATCGAGACCCGCGAGAGGCGGGTCAGTTTCGTGAACGGATCGAACATCGAGATCGAACTCAAAAGACCGACGAAGGCCACCAAGATGATAGAGGAGCTGATGGTGGCAGCCAATGAATGCGCTGCAAGGTTTCTCGAACAGCGAGGCGTCGCCACCCTCTTCAGGGTCCACCCGCTTCCGGATAGGACCTCGGCCTCCCGGTTCAATGCTGCCTGCGAAGCCCTTGGTCTCGATATCAGGATCAAACCTGATTGGGATCCGGATACCCATGTCACGGAGGAGGAGCCGGGAGATCCTATGCTGAACGCTCTATTATCGGGGGGAAAGATCAGCTTCGGGGCGATCTCGGCCTCGATCCAGCAGGGATCTGAAGAGACACACCCCCGGACCGGTCGTCCTTCAAAGGAGGTGATGGACAGGGCCGTTTCATCCTACAACGAAGCACTGGAAGAGATAGGACACCTAACAGATGAAACCGTCAGGGAAATGCTGAACCTCAGGGTCCTTAGGACCCTCGGCCAGGCTTTCTATTCCGTGGACAATATAGGACATTTCGGTCTCAGGTCGATGAACTACCTCCATTTCACTTCCCCCATAAGGAGATATCCCGATATACTCGCACACAGAGCTGTGAAGGCATGTTTGGATGAGGAGGGCATGGGGCCTGCAGTTGGATGGCATGCACCGGAAAGCGGGGAGCTGGAGGATCAGATGGAGCATACCAATGACATGACGGACTCGGCAGAGGATTGGGAGCGGGATATGATCGATGTCGCACTTTCCACAAGGGCCCGGATGACCCCGGATATCCTCAAGGATGCACATTCGGGCATCGTGGTATCCCTGACACCGGCGTCATGCTTCGTTCTCCTGGATGACGGTGTGACCGAGGGCAGGATCCTGCTTCGAGATATGTCACCCTATCCACTGACATTGGATGAGAACGAAAGCAAGGTCCTAGTGGACCTGACCGGGGAGGCTGCCTCCGACCCGAGGTTCCGCCGGGAGATATCCAGTGGACAGAGCGAGGCTGTGTTCCTCAAGCTCGGCGACCGCATCGGATGCAGGATCTCCTCGGTATCGATCGCTTCGGGGAGGATCGATCTGGAAATGGTGTCATAGGTCCAGGACATTATCATTCTTCAAAATTGTGATGGTTATATTTAATTGATATGTAGTATTATACCCGCCAATTGGTCAAGGTCTTTAGCAACTGTTGGTCTGCAAGGGGGATGCTCGATGATACTTCCGAAAGGAACTGTTGAATTTCAGATGACCGGTGGGGAGAATGCCGTTGAGGATGTGATAGGCCGCATCAAGTCCGATAATCTTACAGGATATGTCCTGGTCCTTGGTAAACTCGAGAAGAGCGATGGAAAGTTGCAGGATATTACGGGACAGCTTGTTTTCAAAGAGGGGGGTGCGGTCCTTTGCGAGACCGTCATTACCACCAGATCAAATAAGGGAAAGGAGGGAATATTCCCTCTCCTCAAGGCGATGATGATACCCCAGAACCGGATCGAGTTCAAATCAAAGATCGATGTGGACCCTCCCATTGCATTCTTCAAGGAATGTGCCATCGATGACTCCATGATGGACATCGAAGTTTTCACCGAGAACATGAAGGCGGAGGAGGAAGAGAGAAAGAAGATGGAGGAGGAGAAGCGGAGGAGGGAGGAGAGAACGGCAGAGATAGAGCAGAGTGTCAATGGTTGGGTTTCCGAGGGATATGTGATCCCGAGCTTCCCGGATATACTGAACAGAGGGTTCGATGAGATCGATGAATGGTTCAATGACCTCTGTCAACGGATGGAACGTATCGACGGGTTCCTGAAATGGCTTTCCGAGATCGATGAGGTGGAGGTGGAGAAGCAGAAGGAAGAGCTCCTCGACATGATGAAGAACCCCGAGGATATGCTGGCCATCGAGGCGGCCAGGACAAGGTTCCAGGACTCGCTCCAGCTCGTCAAGGAGAAACGCGGTGAGATACAGAAATGGGTGAACCTCTGGAGGGAGGAGGGATACAACACCATCATCATCGAGGAGAAGCTGGAGGAGGACCTTACGACAGCATGGAATGCAATGACCGAGTTCATGGACCATCTGCAGAACCTCAAGGATAGCCGGGAGGAACTCGAGAACATAAAGAAAATGGAAGGGGCCGAAGGATTCGGGTCGGAGATACGGGACATCGACCTTCTGCTCAATGACCCGGACGAACTTGGTAATATCAAGAGGTTGACGGAGAACCTTAAGAATAACATCATACACGAGAGAACGGAAAAGGAAAGACTCATGAACCAGGCCAGGGAGATGGAGGCACAAGGATATTCCATAGAGGTGCTCAAGGATCTTGCAGGGGGCAGGCTGAGACCGCTTCAGGAGAGGTTCAACCTCATGATGAACAATATCCAGAGGATCGACGAGATCAAGGAGGAGCTCGTCAGGATCGACAGGCGGGACATTCCGGACGCGATCGATGATCTCATGGGTTCCAGCAAGGACCCGATGGACCTTGATAGTTACGAGGAGAGACTGATCGAGATCAAGGACCAGATCTCGGGATTCAATGAAGAAAGGGAAGATATCATGACCGGACTCAGATCCCTGGAAGAAGAGGGGTACGTCCTCGAAGACCTCGATGGAAAGATAGAACTCTCTGTGAATGACCTGCGCGTATTCCGGGATGGCATTGTCTCCAAGGTCTCTCAGCTCAAGGAGCTTGCCGAAAAGCTCTGGGAGTTGGATAGCAGCTGGGTGAAGGACGAGATCAAGGAAGCAGAGACCGCCCTTCATGATCCATCGCGGATCAAATGGCTGAAGGAGAAGATAGGCCGGATCCAGGAGAAGATAGACATCCGGGAAGAGAAGAGGGAGGAGGCCAGGAACGACCTTGCCTCCTGGGAGGAGGAAGGCTTCTCCGTGGAGAAGCTCCGTGAGGTCATCGAAGAGGACCTTCCACTGTTCGCCCCCGTGTGGGAGGAATTGAATGGAAGGATCCAAGGAGCAAGAGAACTACTGGAAAAACTCTCCGGTATGGATGTTCAACATTTCCAGAAAGAGGCTGAGGGTGTTGGATCCATCATCATGGACCCCTTCGAACTTGAAAATGCAAGGATATCCCTTGAGGAGCTCGAGAAGACAATTCAAAAGGACCGCGCCCTCAGGAAGGACCTGCAAAAAAGGATGTCCGACCTGAAGAAGGAAGGATGGTCCCTCACGGGTCTGGAAGGGATCGTGGACACGGAACCTGAGGGGCTCGTGGATGCCATCAATGACCTTGAGTCAAGGTTGGGCAGGCTTTCCGAAGCCCTGAATGGGGTCGCAACATGGGACGGGATCGAGAAGAAGAACATGCAGGACCGCATCACCGAGCTGACAGAACGGCTCAGGTACCTTCAGGATGTCGACGGAGCCCTGGACCTGTACAACGAAATGGACGCCATGGTCCGCTCGAACATGGAACGAAGGAAGAATATGATAAGCGCCCTCACCGAGTGGGAAGATGCAGGTTATATCGTGAGCTCCGTTGCAGGCCTGAGGGAGGGAGATATCGAGGTCCTATCGGATTCCTTCGAGGAGCTCAAGGAAAGGATAATGGAACTCCAGCGCCTCCAGGAGGAGTTCGACTCGATGAACAGGAAGCACTTCCCCAACGAGTCGGAGGAGATCGAGTTCAAGCTGAACGATCCCAAACTCCTTGAAGAGATAACGAACGACATGGAAGACCTCAGGTCCAGGATAAGGGCGGACCAGGAGACCCGCGAGATATACCGCCAAAGGATAGAGG
>JBLIRF010000096.1:0-6748 GCA_049472175.1 Thermoplasmatota archaeon
ATACCGTACCAATCGTTCTCTTCCGTATCATCATCCCCTCCATCGTCCTGGCCATCATTCAAATGCAAGGTGAGGTTAATTGCAAACCTGTATGTCTCGATGGTCTCCCTTCCGGCAGGATCCGTACCTTTCAATGCGAGAACATGCACCCCTTCGGACATTATCGAGACCTGAAGGGGCCCGTAACCGGTAGCAGGAGAGCCTACCTCGATCGGCTCCCAGTCTCCATCGTCGATGGAATAGCAAAGCGAGAGCTCCCCGCCGTCTGGATCGTTCCCTACCGGATGCAGAAGGAGGTCTGTCGTGTTCAAAGTAATTCCATCGAGGTCTTCCACCAGATCCACACTCGGTGCGGACAGGTCGATGGAAAAGGTGGCCGAATTGACCGTCTCGATATTACCAGCCATATCCCTTGTCCAGTAATGGATAATATGGGTTCCCGCCTTCTCGAAAATAAAAGGATCGGAATAGCGATGCGTTTCTCCCCCATCCATTTTCCAGTAAGTTGAGGAGACGCCGCTCGTTGTATCCACGGCCACGAACGTGAACGTCACTCCTGAAAGGTGGAATCCGTTGTTGGTCGCATCACTGGTCATTTCCACATTGGTCGCGGGAGGGGTCTTGTCCACTTTTACTAGCTCTTTCTTCACGGTTTCCCTGTGACCGGCAACATCCTCTGAATAATATTCTATGAAATATCTGCCGTCATGAACGACGGAAATCGGATCATTGTATTCTTCCCAGTTCCCATCCACGACACGATAGAAAATACCTGCCAGTCCACTGAATATCTCATAAGATTCAAATCCAATGGTGGCAGTGGAGATAAACCATCCGTTATCTCCCATGTCCCCGCCCAAGATGATCTCGGTGACAGGTCTTTCCCGGTCGATACGGAAGCTTCCGGAGCTTTTGTTCTCGATATTCCCTGCGATGTCCACGGACCTGAAAGTGAACTCGTGCGTCCCGCTTTCGGATATCACCGGAGGGTCGTCCACATCGTATATCATATTTCTGCCATCAAGTTCCATCTCCACCCGGTCAATGCCGCTCGTGTCATCCCTGGAGATGAACCTCAGTTCCACGGGGGACATATACCAGTCACCGCTGCCCATGTCACCTAGGACCACCACATCCGTGATCGGCGGTCCCTTATCGATTCTGATCTCCATGTTCCGGGGCATTTCAAGGTTCCCGGCAATGTCCTTGGACCTGAAGCTCAGCTGGTGTATGCCGTCATCCTCTATCAGGAAAGGTCCGGAATAATCCGTCCAGGTCCCTTCATCCAGTATGAATTCCGTGTACTCGATGTCAGAAAACATATCTTCCCCTGTAAGGGAAACCTCCACATCAGAAAGGAACCAGTCATCATTTCCCCTGAGGCCGGAAAGTGCTGCCGATGTGACTGGATCGTTGTCATCGAAGATGAACTCGACCCAGGAGGTCGATACAAATTCCATGCACCCGTCCTGGGTTCCTGTTGCGGTGAGGATGTGAGGGCCTGCGGTCAGGTGCAGATCGGAAAGTTCGATGCTCCATTTGCCCGAACGGATCACCGTGGTCATCTCCTCCCCATTGTCGATCCTGACGGTCACCCGATCGATCTCATTTGAAACCGGTCCATGAGCTGTATAGGTCTCTCCAACCTTGTCATGGGTCATGGGAGAAGCTATGCTTACATGGCCGACCAGACCCTTGATGCAGAAATTGGCGCTATCATTGACAAAATATAGATCGCTCCATTCCGTCCCGTTCCGGAAAAAACTCTGGTTGGGTGCAGAGAAGGAGGTCACCCAGCTGTCAGGGCCCGGCCCTCTTGTAGGGGGTTCCAGCAATGTTGGGACAAGGGAAGTCCTGTCGTAAGCGATGCCCCCCCTGCTGACATTCAACATGATTTGAAAATCGTCATCCTCATGAAGCTCAAGGGGATCCTCGAAGAGGATCGTATGTAGCCCCTTCCTTTCGTAGTGGCGGGTCCCAGACCACAAAGTACCACTCAGTACTCCGTCAGTGTAATCATCATAGATGGTCACCTTTGCTGAGGTATTATCCTCCGTTGTGTAGAAATTGACACCCTTTAGTTGCTCGTTCCTCTCAGCAATGAAACTATTGAAAGCCTCTGTTGAATTGTACCACGTATCTCTCCATCCATGATAATCGTACGAGTAGGCCTTGTCAAAAGCGAGGTAGGAAACATTACGGAAAGAGACAGCTCCCATCTCGGGATGCTTGCATGCCCATTTGTCATAGTAGGATATCCAGAAATAACCCTGGTTCCCCCAGGAAGAGCCCCAGCTGTTCTTGATCAACCATGCTCCGTCCAGTGGAGCTGGAGTGGTCTTGGAATCATCCCATCCGACTATGGCAACGGCGTGGTTGGGTTCCCTGTTATCGGTAGGGGGTTGATAATGTGCATATGTACCATCCCTGAGCCTGGGGTCGGCATTCATACATGTTGCAACCGCTCCATCCTCCATCACCGCTCTCTTGATGTCGTCGATCCCGTTGAGATCATCGTCCATCTGGTACCACTCAACATGCATTGGATAGTAGCGGTGGTAGCTAGACAGGGTCCTTTCGGGAGGATCATCATAGTTCTGGCCATCCTTGTCCCTAACAGAACCATCACCTCGCGCTAGGTAAGCGGAGGCCACTAGATAATCACCACCGTAATGCACCCATAATCCGGAATCCCCCGGAGGATCCCTGTCGTAGTTGGTGAAGTTGTTGAATCCGTTCCACCAGTCAAGATGGTATTCGGCAAGGTCCGGTTCCGAGGTGTTCCCCTCAACGATCTCCCAGAGTTTTGTCATCATCAGGTTGCTCTCGATCGCCGCCATCGTACCATGGGTCCAGCAGGTACCTCCACTCTGGGATTTGATCACTGATACGTAATTATTCCCGTTGAAGTCCCTGAGGTCGAACTTCGAGGGGATCGAGTTGTCTTCGAGGGGTGAGGCGTTCCCGGCAGGGAATATCGTGAACAAGGAAAGGACGAGAAGCATAGAGATCGAAAGGCTTCTTGCGGTTCGGATGGACATATCCTTCAATGGACCAGCTCCTTCTCCATAGCCCTGGTTATCGTTGAAATACTGTCGATTATCCAATAAAAGGATTATGGTGCAGGGTGTGAACGTGCTAATCCTGCTTCCAGGTGGTAAGAGAGACGCCGAGTATGAATACGATCACGGCGAATACAGCTATGGGAAGCATATTTACAAGGGCTTCCATAGTGTCGTTGAATATCATCGCCTCCCTCAGCCCCTCGTTCACATAATATAATGGAAGCAGCTTGGCCACAACCTTGAGGAAGGATGGAAAACCTTCCACAGAAAAGAAAGTACCCGAGAGGAACATCATGGGGAATGTGATGGCATTACCAAGTGCAGATGCGGCCTGAGCTTCCTTGACGAACCTGACAACCAGCATGGCTAGGCCGGTGAATGCGAAAGCCTCGAAAACGAGTATAATGAAAAATACCGGGTTAAGATAAAGAGTGGAGCCGAATAGAACCCATCCTATGAACAGGATCTCCGCTGAGGCAAGGGCTGCAAGGAAAAGCTGGAAGAGCATATTGGACAGGATCCATTCCCCTCTGGTGATAGGTGTGGTCGAAAGCTTTCTGAAGATCCCCTTCTTCCTTAGTTCGGTATCTCCGAATATTGTTCCGAAGACCGCTCCTGTCATGACGGTCATCCCTATCACTCCGGGGATGAAGAAATCGATATATTCGAAACTCTGCGTGAATACGGATTCAGGGTCCATCCCCACTATCTTCCTTCCCCCCGAGAGCTTCTCGTTCATCTCCTGAAGGACCGAGTTCAGGATAGACATCTTGACCTGAGTGGACTGGATGGAAGGATCGTACTTGACCGAAAGGTTCACAGAGGAGTTCACATCGCCCATGGCAGCGGCTTCGATGGAATCTCCGTAACCCTGAGGGATGATTATGACAAAATCCACATCCTTGTCCTCTATGAAGTTATCGACGTCCCTTCCGGGGTCGATATCATAGACCTTGAAGGCATCCATTGCCTTGATTGTCGATGTGAAGTTCTCCGATATCTCAGACCCGTCAAGGTCCTGGATGTGTATATCGTAGACCGTCTTGTCCACATCGGAGAAAATGAAACCGAAGAGGACCATGAGCAGTATTGGAAAGAGAAAAGTGAAGAATATCCCTCCCTTGTCTCTGAAGAGCTCCTTTATGTTCACGTAGAACACAGATAAAATGCGCCCCCTCCTCATTTCCGGTCACCTCCGTTCTTGAGCGACTCCCCGGTCAGTGTGAGGAAGACCTCTTCCAGGTTGCTCCTTCTCACGTTAATGCCTCTGAAAGAGAGGCCGGCTCCCCTAACAAGTTCAAGAATTCCCAGAAGCCGGTCCTTGCTGTCGATGACCAGGGAGACCTGACCCGATCTCTCTTCCTTTATGTCGCAATCGCGTCCCTTCTCGATCTGACCGCATCCCGAAATTTGAAGGAAACGTGCAAGTTTCGTATCGGCGCCCGTGAAGGTCAGGATCATACCTTTTCCGTATCTGTCGATCAGCTCGTCAACGGTCCCTTCAGCAACGATACTGCCATGGTTGATTATGGCCACATGGTCCGCAAGTTCCTGGGCTTCCTCCATGTAATGGGTCGTCAGGAAGATGGTCTTTCCATCGTTCCTCAATCCCTTTATGACCCTCCAGACCTCCTGTCTTGCGGCAGGGTCCAGCCCGGTCGTGGGCTCATCCAGGAATACGATGGTCGGATCGTTCACAAGGGCTACTGCTATCCCCACCCTTTGTTTTAGACCTCCCGAGAGGTTCTTGTAGAGTTTTTTCGAATGCTCCTTGAGGTTCATGAGGTCGATGAGCCCGTCAATGTCCCTGCTCTTTCTGTAAAGGGAAGCATAGAACTTGAGGGTCTCGCGAACCCTTAGATTGTCAAAGGAAGAGAACTCCTGGGGGAGGACCCCGATGATCCCCTTTATCGAGTTCATGTTCCGGGAAAGGTCCTTTCCCATCACGGAGATGGTGCCCTTTGTAGGGGTCCTTATGCCTTCTATCATCTCGACCGTTGTGGTCTTGCCGGCTCCGTTGGGTCCGAGGAATGCGAACACCTCTCCCTTTTTGATACTAAGGGACAGTCCATCAACAGCGGTCACACTGCCGTAGGTCTTGGTCAGTCCCTTTACTTCGATCATGGACCCGACCTTTGCTCCTTTCCTGTCCGTCATGGATCTGTACACCGTGAACCCTGCAACATGATGGACTAGAAAAATGTTTTTACCAGATAACTAAAAATTCCAAGTTCGAACTACCATTTTATGGAGAGGTCCAAACCCAGGTACGAGATATCAGGATAGGTTCAGATAGAGGAATAGGGCAAGTCCAGCAGCGGCAAGTCCGGCTGCGACAGCGATCCCTACCTTTATCCAGGATACGGGCTTTTCTCCCTGGACCTCTCCGGTCTGTCCGTTGATGAGGAAGCGATAGAGTTTTTTTCGGTAATGATACGAGGCGGACCATATTGGGAGAAGGATATTCTTGTATTTCATATCGGAGAAAGTGGTTCTAACATTGAGGGACCTGTAAGTGTCCCCGGGTACGTCCCTGCCACATCTATGATGTACCTCCATTTTGACCTTTGACATCGCCTTTTCCCATCCCTCATGGACATCGATTGAATATTCCTCCGCCATCCAGCCGGACAGATATTCCGGTTTGTAGGACACGAGATCATCCAAGTGGAACGGATATACCTTCTCTGCAATATCCTCGTTGATGCCTTTTGAGGCAAGGATCAGAGTGTCATCGAACCTGTCATCCCTCTGGCCTTGCGAGGGCACCCATCTGATCTTTCTGACCTGCCTTGTTCTTCTGACATGCTTCCCGTTGACGTAAGCAGTATATGTCTGGCTCTCCCAGTAGTAGTATCCGCTCTCCGCTGTCCAATCTGCATGGGTATTGCAGTCATAGGTCCAGAACGGGGTATAGATACCCATTATTTTTTCAAATTTCTTGATCTTCTTCAGGTCGTTCGGTCTGAAGCAACCTCTTCCCACCCAGGTCCTGAACAATTCCTTTGCACGAACTTGAGAGATCCTTATGGGGATCACGTGAGAGGGACTGATAATATCGTCCTGCTGCAGGAGCTCCTTGACATATTCGGAGCCGCAGAACGGGCATTCTCCGGTTATATTCTTTCTCGTGGATATCGCCGCTCCGCAGGATTCACATTTGAAGGTCTGTACACCCGGATCCCAATTCTTGATAAAGGGGGCGCTTTCCAGGTCCCTTTCCTCGGCTTGCCGGTGATCATCAGAGATCTTCCTCTTTGAACCACAATGATCGCATAGCAACCCCTGGGTCTCGGGGTCGAACTTCATTCCGGCTCCGCAATTCTGACAATCGACCTGGGTTCCCACACTTCAGAACCGTAATACCCGATAATAAATCCTTTCAAGAATTAGCCAATAAAAGGGTTTTGGACATGTTTCCGTTATCCAGCAGGGACCAACAACCTTCAAGGTTATTTTAAGTTGTTCTTCACCAGAATGAGATGCGGTCCGGACCAACGGGATGAGCGGTATGCTTTTTCGTCCATCTACCGGGACCGCCTGCCGAACTTCTCTATCAGCTTCTCGCAGTTCGGGCAGATATCAACGGATACGACCATGTTCTCGAACTTCGTTCCTTTCATCTCGAAGGACGGGATATCGGATAGGTACTCGAGCTTGGTCGATATCGACTGTAGCTTCAT
>JBLIRF010000097.1:0-6740 GCA_049472175.1 Thermoplasmatota archaeon
TTCCTATTCCTATGCCTCTTCCCTTCATATCGGACAGATGATCGTTCAGTGATCTATTTCATTTTTTCGCAGATCATATCCCGATACTTCCTGAAGTACAATATCATAATAAATATAACATATATCGAACCACAATCACATCATGTCCTGTTTAAAATATACTACATACATGTTCGATGATGCGCATCGATTTAGATCTTGAGGGTGTTCGGCATACTTTTTTTACATAATACCGGAGGGTTTGGATCCAGCGTCCCGCCTACATCTCATCCATTTCCTCATCGAAGTCCAGAGGATCGTACTCGTAACCGCAGGACGGACATTCGTCGACAGCCCTCGAGATCGTCTTCCCGCATTCAGGGCAGTTCCATATCTCCTCCGCAAGCTTCTTGACCTCCCTCTGCTCCTCATGACCTTTCTTGGACAGTACCAGGAAGGCCACCACGGCGATGATCAGTATCGCCATTATCGTCACGAGAGCAAGTATCCACCACAGAGTGCTGGGCTCGCCCTCTTCCTCTTCCATGACGGTGACCGTGACGTACTTGTACGCCTCGTCCTTGCCGTCTGAGACCTTGAGGGTGACGTTGTAGATACCGGGGGAATAGAACTCGTGGCTCACTATCTTTCCAACCGCATCCCTGTCGAAGACCACACCGTCGTAGTTGAAATCCCATTCGAAGGTCAGGACGTCCCCGTCGATGTCGGTCGTTCCCTCAGCGGAGAACTGGACCTTCTCCCTCACGGTCACAAGTGCATTCTGCCAGATGATCACGGGGACGGGAGGATTGTTCTCAACCTCTATCCTGTAATAGGGGGACCTCAGGATGAAGTAGCCGTCGTCGACCTCGAAATAGTAGGAATGAGTATCGGCCGAAAGCGGCACATCCCCGACGGAGAAATATGTGAACCGGGTGGTGCTTCCAAGGATCCCATCGACATCCAGCATGTACTCTGTCTGGTTGTCCACGACAAGCTTGAAGTAAACCGGGATGTTCCCGTCCGGGTCACGGAACTCGGCCTTGAAGGTGTATCTCGTCGAGTCCTTGGGTTTGAAGACATGCTGCGGATCCACGAAGTGCCTTATCTCCGGTATCGAATTGTCAAGGATGCCGAGGGCGTAGAGACCGTCCCCGAGCTCCGAGAAATTGCCCCATACAAGGCTGTTCTCGAGGTCCACTCCCGAAAACGGGGCCTGCACCCACATACCGCTGTCGAGGTCGAAATGGTACAACTTCATTCTTTCCTCGTGCATCCCGATAGGGAACTCCCTTCCGAAGAAACCCAGCGAGACGTTCGCCCATTCGAACCTGTACTGGGCATATTTCGGGAGCGGGGTGAACTCGATACTGGCAATAAAGACCGCTCCGGGAACCACAGGAGGTTCCGACGGGACCGTGGAATTGATGATATATGCCCCGGATGGCTCGGAGATGCCGAAGGACATGTGAACGTATACGTCATTGAGGAAATCCTTGTGGTCCGGGTAGGTTATCCTTTTGAGGAGGGTCACGTTTATACTGTCCTCCCCGACCGCCCTCATGTCGTCGAACACCCTGAGGATCAGTCTCGATCTGCCGGTCCCATGAAGGCTCTTCCGAACGACCGGCTGGTCCCCGAGATATATCGGCTCCTCCTCACCTTCCATGTACCAGGCAAAGGTCATGGGGTCCTGCTCGGGATCGTAGGACCCGCTGGCGTCAAGATCTATCATCTCCTCGGGAAAGAGCAGGATGTTGTCCTCGGGCGATGTGATCATTGCGACAGGTGCGTTGTTGTCCGCCCCTATGGCCTTGACAACACCGTCGCTCAAGCTCAGGAACATGTTGTCCCCCATGATGGCGCCCTCCCCCCGCGGGAGCGAGCTCAGATCGTGATTCCAGGTCTCCATATACGGACCGGGGACGTCCGGTGAGAAAGCCCTGATGGTCCACGGGCCGGTACCGGTCACTATGTAGAACGAATCACCGGCGGATATCGGCCTGCTGGAGGCAGCCTCCGGAAATGAAAAGACCTCCGACCCTGTACCGTTCTGGAGCAGGATGACCTCCATGGAAGATCCTGTGACCACTGCCACCGCGCCCCCCTGATCGGAGGGTGTTGGAGGGGACTGAATGGTCGCTCCCATTTCCTTCTTCCATATGATGTCATACCCGGTCCCGTTATCAACGATACCCAGGTCCTCATCATCGCTGTCCACCGATCCGTCCCCGTTGTCATCGGGATAGGCGTCAAGAAGGGCGACCGTATCATTGAAGGCGATCAGTAGATTCCCGTCCCAGTAGGAAAGGGACCTTACCATGTTTCCCCCAAGGACGGTCCCGAGGTCATATTCCTCCTGGACGTCACCCGTATGCGGGTCCAATGACATCATTATCGAACCATAGAAGGTGAAGATGGACAGAAGGTCGGCTGCGTAAGGTCCTTGAATATCCACGGCCGGTCTGACCCATACAATATCCCCGGTATCATCGTCCAAGGCGGCGAGATCACCGTTTGAGAGCGGGATGATGACATTACCGCCGCTGATGAACATCGATTGGGACGGCCGTAAGGGAAGAGGTGACCTCCAGACCACATCTCCTGCACTGCCCCCCTTATCGACCTCCATCGTGTACGGTCCGTCGTTCTTGCCGTCCAGGAAACCCGCCCAGTCGAACGCCCAGAGGGCCCCGTCATCACCGAGAACGAAAACCTTGTTCGGACCGCTCAGGGACATGCTGCTTTCCACCAGGAGCAGGGGTCTTCCTACCAGGTCCACCGATGAGTTGTGGTACGACCAGAGGATCTCCGGAGCGCTCTCCGTTCCCGGGTCCGAGCTCATGCAGATCAGTGATCCGTCAGGACCCGTCATGTAAAGGTTCCCGCCCGCCGCGGATATCGTCCCGTTACCGTAAGTGCCCTCATACCAGATATCCTCCGGAAGCCCTTCCCAGCTCCCCTCCAGGGACGTGGTCCAGTATGTACGGTTGCTTTCCAATCTGGACCCCGAGTGCCCTGTCCTACCCGGACCGCCGCCGGAAGAAAGCCAACCATCGGAGAGCATCCGGTTGTAGTAGATGTCCAGAGTGCCGAAGTTGTTCGATTTGTCCTTGTCCTCGGGCGTGGTTTCAACGATGAACGCAACCACCATGTCGTAGCCTGCTTCCACGGTCCACTCGACCGAAACGGTCCTCTCAGAGAAGGCTTCCACGATCACGCCCTCCAGGACCCCGATGAGCTGCTGGTTCTGAAAATCAAAAGATGATGCCTTGAACTGAATGTCCATGGACACATCCACGGTGGCATTGTTCTCCACCAGCGCATTGAACTCCACCACCTCCCCGATGAAAGGTGAAAGGTCGGAAGTGGTCAACTCGACGACCCCGGGCTCCGGAGAACCGAACGCGTAGAGACGGCCGTCCCCTCCCGAGCTGTCCGGGCGGCAAAGGAACACCCTTCCCTCGGCCACGGCAGCCGAGGACCATATGGCCGCCCCTGTGTTGTAATACCATATCACGCGGTCCTCATCCGCAATGTTCTCATCCTCTGTCGAAATGCAGAAGACGGAGGTGTTCCCCGAACCGGCAGCGAAGATAAGTGCCCCCTCAAGGACAATGGGGGAGGACTTCAGCATCTGGCCTGTTGCATTGAATCTCCATTTCTGGGAACCGGTGGCGGGATCGACCGCATGAATGGAACTCCCCTTGTTCAGACCATACGGACCGAAGACCCTCTGTGCGGCGATATAAAGCGTTCCGTCGAGATAGGATGCAGAGGTCTGGATGCTCGGAGGCTCTCCCGCTCCGATACCCCTTTTCCAGACAAGCGACCCGTCGGTGATATCCAGGGCGAAGAAGTCGCCCACGTCGTTCCCGAAATATACCCTTCCCTCTGCCAGGACCGGGCTTCCTATGATCGAGGATGTGGAGTTGTACTGCCAGATGATGTCCGCATATCCGACAATATCGTTCTCCTCAGAGGTGTACGGGCCATCGTTCCCGTCCTCGAAGCCCTGGGGATCGAAGCAGTACATGTGGCTTCTGCCGTCGCCGATATAGACCTTTCCATCGTCGTAGGCAGCCGTGCCCGAGAATCCGTATATGTTTAAGGAGGCGCCCATATCATAATACCATGAGATATCCTGGCTGGAGATATCTATACCGTAGAAACTGGAATACATCAGGTTCCTTCCGAGGGTTCCTATGAAGAGCATTCCATCCGCGATTGTCGGTGATGCGAATATCGCCGAGGTGTTCACGTTCACATCGAACACTTTTTCGGTCGAAAGAAGGTCGTAACCGTATACATGCCCGTCGTCCGCACCGAAGTAGATAACACCAGAATCAATGACCGCCGGGGCCGAGATATGCTTGTTCGAGGCCTTTACCTGCCATATCAGGTCTCCGGTATCTATGTCATATCCTCTCATGTTGCCGTCGCCGGAACCCACGTAAACGGTACCGTTGTACACGATGGGTGAGTTTGTCTGTTTCAACGCCGGTATCACGGTCTGCCAGAGGGGTTTGGTCCCCTTTTCCAGCGGGATCGGAGAGGGCGAGAACCCTGTCCTCTTAAGGTCGCCCTTGTACATCGTCCAGGAGTCCTCAACGGCAGTCCTTGGGATCGATCTTGCCCCTGGGTCGTCCGGACCATCCCCGGCAGCATCGTTCCATATTGTTATCGAGGACAAAAGCAGCAACGATATTATCGTGCATGGAATGACATATGACCTCAAAAAGAACCGCATTTAGGCATCTCCTGGACTTGATGTCGAGCCAACAAAATCGGAGTTATATAAATATTGTGTAAAGTCCAGAGCACATGTACTGGAGCGATGGCCCTCTCTCAGTAGGTAAATGTGTCCTCCAGATCCGGTGTGTGCACCTTCGCAAAGGACCTCATGTCCTTTGCCAGCTCCTCCCTGTTGTCACCGTGGACAAGGATGACCTCGTCCGGTCGGGCGGATTCTGCGAAGGATACCATATCGTTATGCCCGGGATGGGCGGAGAAATCGAAATGGCAGACCTCGCACTTCACCTTCTCGACATCGCCCTGTATCTCGATCGAGCCCGTGTCCAGGAGCATCCGACCGTTGGTATCCTCGACCTGATATCCTGTAAGGAGTATCGCCGTCTTCCTGTCATCCTTGTGCCTTCTGATATATTCCAGGACCGGGCCCCCGTCCAGCATTCCCGAAGTTGTCACCACTATCGGAGCGTCCGCTGCTTTATCCCTCTGATACGGTGTTCTGACGAAAGAGAACTGATCAAGGGCCTTTTTAAGAGCACCGGGGCTCCTTATGAACTCTCCATGTCTCAGATAGATCTGGGCGATCCTCCTTCCCATTCCGTCCAGCCATTTGTCCTCCTTGACCCCGTCAAGCACCTGTACTATCTCCTGCGTCCTTCCCACGGCAAAGGCCGGGATTATCACCTTCCCCCCCCTGTCGAGCACTTCCTCCACCTTGGCGATGAACTGCCGCTCCACCTCCTTCCTCTGCGGATGGTCCCTTCCAGCATATGTTGATTCCATCACCAGGGTATGGCATTTGGGAGCCGACACACCCTTCAGCAGCCTGGTGTCGTTCGTGTTGATATCGCCTGTGAACACCACATCATTGCCGCCGTCGTCTATCCGGTACATCGTGGATCCTGGGATGTGTCCAGCGTCCATGGTTTTTATGGTGAAGGGGCCCAGGAAGGGGCGGTCCCCGTACCTGATGATGGTCGATTCCTCCGTGAACCTCCTGACGTCGCTGATATCGAACGGTATGGGGAAGTTCTCGAGCTTTGCTATCTTCAGACTGTCCTGCAGCAGGACGACCGAAACTTCAAGAGTGACCTCGGTCCCCCATATGGTGGACCCGTACTCGCCGCACAACCAGGGGGACATCCCGATATGATCGAGATGTGAATGTGTGATGAAGAGGGAATCCACGTGCGGGACCTTCATTGGATACCTCGGAGGTTTTGCAGGGGTGAGACCGTAATCGAACAGCAGCCTGAAATCCCCTGACTCCACCATCATGCCAAGGCTGCCTACATGGTCGACGCCGCCTGCGAAGCTGACCTTCATCACATCACCAGGCCGGAGCTATGGAGGACAGATAGTAATAATTTGTCGTTGGACCTCGAGGACCGGCTTGGGCAAGGTTTATAAACAGAATGAATATAGGGTTGCTCCACTGCAGCAGGCGGTTTCCATGATAATTCCAGTGAGATGTTTCACGTGTGGCAAGGTGATAGGACACCTGTACGAAGAATACGCTCGCAGGACGGAAGCTGGGGAGCCGGCACAGAAGGTGCTTGACGATCTGAAGCTGGAGCGGTACTGCTGCAGGAGAATGCTTCTTTCCCATGTCGAGCTGATCGACGAGATCATGCCCTTCACCTGACGTTTCCCCGAAACGTCAGACCATAGGGTTTTTTCCCCACCCTCCCGGAGATATGGATGGACCGACCAAGGGACCTATTGTGAACAATAGGTCATACCTTAGGTATGCTTGGGCTATCTTCCGCTTCCCCGAAACGTCAAACCGTAAGTGGCTTGGATGAGCCATTATGATAAGATTTATAGTTGTAATATTGTTCACCTTCAATACTCGAACGGGGCCGTAGGGTAGCTTGGACCATCCTAGCTGCTTGGGGTGCAGTTGACCTGAGTTCAAATCTCAGCGGCCCCACTACTCTCCTTGAAAAGTATTCTAAATAACCTCCCTCATTGGAGTCCGATGAGGACCGAGGACTACATCCTTCCCG
>JBLIRF010000098.1:0-6658 GCA_049472175.1 Thermoplasmatota archaeon
TTTGATCCTGGTCGCCGCCCTCCAGTTCGTAAAAAGGACCAGGGAGCTGCCCCCCATCTGCGCCACTGAAGAGGGATCGGAGGACAATGGAGAGAAAGAGGAAACCAACCCTGAAATAGGACCGGACGAACAAGTGCTCGGAAGCGGTGGGCATCCCGATGAACAGGCCAAGGAGGACGATATGGAGGAACTTCCGGACATCCCTATCCCCGATGAGATCTCCGCACCAGTGAAGTTACCTCCGATACCCGATATTGCCGAAGCCGAGATACCCGAAGTGGATGGAACGCTGTTCAGCGACCTGTGAACAATTCGGAACCCTTTTCTACCATACAGTGGATTATCTTCACGGGGGTATGTATGAATGGATGTTGGTCGAAGCCTTGGATCTTCGCGATAATGATCGTTACCGCATCCTGTATAATTCAAAAAACGGACCTCAGGATTGGGGGGGACCTCATGGGTCCTCCTTCAAGAGATGGTCCAGTAAGCTTCACTAACGTATCGGTTGCCGCCGGTCTGTCCGGGACAAGGGGCAATTTCTTCAGCTGGGGTGATTACGACAACGATGACCACCAGGACCTCCTGGTTGACGGGAAGAGGCTTTTCAGGAACTCCGGCCCCCCTGATTTCACCTTTACCGACGTCACGGCGAAGGCCGGGATCGACCGTCGGGTCACTTCGGGTGTCTTCGGGGACTACGACAATGATGGATGGCTGGATATATTCTGCGGAGGTGGGGAAGCTTCATCGGACCATCCAAAATACCCTGACATATTATGGCACAACAACAGGGATGGAACGTTCACCGATGTGACGACCTCCGCGGGCGGGATCTCCGATACGTTCCCGACGGTCGCCGGATGCTGGTCGGACATCGACAGGGATGGATACATCGACCTCTACATGGTGAACTACGAGAACAGTACCCTTCAAGGCTATCCGGACCATTTCTGGTTCAACAACGGGGATGGGACATTCAGGAACGGGACCGTATCGTCGGGCATGAGCGAGTACGATCATCCATATCAGGGAAGGGGCATGAGCTTCTCGGACCTGGACAATGACGGTTTCATGGACGGCTACGTCTCCAATTACCGTATTATGCCCAATTACCTTTACCTGAACCAGCGCAACGGAACCATGATCGAGGCAGCTTCCAGCAGAGGGGTCGACGGACATGGCAATGACCATCCGATAACCCAGGACGGACCCTATTACGGTCATTCACTTGGTTCCAGCTGGGGAGATATCGACAATGATGGGGATATGGACCTCTGGGTAACGAACCTCGCCCACAAGGATGCATGGAGAGGACCCATCTGCGACGATTCATATCTCTTCGAGAACCTTGGACCTGAAGGAGGCTACGCCTTCGAGGACAGGAGGGAAGGGAGCGGGATTCCGATCAAGCAGATACCCGGAGCATTGCTCGGGGACGGGGATGAACTGATGGTATCCTCCGCAATGGCGGATTACGACAACGATGGAGACCTTGATCTTTTCATACCCCAGGTCTATGGTGACGTATCGTATGCATATTCCTATCTTTACAGCAATGAAGGGGGATTCGTATTCAGTGATGTGTCCACAGAGGCCAGCCTAAGGATTTGGAACACATACGGCTCTGCATGGTGCGATTACAACGAGGATGGCTGGGTCGACCTCGTTACCGGAGGAGGGACCTGGAACCAAGACCTAGTCAGCACGACCGATTACATGGTCCATCTGTTCCGCAATGAAGGAGCCGCCTCCAACGGGGATAGGATGTGGTTAGAAGCAGATCTCGTGGGCAGAGGATCAAGCTTTGACGCTATCGGTGCCCGGGTCGTTGTGGATGTGGACACCGTCGGCGACGGTGAGTTCGATCTATCGATCATGAGAGAAGTGCAGGGAGGAACGGCTGCCCAGGGACAGCAGGATTCTATGTTGCTCCATTTCGGCCTGGGCAGCAGTGTAAAAGCACTGAGGATGACCGTTAAATGGCCCATGGGGAGGGAGGTCCGCATAGAGGATGTGGAACCAAATACCATAATGAGGCTCTTCGAACCCACCGAGGACATCGAGATGGAACTGACAATAACCAGCTTCACTCCCGGGAATGACAGCTCCGAGATCGGTCTAACAGTGCTAGCTCCAACGGGATATCCGATCACCTACTGTGAGTTCGATCTGGCGGTCCAGGGAGCCGATAGAACATATAGGTCTACCATCACCTATGATAAAAGGCTGGAGCCCGGTTCGAACCGGATCGATCTGTCTGGCCCCGGGATCCCACCAGACATAACTGCTGAAGTGGTCATCACCGTCATAAGATCATATCCCCATCTGGCGAATGATGCAACCGCTTCTTTTCTCTACGACCCCTTCACCAACATCCTGCCGGTCCCGATCATATCCGGACCTGATCTAGTGAAGGTCGGAGAGGCCTTCACTGTGGGTGGAGAAGATTCCTATGACCCGGACGGGGCCGTGATCTCCTACATGTTCGATATGGGGGACGGGACCGTCTCCGGGTGGCAGAGGTCAGGGATCTTCTCCCATGAATATTCATCCATCGGGGAATATACGGTCCGCCTCTCCGTTAAGGATGACGGTGAAGGCTTATCCCCCGCCGATGCCGTCCATAAAATAGAGGCAATTGAAGACCAGGTCACTAGCCCGAAGGCAGTCATCGACTACATACGGCCCGATGTCGTAAATGAGGGTGAAAGCGTCAGGTTGAAAGGTCATGGGGAGGCTTACAAAGACCGCACCATATCGGCATACGAGTGGGCCTCATCCATTGACGGCAATATCGGATCTGAACCCCTTGTTGTGATCGAGGACCTTTCTCCCGGTCTTCATATAATCACCTTCATGGTAAAGGACTCGGAGGGAGAGTGGAGCTCTCCCGCCGAGGGTGATCTGGAGGTGACCGCGGTCATTGCGATGGAGCTCTGGGTCGAGATCGTTCCTTTACCCCAGGGTCCATACTCTGGCCCCGTCGAGTTCAAAGGGACCTCTGGTCCAGTCGACCTTGTTGAATATGTCGAGGTCAGGATAGACTCCGGTCCGTGGAAACGGACCAGATCCGTTCCTGATTGGGCATTCGAGGTGGACTGCTCGGCACTATCACCCGGGATGCATCGGATCGATGCCAGGTCTTTCGGGGACGGATATTACTCAACTGCTTACGCCTCCCTTGAATTCGATGTGTACGTTCCTTCCGGGGATGAGGAAAATGTGAGTTCCTCTTCGGAAGAGCAGGATATCATAGGGACCCTCAAGGATAATATGGCCATTATCATCGTTGCAGCCCTGATGATCCTGATGGTGGTGGCCTTTGTCGTTCTGTTCTTGGCCATAAGGAAAAGACCAAAACGATCGATATCCTCTGTCCGACCTGCGGCAGGACAATCATCATCGGAAGGTCCGATCGAAGACCTTGTAAGCATCTCCCCCGTAAAGGACGATATGGATGTCGAGATTATAGAGGCGGTCATCGTCCAGTGAATCTATCGCTTCCTTCATGGCCTCGGCCGTGTCCTCGTACATCATTCCCCCCACCCCGCATCCAAAGGCGGGAAACGCGATCGAGGACAGACCCAGTTCCAATGCAAGTTCTATACAGGAGACCGTCGTCTTCCTGACAATATCATGATCGGTTCGGAGATCCTGGCCCATCACGGCTCCATGGATCACATACATTGAATGCAAACTGCCTGCTGAGGTGGCAACGGCAGAACCAACGGGGACAGGACCCAGTTTCACCGCTTCATCTTCTATGATCTCCCCTCCCCTCCGTTTAAGTGCCCCTGCCACACCGCTTCCCATCCAAAGATGATCGTTGGCAGCGTTGACAAGAGCGTCCGCACAGAATTCCGATAGATCGCCCTTAACTACAAACACTCGGACCATGCCGTCAGATCGACGGGAAAGTCTTTAAAGATTGATGTCCGCTTCTACCTTGGTAATCTCAGGAGGGAGCATGGTCCTTGCTGGCGAGAGGCACTCCTCTTTGGTTGGGTTCTTTACCCATTGCTTCCATCTTATGCGGAGCGCTTTACCTGTTGGTATACCGGTCTGGACTTCTCATCTATCTTGGATTCACATTCCTGTTGATCGGCATTGTCCTTGTCCTTTTCTTCAGGGACCCGGAGAGGACCGTGGGAGAGGGGGTCGTATCCCCGGCGGACGGCAGGATAATGAGGATGGAGGCAAAAAGGGGTGGGTGGTGGTTCGTTTCGATATTCATGAACATACATGACGTCCATGTGAACCGCTCCCCGTGGAACGGGAAGGTCATCGATATGGTCCATCATCCCGGTGGGTTCGTTCCGGCATTTGATAAAGGGTCCGATCGGAACGAAAGAGTGGTAATAAGACTTCGGACCGTCAACGGAACATGGGAGATCACCCAGATAGCTGGAGCTGTGGCAAGACGTATAGTCCCCTACGTGTCTCCCGGGCAGGAACTAAAGAAGGGACAAAGGATAGGACTCATAAGGTTCGGATCAAGGGTCGACATGCTTTTCCGAATGCCTACCGGAATGAGAATGGCTGTGGAACCAGGTCAAAAGGTCTTTGCTGGCAGGACCGGAATCGCAGTAGCATACCGCAATGTTCCCGGGAAAGGTGGGAGAAAATGAACGGGTCCGAAATAAGGAGGAGAAGGATCCCACGGCTCAAAGGCAGGGAGAGGATGAACAGCCTCAGGGAAAGGATACCCCGGAGGCTGGGCAGGAGACCCAGAAGGGACCTCATCCCGAAGCCCATCCTTAAATTGATCTCCCCAGCTGATATGTTCACCCTGATGAACTTCCTATGCGGCGTCCTTGCGGTAATGAACTCTGTGGACGGAGGGGACGGGTTCAGAAAGGCGATGTATCTCATTGTGATAGGAATGATCTTCGACGGCCTTGATGGGCCCGTGGCAAGAAAGTTCGGTTCATCGCACAAGTTCGGTGTATGGCTTGATTCCCTTGCCGATGCAGTGACGTTCTGCATCGCACCAGCCATCCTGGTCTACAACATGTTCAAGGATCCGAGCGGTTCTCTCTTCGCCTCATGGCAGGGTTTCATCGCCATCATATCAAGCGTGAGCCTGGCCACGCTGGGCATTCTCAGGCTTGCAAGGTTCTCCTTCTATGCCCACAAATGGAAGGATTTCATAGGATTGCCCACACCGGCAATGGCATTGATAGTTGTCTGTCTGTCAGGCTGCTTCTATTGGTCCGTTGAACTCGGTATAGATATAGAATACGTGACAACTGGGCAAACGGTGGTAATTCCACTAATTATCATGATGATATCTTTCATGATGGTGGCTGACCTCAGATACAGGAAGTTCAGGGGCGGCATAATGTACCTTGAAGGTTTTATAATGATATTTCTCATAGCCAGTTTGCTACTCGGATCGAGCAGACCGGTGATCGGATTGACCGGTTCGATCGCCATCACGCTTCCTTCCGTTCTCTATCTGATAATGCCTTTCTTCGGAGGTCCGGGAAGGATATGGGGTGCGTCCAAATGGGCCGATCTCGTTGACGATGAGTTGGTCGATCCTTTTGAGGAGCCTGAAGAGGACATGGAAGGATACAAGGCAAGGTGAACGCATGAACTCCAGGAGATATTTCAACTGCAGCAACAGGGACAGGGCTGCCTTCGAAGCCGGCATTAAATTGGCTTCCCTATACCATCAGTATTTAGGGGCGCCAGTGAATCCTGATAGCGTCGATCATTTTGAAAAGGCAATGGAAAAGGGAATGATGGCCCAACCTTACATGAAAAAGGCAAATGTTGCCGTTGACCGACGTGTTCTGCACGATTCCCTGACCTCATATGGATACTGCTCGCTCAACGAAAGGATGCTCAAAGCAACTGTGGAACTCGTTTACGAGGGCATAGAGGTAAGGGCTTCCCTTGGTTGGATAGAAGACCTCCAATATCCGCTCATGAGGATAGAACATATCCGCGAGATCGTGAGCGGGGATGACGCAGAATGAGCATTGAGGAAGCATGGGTTCATTCATACTTTTCCGCCCCCCAGGGAAAAGCAGTAACTTCGGCATCAACTGGCCACCGTTAAATTTAAAGATGGGAAAAAACACATCCGAATAAATCTTTAAATAAGAGGAAGCCACTTCAAAGTAAGGGTGACCTTTTCAGATCCCGACTAGAGGTGAACATAATGGGTATTTTGCCGTATTTCCTCCTAGGTAAGGGTAGAAGAACATATTCCATACTCATAGTGGTGCTACTTTCTATCGGTGGATTGACCTCCGTCCTGATCGCAGGCAACGAGGTCGCCGCCGGAGACGATGAGATTGCTCAGTTCCAACCGATGGCCCCAAAGCCCGGTGAGAGGAGCGGCGACTGGTATATCGACGATCACACTCTTGAGATGGAGATAACCCCCCAGGGCACGTACGCGTGGATGGGCAAGCAGATGAAGAAGCTCGACTTCAACGGGGATGGGATCGAGGATCTCGCGGTCACTTCACTTGGTGCCAATAATTATTTTGGTGAGGTATACATATACGATGGGTCTTACCAGGTCACGTACCCTAACCTGAAAGAGGACTCCTCTTCTGCCAGATGGATCCTTTCGTGCGACCAACAAGGATACTTTGGATATGATATCTATATCGGGGATGCAAACGGGGACACCTATGAT
>JBLIRF010000099.1:0-6613 GCA_049472175.1 Thermoplasmatota archaeon
CCCGTCGAAGAATTCCCTGTTCTTGAAATAAATGATCGCTGCCCAGTAACCCTGATCCAGCCTTGATCGAAAAAGACTGCAAAGGTCCTCCCTGTGGCGGTGCTTGACACGGAGATCGTCCATGTACCGTATGTCGATCCCTTTCTTCTTTATACGGACCTTTAGATCGAAGTCCTCAAGAGCACTCAGCCCTGGATCGAAACCACCGAGGTCCTTGAGCACCTCCGCTCTCAATGCCAGGTTCTTCGTATCCACGTGATCGATGCTGTCGCTACCCGCAAGGTGGGACCTTATGTGTCTCTGACCTGCCTTCTGAGCTTCACGTGACCAGAACCCACCGCCGACCGCCTCCTCGTTGCCCTGTACAACATCCACGCCCTCTTCTCTGATAGGGCGTGTTATCCTTTCAAGCCAGTCCTTGGGAACGACGCAATCTGCATCTGTCCATGCGATGATATCTCCCCTTGCTTCCCGAATTCCCATGTTCCTTGCCGGCCCCCGGCCTATCCTGTCCTCCCGGACATGTCTGATACGTCCATCCCTCTTCTCGTATTCCCTTATGATGTCCATCGTACCATCGTCCGAGAGATTGTCAACCAGGACCACCTCATAATCATCGATGGTCTGATCGATACAGGAATCGAGACATTCTCTCAATGTCCTTTCACCGTTGCGCACAGGTATGATCAGCGTAATGGATGGGTCGCTCATGCCGATCTCTCGCTTCGATAGGTCGATCTCCTTTTATTCGCAGTTATATCCAGGTGTTCCTCCGGCCTCTGCGGCGGTGCTGCTGATGACCGGCAGGATCCTGAAATAACGACCGGATATTCCGACGGAAGAAATGCGATGAGATGTGCTCTTCCTGTGCCGGCGAACCTCTCGCATCCGCCGTTCGATTCGATCACCATCTCGGATCACCCACAACTCAATATGCCAATGCACCTCTTTAGTTCGTGCCAGATGAGGTCCAGGGTGCCCTTCATGCAGTCGGGTTTATTTATAATCATTGTTGGCTGCTGATGGCATCATCTCGGCTTGTATCCTGTGATGATCCGGGGGACTGTCCATGAGGTGCGTGGTCGGCAGGGACGGTCGTTCAATGATCTCTAAGCTTCCTTATGAACGATCCGATCTTTCCCGCTGCTGAATCGATCCTGTCCACACTGGACAGAAAGCACTTTTTGATGGGGTCCTGCTCCCGGTTGAGGTGTGTCAGAAGAGCCTCCTGCTTCTTCTTTTCATCCTCGGTCCAAACTTTCTTCGGTCCTATCCTGTTCTCAAGGTCGATGGACCGGGCCATGGAAAGGTTGTTCATCCACAGCCTGTCATAATGTCTGTCATTGCGAGTCCAGGGTTTATCCCATAGAAAATGCTGGACAATGCTTTCCGTTGGTACATATATGGGTCTCCATGACGGTCTCCTGTAGGGGAAGTAATTGTCGTAGACGAGGGGCAGGCGGTTCCAATTCCTGTAGAAGAAAAGGTTGAATATGCTTTGATCGGAATTGGCGACCGGTCCGAACCTGTTGTAGAGGTCCATGAGGCGGTCCACCATATCTTCGTTCTTTATGATGTCCGTATCAAAGGCCATCACTCCCGAATTGAATGCAGGCTCCCTCATGTCGTAGAGCCGGGTGAGGCTCTCGTAAACATTCCTCTGTCCTTGATCGATGTCCTTTTCCAGGCCCTTGAACTGGTCCTCGAGTGACTTGAAATGTATGTCCGGAACCGCATTGAAGCCCTTCACCTCCTTCAACTCGTCCAGTGATGCCTCGACGATGATGTCGGAATCCAGGTATATTACCTTCTTCCATCGTTTGAATTCGGGCGAGAAGAGGTGGAACTTACCCAGTATCGTGGCAGGATGCTTCTTGAAGGATGCTCTGGTCATCTTTGGGAACGATCTCACTTCGATCCCTTTTTCCCTGAACCAGGCCAGATCTTCCTGTCCGATCCCCTGTTCAAGAAGGAGATAATCACCGTCCCATCCGGAGTTGTGATAGACGCTTGAGAACAACTGCTTGGCCTGGGACAGGTATCCCGCATCCGATAGGGTGACAATGACTTCCCTTGACATGTCGGCCTCCCTCATCTTTTCATTCCTTTTAAAGTAAGGCAAATCCCGATATCATCCTCCCCGGACGCGGTCGTGAAGGGAAGGTGAGACGGCACGCAGCATCCTGCCACTCAATCCGAGTCCCCTTTCCAGGGTCTCCATTATCCTGTTGTTCACCAGCAACGGTATGTTCCTGCGAACCGTCATATCACTCATATAACGGGTCCATTCGTTTATCTCGGAGTCTGTCCAGATCCTCGCCGGCGGCGGTCTCCTGTCCAGATCGATCTCGTCTGCAGAACCGAGGTATCTCGACCACTGGGCATAATAATGCCCCTGTTTTATCTTCCACGGTTTCTGGAATATGAAGTGATTGCATATTCCCTCGGTTATCCTTGGTGTCAGGGTCCAGTAAGGACGCACATAGAGATAGTAGTTGTTGTAGACCAGCGGCATGGGTGACCAACGATCAGCGAAATAGAGGTTCAGTACGGCCTGCTCGTTATAGGGCGATAGCAATCCGTATTCGTGGAAGAGATCGAGCATCTCATTGAAGGTGCTGTGACCTATCACCTCGGTGTCGAATGACATGACACCTACATTGAAAGCTGTCCGGCCCATATCATACGTACTTCTCACCCTGTCCAATCGTGACCTTGACCCGGTGTCCGGCAGATGACGTTTTTTATAGAACTGCTTTTTAAGAGGGATCGCATGGACATCCTCCACAGCGGAGAAACCCGGGAGATCGAGCATTCCGTCGAGGCATGCCTTGATCGTTATATCACCATCGAGGAACAAGACCCTCTTCCAGCCCTTGAAATAGTTGTCGAACAGGTAGAGTTTTGAAAGTATAGTGGGAGGAAAATGCTCGAAATCCCTGTCGTAAAGAGGGGCAACATCCCTTGTGATGATCCCTCTATCCGAGAACCATTGCATATCCTTTTCATCCACATCATGGCACAATAGGAGGTAGTCCCCCTGCCATCCGGCATTGTGATACACGCTCGAGAAAAGCTGTTTAACAGGATCTATGTAGTTCCTGTCTGTTAGGGAGACCAGCACGCTATCCTTCATGATCCCTCGACCATTTCCTTCATATCATCAGGGAAGGTCCCGGAAGTTCATGGAACCGTTCGGTTCCGGTAATTCCCGTCGAGATATTTATCATCATCCAGTGATGCATCGATGGGTACCGATAACCTATAAGAGAGATTAATATAATCTTCGAGGTCTATCCCGCATTTGATCCCCGCATAAATGGAAGTCGGACCATGGATGTTCCCTTTACCGGAGAGATAGAGAAGAGAAGGAATGATGATTCGGTCCTCTGGAGATCATTGGCAGCCATCAAGGACTTTACCTGGAAATATCTGCTCCTGGGGGATGTAGAGTTCAGGTTGAATTACTACAGGAACAGGTTCAGGTACAGGATATTGAGAACGGCTCCCGTGAGGTGCAGGGAAGACCAGGGGTTCGAATTACATATCCTCACATGCAAGAGGGACCTCATCGATGCTTTGTGGAGCCTGAAGAGCTTCTATCATTTCAACGGCATCGATCCCATGCTGGTGGTCCATGAGGACGGTACTTTCGACGATGTATGTGCAAGTACCGTGAGGGACCATTTCGCAGGATGCAGGATCATCCGACTCAAGGATGCCGATAAAGAGATGAGAAGCTGGTTGAAGGGAAGGAGGTATGCCATTGAATACAGGTTCGAACGCTTCATGTTCCATTCGATAAAGCTGTTCGATTTCTACAGATACTGCAATGCTGACAGCGTGATGTTCCTGGATTCGGACCTCCTCTTTTTCAAAAGGTCGAATGAGGTCCTCGATCACCTGAAGAACGGTCGTGCTTTCTTCATGAGCGACTACAGGTCCTCCTACTCTTTCGATCCGGAGACCCTCGGAAAAGAACTGGGGATGGACATCATATCCAACGTGAACTCTGGACTGATGAATGTCCCCCTGGAACGGTATGATGCGGAGCTGATCGAAAGGTTCCTTGGACTGTGTCATGAACATGATTTCCCGCACCACGGATGGATGGAGCAGACAGGCCATGCGGTCCTTCTTTCGAAAATCCCGGGACTCGCCCGCCGTCTATCCCCCCTTCATCAGATATCCTTCGCTCCTCACAGTAAAGACACGATATCCCATCACTACGTTTATGATGGCTCGAGGAAGAATTTCTATATGGTGGGCCTCAAGCATCTGAGGAAGGCGAAATTCCAAAGACGTATCTCCTGAATCATCGATCGCCCATAGACCATCCAATATCGGTCCCTTCATCTCTTTCTGAACAGACCCTTGATCATACCCAACATAAGGGCGATGCTCCAGATCAAGTAGAATATGATATGCTGGGGCTTTTTGGTCTTCAGGCTTATAATGGTTCCGAGCAGCAGGATGTACGCCGGGGTGGTCAATGATAGATAGGTCCCGTGCTTCCTTATGAACCTCATATCACCCGATCCGTACGACATTTTCTGATGGAACAGGTCACTGAATGTTGAACGGTGAAGGTGATATGCAACCTCTCTTGACACGCCGATCTTGACCCCGTCCTTCCATAACCTGTGGTACAGGTCGACATCCTCGGAGCCGAATGTGAAGGCAGGATCGAACCCGTATTCCAGGACGAGCTCCCTTCTCATGAGGCATATCATGCATGGAACGTATCTCCTCTCCCCTTCCCTGTTCAACGTGGTCCTGTAATAATCATCCTGTGCCCTCTCCCATATGTTCTTGGCCGGTCGCGGATCGACCACCTTCGGATGGATGGCTCCCCATTCCTTCTCGATCATCTCGGCGCACATCTTCTCCAGTACCTCGGACGATGGTATCAGGGTATCAGAGTCAATATATGCAATGATATCGCCGCTGGCATGCTCAGCCCCCATCTGGCGGGCAAATGCCAGACCATTTCCCTCGTCGGAAAGTATACGGGTCCTGTATCTTTTGCAGATGTCCAAGGTTGAATCCTTCGATAGACCGTCAACCACTATCAGATCCCTCAGTGGAATGGAGCTTATCGATTCCAGCAGATGCCCTATCGTATCCTCTCCGTTCTTCACGCAGATGACAACGGATAGACATTTTGAAATGTCAAAGGGCGGGCTTTCCTCGAGAGGTCCGTCCACCATTTTCATCTTCATCATCGGGATCCCTTTGCAGTTATCCAGTGTGTCCCTCTGGTCAACGCCGTGGCATATCTTCGAGTTCCTTCAATTGCTCTTTGATCTTCCCTGCGAAAACACTCTGATCGAACTGTCTTGCGTGTTTAACGCATTCCTCCCTGTAGCTTTCTGGCTCCGTACCCATCGATCTTATTGCATCGATAAGCTTCTGGGGATCTATGTCATCGATCAGAATTCCCGTCACCCCATCGATGATGGTCTCCCTGTAGCCTCCTTCCCTTGGAGCTATGACCGGCTTGCCCGATGCCATGGCTTCAACTGGTGTGATGCCGAAATCCTCATCCTTCGATGTCGTGATGAACCCCTTGCATCTCGAGTAAAGGTCGATCATCCCTTCCCTGTCCATCTGGGTCAATATCTCCACGTTGGACGGTTTTATGCTCTCGATATATTTGGCATATTGACGGAAATGCCTTGATCCCTCAAAGCACCCAACGATGATCAGCCTTTCACCAGGAAGCCTGGAAAATGCTCTCATCTGTATATCGACCCTCTTGTGGTAGATCAGCCTGTTGACGCTGAGCCAGAAATCTTCGTTTCCCTTGTAATGGAAATCACCGGTCGCGACGGGGGGGTAGATGACTTTTCCCTCCCTCCCGAGATATTTTCTCACCCTTTCCTGGGTATTGCGGGAATTGAAGGCTATTTTTTCAACATTGGAGAGGTTCTTAAGATTGAGGCGTCTGTTGTATCTCACCCAGATGTCGAAGATAGGTCTTAACGACCAGGGGACCGAGTTCTTCCTGGTGAACTCGTACAGGTCCCATATCTCCCTTATGGGTGAGTGTACATACCATAGGTTGGGTTTGTTATTGACGGCTCCGGACATCGCCCAATCACCGGCTATTATGAAATTATCATATCGATCGCCGAGGTCCAGCTTTCTGAACCTATGAAGTGTTAACTGCTGCCTGAAGGGGGCATTCAGAGGTACTCTCCCTATGGAGTGGATCCGCAGGTCTCTGAACCCCATCTTGTGCACCTTGGAAAGGTCCATATTTGTGGTGTATATGTCAGCATCAAGTTCTTTGGCAAGGACCAGGCCGACGGTCTCTGCGCCGCCAATATTGTCCATGTAGTTGTGAAAGATAGCCGTCCTCACGGAAAAACACACCTATTTGGATCCCTTGTATCTCATCGATCCTTCACTCGATGGACCCGATCTCGGGTATATCATATCGCTCCGGTGATGATTACCAACCTACCTTATAAAAGGTTCATTTTCGCCCAATGAGGCCGATAATCTGTCTCTCGTCCAACCGGACCAAGGTTTGAAATGATCATTTCAAAGGCTGGAGTATTGGCGGGCAGAGGAGCGTGGCTCAAAGGTGGGACCGCACCCCCCGAAC